>NZ_JAYJLJ010000006.1:0-237127 GCF_051948815.1 Aeromonas sp. Lyrl_2
AATTTAACTCCCAAAGAGGAGAGGGGGGATAACTCCTTCTCCTCATTAATTATCAACAGTGCATCACTGAATATTATCTTGTATTTTCAATGGTGCTTATGTTCTAACTGACAAGGTGAATTTTTTATCTGAAAATTGAAATGAAATTGTGTTGAGTCAAAGTTGAGAATAAAATTTATATTCAGGTTCGTTAGCCCCCATAAACTAGCGTCTTCTGATGAGCGTAGTGCGCTACTTGCGAATTCATTTTCCACCATAAAATGAAACCTCTCATTGCGAATATGAGGAGTATCTTCTCTATTGGTAAACTGTCATTTATCACCTGAAATAGTGAGGTCTGGCTATATCACTCAGCTTTATCTAGGTACATTGTCGCTTATTCCCTTGAGAAAATAGATGTAAACGGCCGGTTTATATTGGTAATCTCTTTGGCTTGTGCAAAATTGCAACAAGGGGGCAAGATGAAGGGGGGGTTGTCATTGCGGGGCGATCCGTTATGAGATGCTGACTGCACCTTTTGCGGCCGATTTTTGTCACTGTCGGGATTGCCAGCGCACCACGGGGGCACCGGTCGGGGCTTGGATGGACTTTCACGCCGAACAGGTGCAGTGGTTATGCGGCAAACCGACCGAGTATGCGTCTTCAGATTTTATCCGACGGGGATTTTGCGCCGAGTGTGGCTCCACCCTCACGTATCGCAGCACCCAGTACCCTGACTATCTCACGTTGGCTATCGCCTCTCTCGATAATCCAGAGGCTGTTGCGCCAACCTATCACATCCATACCGACAGCCAGCTGCCCTGGTTGTCGATCCAGGACGAGCATCCCCGTTATCGCAAAGGGAAGTAAAACCAAGGTAGCCCCAACAAGGGAGGTTGACATGGAGCTGGTAGTTATCCGCCATGGCGAGACGCAAGCCAATGCGGAAGGACGGTATCAGGGTGCACTGGATATCGGGCTTAATGAGAGTGGCCAGAGGCACATTGCCCGATTGGCTGACGAGGTAGCGGCCACTCAGGCCCCGTTCGATCGGCTGCTGGCGTCCCCCCTGCTGCGAACAAGGGAGAGTGCTGCCATCTTGTCTCGTCAGCTGGGATTGCCTGTGGAGCTTGTGCCTGCCTTTCGTGAGCGGGATGTCGGCCTGTTTGAAGGGCTAACGCAGGTAGAGGCAAGAACACGCTATCCCGAACTGTGGGCGCGCAATATCACTAGGCGCTGGGCTGACGCTCCTCCCGGTGGTGAAACCATTGATGAGGTGATTGCCCGGGTCTCGCAGGGACTCACGAAACTTGCTTCGACCATGCAAGGGGAGCGGATACTGCTGGTGGCGCACGGTGTGGTCGCCAAGGTGATCCGCGCTGTAACGATGGCCGGTTTTGATGACTTCTTCGAGTGGCAATTGCCCAACGGAGGCATGCTGTCGGTGAGGCTCTCTCTGGCTGATGGCGGCCCACTGCGCTTTAGCCGTCCTCTTGATGGTGGTGATTGAGGAGTGCACCAAAAGCAGAATGAAAAAAGCAGCGCTACCGAAGAGAGTAGCGCTGTCTTTTGTATTCGTTGCGGTTGGTTATCTCTGCTGGCACAGGTTGGCTGTGTCACCAGAGTGCAGGGGCGTGCGTCCTTAAGTTGGCTCCGGCTCCTCTTTGCGGCAGCAGTTGCGCCCCTGCTTTTTGGCCAGATAGAGGGCGGTGTCGGCTCGTCTAACCATCTTCTCTACAGTGTCATGGCTGCCCTTGCTGGCGCTGATCCCGATACTGATGGTGAGGGAGATCTCAAGAGCCCCGTCCAGTGCATGGTGCTGGGATTCGATGGCGAGCCTGATCCGCTCGGCGCTGGCCCAGGCGAGCTCGAGGGAGGTTTCCGGGAGCAGCACGATAAACTCTTCGCCACCCCAGCGACCCAGCATGTCCACCTCCCGCAGCTGTTTGCTGATCCGTTTCACCAGACTCAGGATCGCCAGATCTCCCTGTTGATGGCCAAAGGTGTCGTTTACTTCCTTGAAGTGGTCGATATCGATCAGCAGCAGGCTCATGGTATGGCCGAAACGCTGGCAGCGTTGCATCTCGGCGTTGACCAGCTCGTTGAAGCGGCGCCGGTTGGCAATGCCGGTGAGGGGATCCGTGGTAGCGGCGACCTTCAACTCCTCCACCAGTCGAGCTCGCTCCGAGATATCCCGCAAGATGGCGGTCATCTCGGTGGTCGGTCCCAGATTGATCTTGGCGATGGTCACCTCCAGCGGAAATTCGCTGCCGTCTCGGCGCAGACCCATCACCGAGGCGCGGGCGTGCATCGGGCGCGAATTGATGGGGGAGCTGCTGAAGGCTTTGAAATAGGTCTCGTGATTGGCGCGAAAACGCTGGGGAAGCAGGGTTTCCAGCCGCTTGCCGAGATAACTCTCGTCGATGCCGAACATCTCGCAGGCGGCGGTATTGATAAGCTCGATGCGCGATTCGCTGCTGACACTGATGATGCCGTCATAGGCGGAGTTGACCACTGCCTCGAAGCGACGACGACTGGTGGTGAGCGCCTCTTCCAGCTGCATCCTGGCGGTGATGTCGATGGCGGTGACAATGATCCGGTTGATCCGTGCCTGCTCGGGGATGATGGGGGAGAGAATAAAGCGCCACCAACTGGTACGCGACAGGCTGTCGATAGGCAGCTCGCTCTCGAGCCCGGTCTGCATGCGCACACATTCGTGCATTGGCGGCTCGATGGTATTGGTGATGTAGCGGGGAAACATCTCGCTCAGCTGTTTGCCAATGCTGCCAAGGACATCCAGCTCGAACGCCTTGGCAAAGGTATCGTTGGCAGAGACCAGCACAAAGTGATCATCCTTGTCGAGGCTGAACACCGCCACGGCGGCGCCGATGGCGTCGAGAGATGACTTTATGTCGGCATGGGAACCCTGTGTAAACATGCGACCTCCACGGCGAATAACATATTGATATTCAGTATAGTGTGGTCGTTTGGCTAACTACTCTTCGATATCCAGCAACACCAGAATGGCGCTGTCGCCGCCCCATTCGCGGGGAGCCTGATGGAAGGCGCGAACATTGGGGTGCTGGGCCAGCCAGCTGGGAATGCGCTGCTTGAGAATATGTTTGCCGATGCCGTGCATCACCGAGGCGACGTGAATGTTTTCTTTTTGGCAGAGGGTGAGCAGGGCGGCCAGCTCCTGTTTTGCCTGCTGCTGGTTCATGCCGTGCAGATCGAGATAGATCTCCGGCGGATAAATGCCCCGCTTGAGCTTTTTCAGCTCAAATTTTGACACATCTTCCCGCACGTAACGGGTCGGCCCATCATCGTCGAGATGGGGCTGATACTCATCGCTGAAATAGTGGTCAACCCCAAGCTTTTCGCGGGTTTCGCGCAATTCGCGTTTCTGCTTGACCGGGCGTAACTCGGCCCTTATGGTATCTTGCTTGATTTTCCGGGTACCTTTTATCGCATCGCGGAACAGCAGGGTTTCCTCGTCTGTCGGTGAGGGCGTTTTTTTCATCAGATGCTCATGTATTAGGTATGCGTCTTGCCCGTCAGGTAAACGGGGCTCGGGCCGGATATTACTCGACTTGGAGGTGGATTTGGACAAGATATTTATCGATGAGGTGGTTGCCGAGATGCACACCATCCAGGACATGTTGCGTTGGGCCATGAGTCGTTTCAACGACGCCGGGATTTTTTACGGTCATGGAACCGACAACGCCTGGGATGAAGCTGTGCAGCTGGTACTGCCCGCGTTACATCTGCCACCGGATGTAGACCCGGCCATGCGCCACTCCCGTCTCACCAGCAGCGAGCGTCACCGTATCGCCGAGCTGATTATCCGCCGCGTACAGGAGCGGGTACCCGCCGCCTACCTGACCAACAAGGCCTGGTATGCCGGTTGGGAGTTCTACGTGGACGAGCGGGTGCTCATTCCCCGTTCCCCCATTGCCGAGATGGTCGCCAACCGTTTCGCGCCCTTCCTCAAACATGAACCGACCCGGATCATGGACTTGTGCACCGGCTCCGGCTGTATCGCCATCATCATGGCCCACGAGTTCCCGGAAGCGGAAGTGGATGCCATCGACATCAGCGTCGATGCGCTGAACGTGGCCGAGCGCAATATCAACGATCACGGGCTGGAGCAGCAGGTCATTCCGATCCGCTCCGATCTGTTCCGCGATCTGCCGGCGGGCGACAAGTACGATCTCATCGTCTCCAACCCGCCCTATGTGGACTCCGAAGATATGTCGGATCTGCCGGACGAGTTCCGTCACGAGCCCGAGCTGGCGCTGGCGTCCGGCTCCGATGGTCTCAAGCTGACCAAACGTCTGCTGGCCCATGCGGCAGATTTCCTCAAGGATAACGGTGTGCTGGTGGTCGAAGTGGGCAACAGCATGATCCATCTGGAAGCCCAGTTCCCCGAGATCCCCTTTACCTGGGTTGAATTCGAAAACGGCGGCCACGGCGTCTTTGTGATGACCCGTGACGAGCTGGTGCAGTATCAGGATCATTTCGCCATCTACAAGAACTAAGCAGGAGCGCGCATGGCAGGGAACAGTTTTGGTCAACTCTTTCGGGTCACCACCTTTGGCGAGAGCCACGGCCTGGCGCTGGGCGCCGTGGTCGATGGTTGCCCGCCGGGGCTGGAGATCAGCGAGGCGGATCTGCAGGGGGATCTGGATCGGCGCAAGCCGGGCACTTCTCGCTACACCACGCCGCGCCGTGAGCCGGACGAGGTGAAGATCCTCTCTGGAGTGTTTGAAGGCAAGACCACCGGCACTTCCATCGGGCTGCTCATCGAGAATACCGATCAGCGCTCCAAGGATTACTCCGACATCAAGGATCTGTTCCGGCCGGGTCATGCTGACTACACCTACCACCAGAAGTATGGCCAGCGGGACTATCGTGGCGGTGGTCGCTCCTCGGCACGCGAGACCGCGATGCGAGTGGCGGCGGGGGCGATTGCCAAGAAGTACCTGAAACAGGTACATGGCATCGAGATCACCGGTTTTCTCTCCCAGCTCGGCCCCATCAAGGCTGAGGCGTTTGACGCGGTGCAGATTGAGCAGAATCCCTTCTTCTTCCCCGATGCGGGCAAGCTGGAAGCGCTCGATCAATATATGCGCGACCTGAAAAAAGAGGGCAACAGTATCGGTGCCAAGGTGCAGGTCATTGCGCGCAATGTGCCGGTGGGCCTGGGTGAGCCGGTGTTTGATCGTCTCGACGCCGACATTGCCCATGCCATGATGGGCATCAATGCGGTGAAAGGGGTGGAGATCGGTGATGGCTTTGCGGTGGTGGAGCAAAAAGGCTCCGAGCATCGCGACGAGATGACCCCGGCGGGCTTTGCCAGCAACCATGCGGGCGGCATTCTGGGCGGCATCTCGTCGGGTCAGGATATTGTGGTGAGCATGGCGCTCAAACCGACTTCCAGCATCACTGTGCCGGGCAAGACCATCAATACCGAAGGCGAGGCAATCGAGATGATCACCAAGGGGCGTCACGATCCCTGTGTCGGCATTCGCGCCGTGCCCATCGCCGAAGCCATGCTGGCGCTGGTGTTGATGGATCACCTGCTGCGCCATCGTGCCCAGAATCAGGGGGTGTTGACCCATACCCCGCAGCTGCGCTGATCGCTCCATGTTCGGGGAACAAGTTCGACAATACCAAAAAGGCGACCTTCGGGTCGCCTTTGCTATTTCAAGTGGCGGCTTATCCCGTCAATGCTTGCGGAGAGTGCGGGTCAGCAGATCCGCGGCGCCCGGATCGGCATTGAGACGACACCTGGGGGGCGAGAACTTGTTGTGGGGTTTGGGCAAGGCATGAATGGCCTCGTTGACTTTGAGGATCTGTTCTTCGCTCACGCTGTTTTTGGCAAACATCAGACTGACCGGCTGGTGGTGTAGCAACAGTTGGCAGCTGATAAACTCTTCGGCCCCCAGTTGGGCCAGTCGGTAGCGGGCATATTGCCACTCCATGATGATGCCATCGAGGCGGCGAGCCAGCAGCAGATCGATCATCCGCTCATCGGCGTTGTATTCGGTCGCCATTTTAAGCGCCGGGCAGCTATCCATCTGATGCATGGGGTGAGTGCCGCGCAATTTGCCTATCTTGAGCCCTTTCTCGTTGCACAACGCGGGCAGATTATCGAGCTGTGCCCAGCGATCCTGATGGCCGGGGATAGGGTCATTGCTCAGCAGCACATAGGCACTCTGGCGGTAGGGGGTTGAGAAGCGGGCATAGCTCTGGCGCTCCGGCAGAGGGAGGGCGGCCATCGCCACATCCAGCTGATCGTGTTCTACCATATGCAGTGCCCGCGCCCAGGGAAGCTCGCGAAACTTGGGGGCAAAGCCCGCCTGGGTAAGGATCTGGCGGGTCAGGCTGACATCCAGCCCATCCAGCTCACCCCGGTTGTTGATTTGGCTGAAGGGGGGCCAGTGACTCCAGGCCACGGTCAGGGTCTGACTGGCCTGCAGTGCAGGGCTTAGCAGCAGAAGCAGCAGGCCAATCCTTGCCTGCCAGCTGCCGCGGGGACGATATGGCGTGGTCATAGCTAAACCTCGTTATTGTGTTCTTTTATCCCGTGCTTTTGCCCTGCGAGCCATGCCTGCGAGGGCTGATATTGTGTTGCCAGTTAATAGTGTGGTGCGTGCGACATCAATCAACGGGATTATTCGGGGGACAGGAGGGGGATTTTCTGTTCGTGCTGGGAGGAGCATCACATTTTTCTCGTTTATCCCGGACAACTCCGTTAGACTGCGCCTCTATTCTTTCCCCTTTGCTCTGCTCCCCGGGGAAATCGTTGTTTTCTCAATAGGCCCAGATCTTGTGAGATGGCATCGGCTCAGCAGAGGAGCCCCACCACAAATCCCCGGCGCCCCTATCTCTAGCAGGTAATTATGAGTTTTACTTCCCTCGGTCTGGCCGAACCCTTGTTGCGTGCCGTTGCCGAACAAGGCTACGACACCCCGTCTCCCATTCAGCAGCAAGCGATCCCCGCCGTTCTGGCTGGCCGCGATCTGATGGCGGCGGCCCAAACAGGGACCGGCAAGACCGCAGGCTTTACCCTGCCGATGCTGCAACGTCTGATGGAGAGCAAGCGCAAGGTTTCTCCGAACCGCATTCGTGCGCTGGTGCTGACCCCGACTCGCGAGCTGGCCGCCCAGGTGGGCGAGAGCGTGCGTAACTACGGCAAACACCTGCCAATGCGCAGCCACGTGGTGTTCGGCGGCGTCAGCATCAATCCGCAGATGATGGCGACTCGCCGTGGTCTGGACGTGCTGGTGGCCTGTCCTGGCCGCCTGATGGATCTCTACAACCAGAACGCCGTCAAGTTCGACGAAGTGGAGATCCTGGTCCTGGACGAAGCTGATCGCATGCTCGACATGGGCTTTATCCGCGACATCCGCCGCATCCTGGCTCTGATGCCGAAGAAGCGTCAGAACCTGCTCTTCTCCGCCACCTTCGCCGACGAGATCCGCGAACTGGCCACCGGTCTGCTGGATAACCCGGCGGTGATCGAAGTCGCCCCGCGCAACAGTACTGCCGAGCGTATCGAGCAGCTGGTGCATCCGTGCGACAAGGCCAACAAGATCGCGTTGCTGAGTCATCTGGTCACCAGCAACAACTGGCAGCAGGTACTGGTGTTCACCCGTACCAAGCACATGGCCAACCGTGTTGCCGAGACCCTCGACAAGAACGGCGTCAGCGCCGCCGCCATCCACGGCAACAAGAGCCAGGGGGCCCGTACCCGCGCCCTGGCTGGTTTCAAGGATGGCAGCGTCAAGGTGCTGGTGGCGACCGACATCGCCGCCCGTGGTCTGGACATCGACAAGCTGCCGCAGGTAGTCAACTTCGAGTTGCCCAACGTGGCGGAAGATTACGTTCACCGCATCGGTCGTACCGGTCGTGCCGGTGCTGCCGGTCACGCCATCTCCCTGGTTGCTGCCGATGAAGGGAAGCTTATCAAGGCGATCGAGCGTCTGACCAAGCAGAACATCCCCTGCGAGCAGGTGGCCGGTTTCGAAGCCTCCCGCGAGACCCTGGACAATATCGCCCGTGGTATCGGCGCGCCGCTGCGCAAAGAGCCCCGCGATCCGAGCGAGCAGCGCCGTGCGCCGCGTCCGCAAGGTCAAGGCCAGCGTCAGGGGGCCGGTCGTTCCGCCTCCAATGGCAATGCGGGTGGTGCACGTACCGGTAACGGTGGCAAGCCCAAGCCGCAAGGTGGTCAGCGTCCGGCTGATGGCGCTGGCAAACCGGCTCAGGCCCGTCGTCCACGTCGCTCTACCCACAACCAGTAAGCGGCTCGGGAGCTTGACTCCCCAGCTATGCGGTTGACTGAAAAGCCCTGCCAATCTGGCAGGGCTTTTTGTTTTTTCAGCCATGTAATCGGCACTGTGTGGTGCTGCGAGAACAGCGCTAGATGGCGGAGAGGTACTGCTGTTGCATCGCCAGCCAGCGGCCGATATTGATAAACGCCAGCTGTACCTTGAGCAGGGCCGCAATTTCCGCGCGGTGCTTTTTATCGAGGTAGAGAAAGACCTGCTCTTTGGTGATCTTCTGCCAGGGGGACGCCAGTGCAGGTTGAGAGGCAGGGCGCATCTTGATGAGCCAGTCCACTTTGCCTCGATGTAGTTGGGCAAGCCCTTGCTTCTCATCGTTCAACCAGATGACCTGATAGTTGCCGAGGAAGCGTTCGCACCACTGGATGCCGCGCAGGCAGCCAATCACGGTACCCTCGGCAGGGGGCCAGTTCGGGTTATCCCTTGGCTGACCATAAATCGCCGCCTCCGAGATGGGGGCACCGATCTGCAGCAAGTGGGGATAGGTCTGATCAAAGCCCTTGATCCGGGCCATATCGCCATCGACGGCATGGTCTGCCTCAATCAACTTTTCGCAGCGGGCATAGGTGCAGGGGATCAACTGAAAGTCGATGCCAGCCCGGCCAAACCAGTCATGAATAAAAGGGCGCAATATCGCAGTGTGTTCGACCGCTGCCGCCAGCTTTAGCGGGGTTGCGTGGGCAACGGGAGTCAGCCCGACAAGCAGTAACCAGCCAATCCATTTCATATCGTACTCCTGAATCGGGCTTGTTTAAGCAGCACTGTTGCGACTATCTGTGCAGTGAAGAATAGCCGATGGGGATGGCTGGCAGACCGCTTCGCCAGCTATTCGTGACGGCCGGGTCAGGGGAGCAGCGCAGTGATCAGGATATGGGCCGCGCTCACCAGGATCACCGTGAAGGTCAGCCCCATTCCCGCCACCCGATAACGGAAGTTCTCCGGCGTGCGGCTCATGCCAAATGCATGGCAGAGGCGGCCAAGCAGCAAGGCGCTCCCCAGCAGATGGATAAGCCAGGGGGTATGGCTGCCGGTTTCGACGAAATAGATCAGCAGTAGGGCGAGGGGGACATACTCGGCAAAGTTGGCGTGTACCCGCATGGCCCGCAGCATGGCGGGGTCATCCCCATGCCCCAGCGCCACCTTGCGGCTATGGCGGGTGCGAATGGTTCGAATGCTCAGCAACACAAAAAGCAGCGCTAGCAGGGCCGCGTAAACAGGCAGTATGGTCATGGTATCTGGCTCCTTGTGTGATGATATCGAGTGGTTGGTGTTCAGAGACGCGATATTGCTCGGCATCTCAATGGTTTGCCTTGAGGGTAGCAGCAAACTGCGTTAGCACGACCGTCATCTATTCACTTGCCATCTGCCAAGCGCAGGCGCAAAACAAACAGCCCTGCCGAGGTGGCAGGGCTGTATTTGACCGTGTTGATGGTGGGCAGAGCCCCGTCATTACCCCTCGTAAGGGAGGGAGGAGTGGTGCAGCACGATACGCACCTTGCCATCATCCCCCTTCTTGAAACCCCAGGTCTTGTCGACCGTGGTCTCCTTGTTGTCGCGATCCACCAGATGCACCTTGCCCATGGTCAGCGCCATGTCGCCGTTGATATAGACGGCTGCATTGTCATAGCGATAGCTCTGCCAGTTTTTCAGGGCGAACCCTTTGTCGGTGGGGTAGGCGCTGTTGTTGCCGACAAAGTAGGCCAGCGCCCCCTCGCGGTTGGTGCGAAAGGTCTGCTCGCCACCGGCAAGGGTCGGCTTGAACAGCACCGGCCCCTGCTGGTAGCCATAAGCGCTGTCGAGCACCGACTCGGCGGTCGCCTTGGCGCGCTCAATCCCACCGGCGCGATAGTCATCGCTGATCTTGATAAGCGCCGCGCCCCAACCATCCTGCGCGGCCTTGATCTCCGCCTCGGTAATATTGTTGTTGGCGATTTCGGCTGCGCTGAGTGCGCCGCTGGCGGCAAGCAGGACGAGGGCAAGGGTGCTCTTCTTGAGGTGCAACATCATTGTTTTCAAACTCCTGATAGCGATAAACGAGCGGGCAGTGTAGCGAAGGGGCATGAACGGTTTTTGAACTGATTATTCAGGGTTGGGTAGTAAAAAGGTCGGTATATAGCTGAAGGTTTGGGTGTTTGTTTGGTAAGGGGCGCTGTCTTAATTAATGGCTGATGCCTGTATCCACTTGATTTCTTTTCCAACAAAAAGCCCCGTCAAGTTAATTGGCGGGGCTTGGCTATTTGGGGCGTTTAGTATCGGGGATTACAGCGCTGGCAGCATTCCAAGGCTGACGCTGATCTGTACACCGACAATCAGCATACCCATGGCGGCGGCCACTCCCAGCGCCACTACGCCACCCGGGGCGCGGTAGTGGTGGGCTGGCGCCTGTTTGCGGCTCTGCCACACCATCGCCACCGGCAGCAGTACCGCGAGGATCGCCAGCGCAATAGCAGCGTAGCCGAGCGCCATGATAAAGCCCTGCGGGAAGTAGAGGGCAAACAGCAATGGTGGCACAAAGGTGATAAGACCTGTCTGACTGCGGCCCTGCCAGTTGTCCTTGCGGCGGGTTACCTTGGCCATAAAGTCGAACAGCCCCAGCGTTACCCCGAGGAAGGAGGTGGCGAGCGCCAGATCGGCAAACAGGTGCATGGCCTGATTGAAGGCGGGCCAACTCACCAGCTTGCCGACGTTGGCCAGCAGGCTGTCCAGCGCTCCACCGGTTTGCAGCAGGGCTTGCTGGCCGAGCAGACCGAGGATCGCTACCTGCCACAGCACGTAGAGGATCAGCGGCAGGGCTGAGCCCCAGACAAAGACCCGACGCAGCTGCTTGGGGCAGTCACCGAGGTAGAGCATCACGCTCGGAATGGAGCCGTGAAAGCCGAACGAGGTGAAGATGACCGGCAGGCCCGCCAGCAACAGGCCCTGACCCAGCGGCATCGAGAGCAGATGCTGCCCTTCAGTGCGGGGCAGCAGCAACGCCAGCACCACCACCATGATCACCAGTTTGACGGTGAACATCAGCCGGTTGAGGTAATCCACCGATCGGGTACCGACACAGACCATGCCGCCAAACAGCAGAGTAAAGGCCCAGGCGGCTTGCTCTTGGCTGAGGGTCATGCCCGCATCGGCCAGCGCCTGTGCCAGCAGGCTGCTACCGCCGCTGATGTAGGCGGAGGCCAGCGAGTAGAACAGCATCAGGATACAGAAGGAGGCGATGCGCTTGCCCCAGGGGCCGAGCAGATGATCCGCCAGCTGGTGCAGGTACCACTTGCCGGTGTTGAGGCTTGCCTCTACTTGCAGCATGGCGGTGAAGGCCATCAGGGCCCAGAGGCCGACCATCAGCAGCAGGGTGGCGGGGCCGCCGAGGGAGGAGGAGGCCAGCGGCAGGGCCAGCATACCGGCGCCTATGGTGGTGCCGGCAATCAACAGGGTACAACCCAGAGTCTTGGTGTTCATGTTATCCATCCGAAAGTGAGCGGAGATGTTGCAAACAAGAGAGAGCCAGTTGGCTGTGTCGGGAGGCGCCTCCGGGGGAAAAGCCGGAGGCTAGCAATATCGGCGTGGAAACATCTGTACCTGAAACCTGTCGGTTGTAAAATATGGTTGCCACGTTAACGGATCGAAATAGCGGAGACAACCCCTAAAAAGCGGATCTTGTGCTGTGGAAGGCATTTAAGTGGAAATAAAAAATGACACTTGGCGCTATGCGCCGAAAAAATGTGCGCCTTGAGGGGGCGATGCCAATCCGCTTGAACCGGCCCTCGGGATCGGAGGGGGTTGCTACAGGCGTTGGGAAGGGGCGGCATAGGGCAAAAGGGGGCGCTAGCGGCCCGGATGGCTCTGTATAAGTAAAAAAAGGGTCATATGGCCAAAAACCATAAATTCAATTTATAGCGAGCCGATGGGGCGATAAACGGGCCCTGAGCAGGGGTTGCAGCCCTGTCGGCCGGTTGGCCGATCTCGATGGCCAAACAGACGCGTGCAAAGGTGGGCGCTGAGAAGAGCAGCCGCACAGGCTGTCAGTTTTATGGCTGCTCATGAGGCAGTTTGTGCCGGCAGCCTGTGCGGTCGTGGGCGGTTGTTGCTGGCGGCTTAGCGACGGCATTTGAGGGTGCGGCTTACATAGTGCAGCCCGTTCTGGTAGTCGCCATTGACTGCCTTGAGTGCCAGCTCCAGCGCCTGGCTGGCGAGGGCATCGTGCTGCTGGGGCAGGGAGTTGATGCCGAAAGGGAGGAAATCGAGCAGGCGATCATCGCCGAAGGTGGCCATGGCGAGCCGGCTCATGTCGGTCTCCTGCTCAAGCAGATAGTCGAGCACCCCCTCCATCAGGATGTAGGAGGTGGCGACCAGTGCCTGGGGCAGCTGGCCGAGCTGTTGATGCAGCGTCTTGATCAGGCGATAGCCTTCGGCGCGGGAGAAGTGGGCCCCTTCACACAGATGGCAAGCCGTGCTGTGGCTGGCAACAGCCTGCTCGAAGCCCGCTCGGCGTTCACGACTGATCGTGAGCGCCGGCAGCGCGGTGATCAAGGCGATGTGCTTGATTGCCGGCGAGAGCAGGGAGGCGGTGAGATCAAAGCTCGCCTTCTGGTTTTCGCTGGCGACGGTGACGAACTTGTCGGCCGCCATGGCCCGGTCGATGGCGAGCACCTGGATGCCGCGCGTCTGCAGGCCGAGGTAGAAGGGATCTTCGGGCGGCAGGCAACTGGCCACCAGCAGTGCATCCACGTGGCGGCTGGCCAGCATCTCGGCCAGCTCCTTCTCGGTGGCGGGGTCATCTTCCGAGCAGACGATCAGCAGCTGATAACCCTGTACCCGCGCCCCTTGCTCCAGCCGTTTGGCGAGCTTGGCGTAACTGGCGTTCTCGAGGTCGGGCAGGATAAAGCCCAGGGTTCTGGTCTGGCCACCACGCAGGGAGGCGGCGCGGCTGTCCGGCTGGTAGTTGTGGGCGGTGACCACCGCCATCACCTTGTCGCGGGTGGCCTGACTGATGCGGTATTGGTCGGCCTTGCCATTGATCACATAGCTGGCCGTGGTGCGCGAGACACCGGCGAGGGCGGCGATTTCATCCAGTTTCATCATATTGGCTCTGTTTGAGTTGCAAGGCCCACGGGCACTGCCTGGTGAGGGCACCGAAAAGTGTGCGCGGGATCATATCATTGAAAACCACTCTTAGTGGGTACTTGATCAATTCGCTGAAACGATTCAGTCTGAGTGTAAGTGAAACGATTCAGCTTGTCAGCAGACAATCGATGGCCGGGCATAAAAACCCGGCATGGCTCCCGAAGGGATGCAATCCGGTCTATTGTCAGCAGGCGAGTGGTACGAATGGTTATGTTTGATGCGCCGGTACGGTCAGACCGCCCGGCACCTGATGGAGAATCTCTATGTTGAAGTTGGCGCGACAGCAGATCCTGCTGGGGCAGTCGGTGGCGACCAAGGCCGAAGCCATTGCCCTGTTGGCAGGCAAACTGACCGAAGCCGGTCTGGTGGAAGCGGGATATGTAGATGGCATGCTGGCCCGCGAAGCGCAGCACGCCACCTACCTTGGCAGCGGCATCGCCATTCCCCACGGCACCACCGACACCCGGCATCTGGTGAAGAACACCGGCGTCATGGTGGCTCAGTTCCCTAATGGCATCGAGTGGGATGAGGGGCAGATCGCCTACGTCGCCATCGGCATCGCCGCCAAATCCGACGAGCATCTGGGCATTTTGCGCCAGCTCACCCACGTGCTGGGTGACGAGCAGGCAGCAGCGCAATTGAAAGAGGCCACCGATGCCGACACCATCATCAACATCCTGACCGGTGCCACGGCGCCCAAAGAGGTGCAGTTCCTGAGCCTGGCGGACTTCCCGGCAGACGATCGCGACCAACTGCTGCTGGGCGCCGCCGCCCGCGCCAAATCCGCTGGCTGGGGTGATGCCGCCATGGTGAGCGCCCTGCTGGCAAGTGAACCCGCCTACCTGGGCGAGGGCGTCTGGCTGGCCCGGGCACAAGCCGCCCAGACCGGCTGGGTGCTGGCCACGCCTAGCATTGCACTGAACGCCGGGGATCTGCCGGTCAGCGCCCTGCTGCTGCTGTGCGCCGCAGATAGCGGTCATCTGGCGCAGCTCGACAACCTGGCCAAACTGGCCGCTGCCGGTCAGCTGGCTACGCTGGCAGGCGGCGAGGGGCTGGCCATGTTGCAAGCGGGCCCGGCGAGCGGTCTTAGTGAAACCTTCACCATCATCAACCCCCACGGGTTGCACGCCCGCCCCGGCGCCATGCTGGTCAAAGTGGCCAAAGAGTTTGAATCCGACATCCGGGTAGCGAATCTGGATGGCAGCGGCGAGGCGGTCTCCGCCAAGAGCCTGATGAAGGTGATCGGTCTTGGGGTCAAGTGCGGGCACCGTCTGGCATTTCGCGCCGAAGGGGCGGATGCCGAAGCGGCTCTCAAGGGGATCGGTGAGGCGATCGCCGCTGGTCTCGGCGAGGGGGCGCATTGATGAAGATTGTCACCATTACCCTCAACCCCGCCCTTGATCTCACCACTCGTCTCGAGGCGATGAGCCTTGGCGAGGTCAATCTGGTGAGCGAGGCCAACCTGCGTGCGGCGGGCAAGGGGATCAACGTCGCCATGGTGCTCAAGGATTTGGGCCGCGAGGTAGGCGTCACCGGCTGGCTGGGCGCTGACAATGAACAGAGCTTTGTCTCCCTGTTTGCAGAGCGGGCGCTGGATGATCACTTTGTCCGTGTCGCGGGCAGCACCCGCATCAACGTCAAGATCTCCGAGCAATCCGGTCGGGTCACCGATCTCAATCTGCCGGGGCTCACCATCCAGCAAGGGGAGGTGAGCGCGCTGGAGCAGGCCATCGACCAATTGGCCCCTCACGCCGACTGGTTTGTGCTGGCGGGCAGCTTGCCCAAAGGGGTAGCCCCCGATTACTGCGCCCATCTGATCCGCCTGCTCAAAGCCAAGGGCAAGCAGGTGATCTTCGATTGCAGCGGTGCGGCCTTAAGCGAAGGGATCAAGGCGGCGCCGACCCTGGTCAAACCCAATCTGGAGGAGCTCGGCCAGTGGGCGGGCCGCCCCATCAAGACACTGAGCGAGCAGGCCGAGTGTGCCCGCGCGCTGCAGGCAAGCGGGATCCCCAATGTGGTGATCTCCAACGGCGCCGATGGCCTCATCTGGTTTGCCCCGGATGCCGTCTGGCAGGCCATTCCGCCGCGGATGCAGGTGGTCAGTACCGTGGGGGCTGGCGACTCTCTGGTGGCAGGTCTCGCCCATGGTCTCAGCCTTGGCTGGGCGCCGGAGGAGACCCTGCGTCTGGCCACCGCCGTCTCGGCCTTGGCGGTCAGTCAGGTGGCGGTCGGCTTTGACGATATCAATGTGCTCAACCCCTTGCTTGAACAGGTGCGCGTACAGCCTCTGGATGAGCTGTCACCGGTTCAATGCAATACCCCCTCAATGGAAAACTCAGGAGATGCCCAATGAAAGCAATCTTGGTTACGGCTTGCCCTGCGGGCATTGCCACCAGCTTTCTCGCTGCAAAACGGATAGAACAGCAGGCCAAACTGGCTGGCTGGGAACTCACCCTCGACGTCGGCTCCAGCGTGCAACCCCGCCAGGTGCCGAACAAGGAGCAGATTGCCGCCGCCGATCTGGTGCTGGTTGTCGCCAGTGCCCCGGTGGATCTCGCCGCCTATGATGGCAAGCGGGTCTATCAGGGCAGCATGGATCTCGCCCTGCAGGATCCCGCAGCCTTGCTGGAAGCCGCAACCAGCGGTGCCAGCGTCTATCGTCATCAAGCCGCTCCCGCAGCAGCTAAACCCGCCGCCGCAGGCAAGCGTATCGTGGCGGTGACTGCCTGTCCGACCGGGGTTGCCCACACCTTTATGTCGGCAGAAGCGCTGGAGACCATGGCCAAACAGCTGGGTTATCAGATCCGCGTCGAGACCCAAGGTTCAGTCGGTGCCCAGAACGCCCTGACTGCCGAGGAGATTGCCGCTGCCGATCTGGTGTTCCTCGCCACCGATATCGAAGTGGACATGGCCCGTTTCGATGGCAAGCCGGTCTACCGTACCAGTACCGGTGCGGCGCTCAAGAAAACCCGCGCCGTGCTCGACAAGGCATGGAGTGAGGCGAAAACCTATCGTCACAGCGGTGCCAGCCAGCCCAAGAAAGAGGAAAAAGCTGGCCCCTACAAGCATCTGCTGACCGGTGTCTCCTTCATGCTGCCCATGGTGGTGGCGGGCGGCCTTATCATCGCGCTCTCGTTCGTGTTCGGTATCGAGGCGTTCAAGGTGGAAGGCACCCTGGCCGCCGCCCTGATGAAGATCGGTGGCGGCTCTGCCTTTGCCCTGATGATCCCGGTGCTGGCCGGTTACATTGCCTACTCCATCGCTGACCGCCCGGGTCTCGCTCCCGGCATGATCGGCGGCATGCTGGCAAGCTCGCTGGGTGCCGGTTTCCTTGGCGGCATCGTGGCCGGTTTCCTGGCCGGTTACAGTGCCAAGTACCTGAGCGACAAGGTGCGCCTGCCGACTACCTTGGAAGCGCTCAAGCCGATCCTGATCATTCCGCTCTTTGCCAGCCTGTTTACCGGTCTGGTGATGATCTACGTGGTGGGTGGCCCGGTGGCCGGCATCATGAATGCCATGACCGAGTTCCTCAACAACATGGGCTCTGCCAACGCCGTGCTGCTGGGTGTCATCATCGGCGCCATGATGTGCTTTGACATGGGCGGCCCGGTCAACAAGGCGGCTTACGCCTTCGGTGTCGGCCTGCTGGCCTCCAAAACCTATGCCCCCATGGCTGCGGTGATGGCCGCCGGTATGGTGCCGGCACTGGGGATGGGGATCGCGACCTTCCTGGCCCGTACCAAGTTCATCAAGGCGGAGCAGGAAGCGGGCAAAGCATCCTTCGTACTGGGTCTGTGCTTTATCTCCGAGGGGGCCATCCCGTTTGCCGCCAAGGATCCGATGCGCGTCATCCCGGCCTGCATGGTCGGCGGCGCCCTGACCGGAGCGCTCTCCATGCTGTTCGGCTGTGAGCTGATGGCACCCCACGGCGGTCTGTTCGTGCTCTTTATCCCGCACGCCATCAGCAACGTCATGATGTATATCGTTGCCATTGCCGCAGGGTCACTGCTGACCGGTGTCTCCTACGCCATGCTCAAGCGCGGTGAAGAGCAGGCCAAGCTGGCAACAGCCTGATAGTCATTCCACTTTCAAAGCAAGCAGTTCAATGCCGCCCGGTTGCAAAGCCGGGCGGCATTTTTATATGCCTTTTAAACAGAATCGTTGAGCAGCGGTTACTGAATTCTCGTGTATTAGGGCCAGCGTTTTGCTCAGTTTCAACACTTGATTGTGTGGGGAAGGGTCGTAACCAATATCTCGTGTATAGATTGTGCTGCCGCTAGGATAGGGGGGCTGGCTTGTTCCCGGGAAGCAAATCTATACCAACGACAGTTGCCTATATGTACATCTGTGCAGATGCAATCTGAGTTTATCATCAGTTGAACAAGACCTGAGGCAGGTTTGCTATATGACAAACCTCCTCAATTCTGCGAAAGGAGGATTCAGGTTTCGGTACAACCGAATGCCCTGATTGGCAAGTATGCATTGAACCAGAGGGTTCCATATCAAATGAATCTTGAACCCCACACCAGCCCATTGCAGACCGTCGTCTATACAACCATTTGTATGCCAACAAGCAAGATTTTAAACAAACAAAATCAGTTGGCCTCAATGCTGAACATAGGCGCTGAAAAACTGGCTTCTCTGTTACGTGAAAAAGTAAACATGAGTTAACGCAGTGTTCAATGATAGAGAGATAACAGACAAAGCTGCTTTGCAGAGCATGGGTATTAATGTGTCTGTGAGTGCACAGGGGAAAAGAGAAATAAAAAAAGCCACACCGGTTGGTGTGGCTTTTGTTTAGGGGGGCAACCCGGGTTGCTTAGGGGCGACCGGCCGGGCAGGTGGCCACGTTGACGGCGGCCGTGCTGCCACCATGACGACCTGATGTACTCACTTCGTTGCGTACCAGCGGCGGGTAGTTAACCGGCTCACGGACAGGCAGGGCAGGGGCTTCGGCAGGGGTTGCCATCGGGGCGGATGCTTTGCGGGCACGAGCCAGCAGGCCAGCACCGTGAGCTACCTGTTTGGTCACGACCGGAGTCTCTTCCACCGCAACGGCAGCGACAGGAGCCGGGGCTTCGACAACAGCAGCTGGCATTTCGACTGCAGCCGGTACAGCTTCCACGACAGGAGTGTTGACTGCAGGGGCTTCTTCAACAACCGGAGCGGTTTCAACCACGGTAGCGGCAGCCTCGTCGACAGCCGGAGCGGCGACAACGGCAACTTCCGGCTCTGCTGCAACCACGACTTCTGCGACAGCTGCAACAACTGGGCTAGCGGTCACATCGGTTTGAGTTGCTTCAACCTGGGCAGCAGCCTGCTCGGCAGCTTCTTCAGCAACGGCTTCGACAACCACATGCTCGGTCAGTGCCGCAGAGGCTTGCAGGGCAGCAGCGACGGCTTCAGCGCTCGGGATGGTAACAACAGGCACTACCGGTTCTTCAACCTGCGCTTTGGCAATATCTGCCTGGGCTGCGGTGGTCAGAGTGGTGGTATCTTGCTGTTCTTCGTCACGTTGGCTGCGGGCATCTTCGTTGATGCGCTTGCGGCGCTGACCTTCGATACGCTGGCTGCGCGGAGTGCGGCGTGAGCGGCGCTGGCCTTCACTCTGCTCTTCCTGCTCGTTGCCCACAGTGCTATCGATCACGTCAGCTTGCGCTGGTACTTCGTCAACCGGCAGGGCAGGGGTGTCAGCAGCGGCGACATCGACGCGGATCTGCTTGCGCAGTTGGCGACGTTCGCGGCGCTCGGCCACTTTCTGCTCTTTCTCCTGACGTGGTTGGGCGGCAGCTGCATCAACGGCGTCTACCGCGTCAACAACGACTTCGGCGCGCGGCTCACGGGGAGCACGAGGTTCACGGGCTGGACGTGGCGCACGTTCCTGGCGCGGCTCGCGAGGCTCGCGCTCCTGACGGGGTTCACGTTCCATGCGCTGTTCGCTGCGCACTTCGCCACGAGCTTCACGCTCCTGACGAGGTTCGCGCTCTTTGCGGGGACGGCGATTGCGGTTTTCACCAGCTTCGCGGTTGCCACCTTCACGCTTCTCGCCTGCTTCCGCATTGTTGCGGTTGCCACGATTGTCGTCACGACGAGGACGCTGACCACGGCCACGACCTTCTTCGCGCTGGTGACGTTGACCTTCATCCTTGCGCGCTTCACGAGCTGCAGGTTTCTCGGCGGGCGCTTTCACATCGGCAGGGGCTGCATCGCTGCTGAACAGGCCGGTAATGCCTTTGATCAGCTTGCTGAAGAAGCCAGCTTCGGCAGGGGCCGCAGCAACGGGAGCCGCCGGCTGTTGCGGTGCAACAGGGGCCGGTTGTGCCGGTTGGGCAAAGCCTTGCAGCAGCGGTTGCTCACGCTCGATCACCTGAGCTTGCTTCGGTTGGTAGACCGGCTTGGCAATCTCGGTTTTCAGCTCGTAGCTGGCAGCTTCCGGGATCTCGTTCTGACGAATGCGGGTCACTTCGTAGTGCGGGGTTTCCAGATGCTGGTTCGGAATGATGTAAACACGCACATCATTGCGCTGTTCCAGACTGGCGATGGCGGCACGCTTCTCGTTAAGCAGATAGGCGGCAACATCCACCGGCACCTGGCCGTGAACCTGCTCGGTGTTGTCCTTCATGGCCTCTTCTTCGATGAGACGCAGGATGGACAGAGCAAGGGATTCGTTGTCACGGATCACGCCCTGACCCTGGCAACGGGGGCAGATATGGCTGCTGGACTCGTTGAGGGAGGGGCGCAGACGCTGGCGAGACATCTCCAGCAGGCCGAAACGGGAGATCCGACCCAGCTGGATGCGGGCACGATCCTGATGCACCGCTTCACGCAGACGGTTTTCCACTTCACGCTGATGGCGAACCGGGGTCATGTCGATGAAGTCGATTACGATCAGGCCACCCAGGTCGCGCAGACGCAATTGACGGGCAATTTCGTCGGCCGCTTCCAGGTTGGTTTGCAGCGCAGTCTCTTCGATATCGCCGCCCTTGGTGGCGCGGGAGGAGTTGATATCGATGGAGGTCAGTGCTTCGGTCGGATCGATAACGATGCTGCCGCCGGAGGGGAGGCGCACTTCACGCTGGAAGGCTGATTCAATCTGGCTCTCAATCTGGAAGTGGTTGAACAGGGCAACTTCACCCTTGTACAGCTTCACACGGTTGAGGAAATCGGGACGTACCAGCTCGATATGGGCTTTGGCGCGTTCGAAAATCACCGGATTGTCGATCAGGATCTCGCCCACATCGCGACGCAGATAGTCACGGATGGCACGCACGATGACGTTGCTTTCCTGGTGGATCAGCACCGGCGCAGCGCGCTCCTGGGAGGCCTTGTGGATGGAGTCCCAGTGGTTGAGCAGGACGTTCAAATCCCACTCCAGCTCTTCCGGAGACTTGCCTACACCGGCAGTGCGCACGATCAGGCCCATGCCTTCCGGCACGGTCAATCCGCTCAGGGCTTCTTTCAGTTCAGTCCGCTCATCACCCTCGATGCGGCGGGAGATACCACCGGCACGGGGGTTGTTGGGCATCAGTACCAGGTAGCTACCTGCCAGGCTGATAAAGGTGGTGAGGGCTGCACCCTTGGTGCCACGCTCTTCCTTGTCGATCTGGACGATAACTTCCTGACCTTCGCGGACCACTTCTTTGATGTTGGGACGACCCTGATAGGAGTAACCGGAGGGGAAGTAATTGCGGGCGATCTCCTTCAACGGCAGGAAACCGTGGCGCTCGGCGCCGTAGTCAACAAAAGCAGCTTCAAGGCTGGGTTCTACGCGGGTGATCTTACCCTTGTAAATGTTCGCTTTCTTCTGCTCGTGTCCCGGACTTTCAATATCCAAATCGTAGAGCTGTTGTCCGTCAACCAGCGCTACGCGCAACTCCTCTTCTTGAGTTGCGTTGATAAGCATTCTTTTCATTGAGTTCTCATTATTGTGTCATTTTGATTTCCTCCATCTGGGTCCTGCCAGCGCCGGCCTCGGGTCTTCAGCATACTGGGGCAACCTCCCGGTTGGGGTATGCATGAGGCGCAAACTAAGGGCGTTCTGGTCATCACTTCTCGAGAAGGAATGAATAAGGATGCCGAAATGGAGACAAATAAACGGTGATGTTTGTGTTCTCCATGCGTTGTACCTCGCACCCGGGAACCGTCATGTTCTTGTATACACGGTGTTTCGGGATTGGGTGGCATACTTTTTGGCCACTTAGTACAAGGCTTGAACACAATGACAAAACCTTGTTTATTATCCCATTTAAACCTCTTTTATAGCAAGGCGCCATTTTTCAACAAACCATGCAGCCAAGGGGCGCTGGCAGTGTTAAAATCTGCGCCATGACACAGATACAACAACAAGTGCAGCTGCTCACCATCGAAGCTGAGCATGACGGGCAGCGCATCGACAATTTTCTCAAGACTCAGCTAAAGGGCGTCCCCAAGAGCCTGATCTATCGCATCCTTCGTAAAGGCGAAGTGCGAGTAAACAAAAAGCGCATCAAACCGGAGTACAAACTCTGCGCAGGTGACGAGGTACGGGTGCCCCCCGTGCGCGTTGCCGAGAAGAATGAGCTGCCTTCGGCAAACCTCGGGGTTATCCAGCGTCTGGAGAGCCAGATCCTGTTCGAAGACGATGCCATGATCGTGCTGAACAAGCCCTCCGGCATGGCAGTACACGGTGGCAGCGGTCTGAGCTTTGGCGTGATTGAAGGGCTGCGCGCCCTGCGTCCGGAAGCCCGCTTCCTCGAACTGGTTCATCGACTGGATCGCGACACCTCTGGTGTATTGCTGGTTGCCAAAAAACGCAGCGCCCTGCGCAGCTTACATGAGCAGTTGCGGGTCAAGACCATGCGCAAGCAGTATCTGGCGCTGGTGCGTGGTAAATGGCAGGCTCACGTCAAGGTGGTCAATGCGCCGCTGCGCAAAAACGATTTGCAGTCAGGCGAACGGGTTGTGCGGGTCAGTGCCGATGGCAAGCCCTCCGAAACCCGGTTCCGTATCGTGCGTCAATTTGCCGAAGCGACTCTGGTCGAATGTAGCCCGATCACCGGTCGAACTCACCAGATCCGCGTGCACACCCTGCATGCCGGTCATCCGATCGCCTGTGACGATAAGTACGGTGAAGCAGCGTTTGACGAGAAAATGCGCAGCCAAGGTCTGAAACGGCTCTTTTTGCATGCCTGGAAGCTCAGCTTCACCCATCCGGCCGATGGTCGCGAAATGCAGGTAGAAGCGCCGCTCGCTCCTGAGCTCGACAACTTCCTCAACGGCTTGCCACGCTGATGCAAGATATCCGGCTCGCCATTTTCGATTGGGACGGTACTCTGATGGATTCGGTGGGCAGGATTGTTGCCTGTGTGCAGGGGGCTGCCAGAGATTGTGAGCTGGCGGTACCTGCGCCAGCCCAGATCCGGCAGATCATCGGATTGAGCCTCGATGTCGCCATGTCCCGCCTGTTCCCTTTGCGTAGCGACAGTGGCACCGCCATTGATGAGCGCCAGATTGCCATGCTCATCGATCGCTATCGTCATCACTATCTGCACGACACCACCCCCAGCCCGCTGTTTTCTGGGGCAGGGGAGCTGCTGCATGACTGGCAGTCACGGGGGCTGCAACTGGCCGTCGCTACTGGCAAATCGCGCCGTGGGCTGGCTCGGGTATTGGATGAGACCGGGCTGCACCCGTTGTTTGTGACCAGTCGTGGGGCCGATGAGGCTCGCTCCAAGCCTGATCCGCTGATGCTTGAGCAGATCCTGGACGAGCTGGGGCTGTCACCCCGGCAGGCCGTCATGATCGGCGACTCTGTTCACGATATGGCGATGGCCGAGGCAATTGCCATGCCGCGCATTGGCGTTACTTGGGGTGTAGATAGTCGGGATGCCCTCAGTCGTCACGGACCTGTGGCGGTGGTGGACTCCATGACGGCTCTTCGCGTGCTGTTATAGACGCCTCTCTTTAAGAGACATCGATCTGATTGATAACAGAAGCCCAGTCTATTGACCGGGCTTTTTATATTCTCGTTCTAGCTTATCTATTCGTCCGCAATCAGGGCAGGGCAATACCGTGGCGCTCCAGCAGCTCGATCAGGCCGATCAGTGGCAGACCGATCAATGCGTTAGGGTCGCGCCCCTCCAGCCCCTTGAACAGAACGATCCCCATCCCTTCACATTTGAAGCTGCCCGCACAATCTAGGGGCAATTCTGCCTCTACATAGCGGCGAATGGCGGCTTCATCGAGGTTACGAAAATGGACGGTGAAAGGTTCCACCAGTTGATGAGCCTCACCGGTTGCGGCATTTACCACGCACAGGCCGGTATAGAAGGTGACGCTGCGACCTTGAGCCGCCATCAGCTGGGCGATGGCATTGTCGATGGTGCCCGGTTTGCCGAGGATGCGTCCATCGCAGACACACACCTGATCAGATCCGATGATCAAGCCGTGATCACGATGTCGGGCGATGGCATCAGCCTTGGCACGAGCCAGTCTGGCCACCAGCGCCTCGGCGGATTCGCCAGCCAGCGGGCGTTCATCCACATCGGGGGCGGCACATTCAAAGGGGAGGCCGAGCTTCTCCAGCAGGGCTTTGCGATAGCGAGAAGTTGAGGCGAGGATCAGATTCTGTGGCATAATCAGGTACCGATGAAAGCGAGTACCGGCATTCTAGGGACTTGTGACGTTAAAATCATCGGCGGTAAGGACTTTTTCCTTTGACTATCAGTTGTTGGACCTATATTATTCGCGCCCTATGCAAAAGGTGAAGTTGCCCGTTAAGGTTGATCCAGTCCGTAGTGCCTTGAAGCTGCTCGATTACATCGGGATAGTGGAAAAGTCGCAGATGCCCAGGCTGGAGGAATCAACCGCTGGCTTGCAGAGTGATATCGAGGTATCACTGCACTTTGGCAAAGATGTCCAGAAGTTGACCGTTATGAAAGGCACTGCCCATGCCAAGGTTGATCTGGTTTGCCAACGTTGCGGAGAGACATTCGAACACCTCTGTGAAGCTGAATTTATCTACACTCCGCTGTTCGAAAGAACAAACGAGGAAGAACTGCCGGAAGCTTATGAGCCCATTGAGTTGGACGAAAACGGCGAGATAGATCTTCATCAAATCCTGGAGGATGAACTCATCCTCTCGTTGCCTCAAGTCGCAATGCATTCTCTGGATGCCTGCCCGAGAGGAAACATGGAGATGACCTGGGGTGAAATCGAACCTGCTGATGAGCGGCCGAATCCCTTTGCAGTTCTTGAAGAGCTTAAACGTAAGTGAATTTAGGAGTTAGCCTACAATGGCCGTACAACAGAACCGTAAAACCCGTGCCAAGCGTGGCATGCGTCGTTCCCACGATGCGCTGACCACAGCTGCCCTGACTGTTGATCAGACCAGTGGCGAAATTCATCGTCGTCACCACGTGACTGCCGATGGTTTCTACCGCGGTAAAAAGGTAATCGCTTAAGGATTGCCTTTGTCTACGCAAACTGTCGCGCTAGACATCATGGGGGGAGATATTGGCCCCTCGGAAACAGTGCCTGCCGCCGTGCAGGCACTGTCTCTTTTACCCCAGCTAAAACTGATCCTGGTCGGCGACCAGCACCAGACCTCTTCTTTGCTGCAGCAACATGGCTTGCTGAATCATCCCCGAGTCCGTTTCGTACATGCATCCCAGGTGGTTGGCATGGGCGATAAACCGATCGTGGCGCTGCGTACTCTGAAAGACTCCTCCATGCGGGTGGTACTCAATCTGGTGAAAGCCGGTGAGGCCGATGCCTGCGTCAGTGCCGGCAATACCGGTGCGTTGATGGCGATGGCCAAGTGCGTGCTCAAATCCCTACCCGGGGTAGACAGACCCGCCCTCATCAAGGCGTTGCCAACATTGAGTGGCAAACGCACCGTGATGCTGGATCTCGGCGCCAATGTCAGTTGCGATGCGGATACCTTGCTGCAGTTTGCCGTGATGGGCTCTGTCGTGGCCGAAAAGGTAGAAGGCATTGCATCACCCCGTGTTGCCTTGCTCAACATCGGCGAGGAGGAGATCAAGGGCAACGATCTGGTGCGCCACAGCGCCGAATTGTTGCGTCAGTGCCACGCGCTCAATTATGTCGGGTTCGTCGAAGGGGATCGCATCTTCAGCGGCGACAGCGACGTGATCGTCTGCGACGGTTTTGTCGGCAATGTCGCCCTCAAGACGGCAGAAGGGGTGGTGCGGATGATGGCCCACCTGGCCGGATATCCCCGCAAGAAACGCACTTTTCTTGGCCGAATCGCCGGATTTATGTTCAAACGGCGTTTTTCTTACCTGAACCCCGACCAGTATAACGGGGCAAGTCTGTTAGGATTGCGCGGCATTGTGGTAAAAAGTCATGGGCGGGCCGAACGGCGCGCTCTGTGTAATGCGATCCTGCTGGCCGCACAAGAGGCCAAACATCAACTTCCACTGCAAATAGCAGATCGCCTTGAAGCTGTCTTCTCTGACAGGGATCTATAAGAACTCTATGCATAGCAAAATTCTGGGTACTGGCAGCTACCTGCCGAGTTCAGTGCGTACCAACGCCGATCTCGAGCAGATGGTTGAGACCAGTGATGAGTGGATCGTGGAACGCACCGGTATCCGTGAGCGCCGCATTGCCGGGGCTGACGAAACCGTTGCCACCCTCTCTTGCCAGGCCGCCCTGCGGGCCCTGGAAGCAGCCGGTCTGACCGCTGCCGATCTCGATATGATAGTGCTGGCCACCACCAGTGCTGAAAATGCCTTCCCGGCTGCTGCCTGCGAGCTGCAGGGGCTGCTCGGCGTACCGGGCATTCCTGCCTTTGACGTGGCTGCTGCCTGTGCCGGTTTCACCTACGCACTCTCTATTGCCGATCAGTTCGTCAAATCTGGTGCCGCCCGCCATGTGCTGGTCGTTGGGGCCGATGTGCTCTCCCGCATGTGCGATCCGCAAGATCGCGGCACCATCATCCTGTTTGGTGATGGGGCAGGGGCTGTGATTGTCGGTGCCAGCGAGACGCCGGGCATCCTCTCTACCCATCTCCATGCCGATGGCCGTTATGGCGAGCTGCTCAAGCTGCCGCACCCTCGCCGCGGCATGCCGGGTGCCGAGCTCGAAGCCTACATGTATATGAAGGGCAACGATGTCTTCAAGGTCGCGGTCACCCGTCTGAGCGAGATCGTCACCGAAACGTTGGCCGCTGCTGGCATCGAGCCGAGCAAGCTGGACTGGCTGGTGCCGCATCAAGCCAACTTCCGCATCATCAGTGCCACCGCCAAGAAGCTGGGTATGAGCCTCGATAAAGTGGTGCTGACCCTCGACAAGCACGGCAATACCTCTGCCGCTTCCGTTCCGGTTGCCTTCGACGAAGGGGTGCGAGATGGCCGGATCAAACCGGGTCAGCTGGTACTGCTGGAGGCCTTTGGCGGCGGTTTTGCCTGGGGCTCGGCGCTGGTTCGCCTTTGATCTTCGGCGGGATGGTGTTTCCATCATCCCGTCACCGATTTCATTTTTGTCTTATCTAAAAGGAATCAATGATGACCCAATTTGCCATTGCCTTCCCGGGACAAGGTTCCCAGTCCGTTGGCATGCTGGCCGAGCTGGCCGAACAACATGCCGTGATCAAGGAGACCTTCGCCGAGGCGAGTCAGGTGCTGGGTTATGACCTGTTTGCCCTGGTGATGGATGGTCCGGTTGAAGATCTGAACAAAACCTGGCGCACTCAGCCTGCGCTGCTGACGGCCTCTGTCGCCCTGTGGCGCCTGTGGCAACAGCAGGGTGGGGCAACTCCTGCCATGATGGCGGGTCACAGCCTGGGTGAGTACTCCGCGCTGGTTTGCAGCGGCGCACTCGATTTTGCCGATGCGGTCAAACTGGTCGAGTTGCGTGGTCTGGCCATGCAGGAAGCGGTACCGGAAGGCACCGGCGCCATGGCGGCTATCATCGGTCTGGATAACGAATCCATCGCAGCCAACTGCGAAAAAGCGGCACAAGGGCAGGTGGTCTCTCCGGTCAACTTCAACTCCCCGGGCCAAGTAGTTATCGCCGGTCACAAAGAGGCCGTTGAGCGTGCCAACGTGTTGATGAAAGAGTCGGGCGCCAAGCGTGCGCTGCCGCTACCGGTCTCCGTGCCGTCTCACTGCGCGCTGATGAAACCTGCCGCAGAAAAACTAGCAGCTGCGCTGGACGGGATCGAGATCAAGGTTCCAACCATCGCTGTCATCAATAATGTCGACGTATCCTGTGAACAGGATCCGGCCGCCATCAAGCAAGCACTGGTACGTCAGCTGTTCAGCCCGGTTCGTTGGACCGAGACTGTCGAGCGGATGGCCAATGAGGGCGTTACCCTCGAGATCGAGATGGGACCGGGCAAAGTGTTGACCGGGCTCGCCAAGCGCATCGACAAGCGCGTGGAAGGTATTCACGCCAACGATGCCGCCTCTTTCGAGCAGGCGCTGGCCCAGATCAAGTAAACAGGAGCAAGTGATGAGCTTTACCGATAAGGTTGTGTTGGTGACCGGTGCCAGTCGTGGCATCGGCCGTGCGATTGCCGAAACATTCGTGGCCCGTGGCGCGAAAGTGGTCGGTACGGCGACCAGCGAGAGCGGTGCCGAGGCGATCAGCGCCTATCTGGGCGAGAATGGTTGCGGCATGGCACTGAACGTGACCAGCCAGGAATCCATCGAAGCCGTCTTCGCCGCCATCAAGGCGCGCTTTGGCGACATCGACATCCTGATCAACAACGCGGGTATCACCCGTGACAACCTGTTGATGCGGATGAAAGATGACGAGTGGAACGAGATCATCGATACCAATCTGACCTCGCTTTACCGTCTGAGCAAACCGGTGTTGCGTGCCATGATGAAGAAACGTCACGGTCGCATCATCAGCATTGGCTCCGTGGTGGGAACCATGGGCAATGCCGGTCAGGTCAACTATGCTGCCGCCAAGGCCGGTCTGGTTGGTTTTACCAAATCGTTGGCGCGGGAAGTGGCATCCCGTGGTATCACAGTGAACGCGGTTGCCCCCGGTTTCATCGAAACCGACATGACCCGTGCCCTGAATGACGATCAACGTGCCGGCATCATGAGTCAGGTGCCTGCCGCCCGTTTGGGTGATCCAAAAGAAATTGCCGCAGCTGTGGTATTCTTGGCTTCTGATGAAGCAGCCTATATCACCGGCGAAACCCTGCATGTTAATGGCGGGATGTACATGGTGTAATCAATTTGTCGTAAGATCTGTTCAAATTTGCGATAGTACGCCGAAGTTTGGCACATTTCGTGGTTTGACCAGCGGCAAGCTACTTGCAAACTCACGTCAATTGAATAAACTACCCCAACCAGACGCAAATAGCGTATTTTTAAAGGAAAATTCAGGTCATGAGCAACATCGAAGAACGCGTAAAGAAAATCATCATCGAACAACTGGGTGTTAAAGAGGAAGACGTTAAGAACGCTGCCTCCTTCGTCGACGACCTGGGCGCTGACTCTTTGGATACCGTTGAACTGGTAATGGCGCTGGAAGAAGAATTCGATACCGAAATTCCTGATGAAGAAGCCGAGAAGATCACCACTGTTCAAGCGGCTATCGACTACATCACCGCTAATCAGGAATAAGTTCCTGTTCTGAAAGAAGCGGCCCAAGGGCCGCTTCTTTTGTATTTGTTCCCTTTCAAAACACCTCTCGGAGACTACCTCAGTGTCAAAACGCAGAGTCGTGGTGACCGGCTTGGGGATGCTTTCCCCGGTGGGTAACACTGCCGAATCCAGCTGGCAAGCACTGCTCAACGGGCAGAGCGGCATTTCCCTTATCGAACATTTTGATGCCAGCGAGTTTGCAACCCGCTTCGCTGGCCTGGTCAAGGATTTCGATCCCGAGCAGTACGGTATCAACCGTAAAGACGCTCGCAAGATGGATCTCTTCATTCAATACGGCATCGCGGCCGGTATGCAGGCGCTGGATGATTCCGGCCTGACCATCAATGAAGAGAATGCCGAGCGTGTCGGCGTGGCGATTGGCTCCGGTATCGGTGGTCTGGGTCTGATTGAACAGAACCACGAAAGCTTGGTCAACGGAGGCCCGCGCAAGATCAGTCCCTTCTTCGTTCCGTCCACCATCATCAATATGGTGTCCGGTCATCTTTCCATCATGAAAGGTCTGCAAGGGCCGAACATCGCCGTGACTACCGCCTGTACCACTGGTACCCATGCCATCGGTATGGCTGGCCGGATGATCGCTTACGGTGATGCCGATGTGATGGTCGCTGGCGGTGCCGAGAAAGCCTCCACCGCTATGGGAATGGGTGGGTTTGCTGCCGCCAAGGCACTCTCCAACCGCAACGACGAGCCGCAAAAAGCGAGCCGTCCGTGGGATAAGGATCGCGACGGTTTCGTACTGGGTGACGGTGCCGGTGTACTGGTGCTGGAAGAGTACGAACACGCCAAGGCCCGTGGCGCCAAGATCTACGCTGAGCTGGTCGGTTTTGGCATGAGCGGTGACGCGTACCACATGACTGCGCCTCCCGCTGATGGTAACGGTGGCGCCCGCGCCATGAAAAACGCCATCAAGGATGCAGGCATTGCCCCCGAGCAGATTGGTTACATCAACGCGCACGGTACCTCCACCCCGCTGGGTGATGTGGCCGAGCTGCGTGGCATGAAGTCGGTGTTTGGTGAGCACGCCAAATCCCTGATGGTCAGCTCCACCAAATCCATGACCGGTCACCTGTTGGGCGCCGCCGGTGCCATCGAGGCGATCATCACTGTGTTGGCCCTGCGTGATCAGGTGGCTCCGCCCACCATCAACCTGGACAACCCGGATGATGAGTGCGATCTGGATCTGGTACCCCATGTGGCCAAACCAGGCAGCTTTGAATACGCCCTCTCCAACTCGTTTGGTTTTGGCGGCACCAATGGCTCACTGATCTTCAAACGCGTATAATTTGCCGCAGGGCAAAGACACAGGCCCGATACTGCCGGTATCGGGCCTTTTTTATCGGAGGGATCCCTTTGCTTATCAATGGTATGAAGCTTGATACCATCTCGGCCCATGATCGGGGGCTGGCCTATGGTGACGGTCATTTCACCACCATGGCGGTCAGGGAGGGTCGCGTGTTGCAGTGGCCTGCCCATCTGGCACGGTTGCAGCTGGCCAACAACCGGCTGGGATTGGTTGAACCGGACTGGGATCTCTTGACCCAGGAGGTTGAAGAGATGGTGGCCGACCAGCCACAATGCGTGGCCAAGGTGATCCTGACCCGCGGCGAGGGGGGGCGGGGCTATGATGGCAGCGGATGTCAACACACAACCCGGATTGTCACTCTGGCGCCATTTCCCACTCACTATGGCCAGTGGCAACAGGAGGGGATCGAGATGGTGGTGTGCCGCCAGCGGATCGGCGATGCGCCCATGCTGGCCGGGCTTAAAACCTTGAATCGTCTGGAGCAGGTATTGCTGAAAAGCGAACTTGTCAGCCGAAATGCAGTCGAAGGGATAGTGCTTAACAGTCGCGGTTTTCTGATTGAAGGGGTCAGTGCCAATCTGTTTTGGCGTCGGGGCAAGACGGTGTTTACGCCCGATCTCGCCCGCGGTGGTGTCGATGGCATCATGCGCCGCCAGGTGATGGCGATGCTGAAACAGATGAGTATTGAGTTGCGCGTGGTAGAGGCTCCGCTGGAGTCACTATGGCAGGCGGAAGAGGTGTGGCTCACCAATACCTTGATGGGGATCGTGCCGGTCAATGGCATCGAGGATATTCACTATCCCCCAGCGGTATTGAGTCGCCGTTTACAGGAGCGTTTGGTCATTGAAGTTTAATCGGCTTTACACCCTGCTCGCGGGGGCGGCACTGACGGTAGCCGCTGCCGGGGGCTATGTACATTACAAATGGCAACAGGTAGAGACGCTCACCAACAAGGGGCCGACCCGGCTCTTTACGGTGGAGAAGGGCGCCCATGCGGCGCGTCTCATCGCCGAACTGGGGGAGGGGGAAACCAGCCCCTGGGCGGTGCGGCTCTGGCTGCGCAGCCATCCCGAACTGGTGGCCATCAAATCGGGCACCTATGAAATTAAGGAAGGTGCCCCTCTCAAGGAGACCCTCTCTCTGTTCGCATCGGGCAAGGAGTTTCACTTCAGCCTCACCTTCGTCGAAGGTTCCCGTTTCGAGGATTGGCAGAAGCAGCTCTCCAGCGCCCCATACCTTGAGCGATTGACCGTCGAGCAATCCGAAGCCGACCTGGCGCAGGAGCTCGGCATCGAGAATGGCAAGCTGGAGGGGTGGTTCCTGCCGGAAACCTATGCCTATACCACCCATGCCAGCGATCTCTCGATACTGCGTCGCGCCCATCAGGATATGGAGACTTTCCTGCAGCAGAGCTGGGAGAAACGTCAGGCCAACCTGCCTTACAAGACCCCCTATGAGGCGTTAATCATGGCCTCCATCATCGAGAAGGAGACCGGCCAGCCGGACGAGCGGGCGCAGATCGCCTCGGTGTTTGTTAATCGTCTGCGTCTGGGCATGAAGTTGCAAACCGATCCCACCGTTATTTACGGGGTGAAAGATCGCTACGATGGCAACATTCGCCGCAGCGATCTGACCGACAAGAATCCCTACAACACCTATGTGATCGACGGTCTGCCGCCCACGCCTATCGCCATGCCGGGCAAGGCATCCATCGAAGCTGCGCTTAACCCCAAATCGACCGACTATCTCTACTTTGTCGCCAAGGGGGGCGGTGCCCACTATTTCTCCAAGACCCTCGATGAACACAATCGGGCGGTTCGTGAATACATATTGAAGAAACCCTAATGTCTAAATTTATTGTGATCGAAGGATTGGAAGGGGCAGGGAAGAGCTCGGCCGTGCGTTATGTGACCGACTATCTGCAGCGCCATGGCATCAACCGGATCGAGTGCACCCGCGAGCCGGGTGGTACGCCGCTAGCCGAGCGGATGCGGGCCATCGTCAAAGAGGTGCACGACGAGCGCCTCACCATCGAGGCGGAACTGCTGCTGATGTATGCCTCCCGGGTACAACTGGTGGAGACCCGCATCAAGCCGGCACTGGCCGACGGTGTCTGGGTGGTGGGAGATCGCCACGATCTCTCCTCCCAGGCCTATCAGGGTGGCGGCCGTGGTATCGATGCCCAGCTTATCGGTGCCATCAAGCAGGCGGTGCTCGGCAACTTCAAGCCGGATCTCACCCTCTATCTCGATATCGATCCTGCCCTTGGCTTGCAGCGCGCTCGCCATCGCGGCGAGCTGGATCGCATCGAACTGGAGCAACTGAGCTTCTTCGAGCGTACCCGAACTCGTTATCTCGAACTGGCCGCCAAGGATGATTCCATTGTGGTGATCGATGCGGCGCGAACGCCGGAACAGGTCAAAACGTCCATTGAGTGTGCATTGGATCACTATCTGTCGAACGAGCCGCTATGCATCCCTGGCTGATCCCCGACTGGCATGCCCTGAGCCAGACGGCCCAGTCCGGTCGTCTCGGCCACGCCTGGTTGTTGCTAGGAGATCCCGGTCTTGGCAAGGAGCAACTGGCCGAGCGGCTGGCGCGTTTACACCTTTGCCAGCAACCGGATCGCGGAGAGCCGTGCGGTCAGTGCCACTCCTGCCAGCTGTTTGACAAGGGTAACCACCCGGATCTCGGCACCATAACTCGCGACAGCAAGACCATCGGGGTCGAGGCCATTCGCGAGATCTGCACCCGGCTGCAGGGCTCTGCCCAGCTCGGCCGTGGCAAGGTGGTGATCATTCCTGATGCGGAGCGGATGACCGAATCGGCGGCAAATGCCCTGCTGAAAACCCTGGAAGAGCCGGCCGGCGACAGCTTGCTGTTGCTGATCGCTTCCCAGGTTTCCCGGTTGCTTCCCACCATTCTCAGTCGCTGTCACAAACATGTCTGTCAGTTGCCTGCGGAAGGGGAGACAGTACGCTGGTTGGCCGAGCAGGGTCATCAGGCCACTCTGGCTCAGGTGCGGATCTGTCAGGGGGCCCCGCTGCGGGTACTCGACTATATCGAGCAACAACAGGACGGGACTCGCCGCGAATTGCTGGAGCAGTTTGTCGCCCTGAGTCAAATTCCGGTCAAGGCGACGGCATTGTGCAGCCAGCTTGGTCAGGAGACGCAGGTCAGGTTGCACTGGTTGCAGCTCTTCTTGTGCGATGCCCTGAAAACCCAGGCCGGATGTGGTCACCATCAGCTGGCAATGCCTGATCTGGCCATCTTGAGTCAACGTTTGGCGGAGCAGCACTCCAGCGAAAAACTGCTGGAGGCAGAACAAGATCTGGTTGCCCTGAAAGCGGCATGCCAGCCGGGTCAGCTCTCCAATCCCACCATCCATCTGATGAACTGGCTCAGTCGCTGGTTATAAGTACCGACAAGCAGAAAGGTTTTATATGTTACTCGTTGATTCCCACTGTCATCTCGATCGCCTCAGCTATGGCAGCAAGCAGACCAGCATGGCTGATGTACTGGCCAAGGCCGCGAAACTGGACGTGGGATATTTTCTCTGTGTCAGTGTGACTCAGGCACAGTTCCCGACCATGCTCGAGGCGATCGCTCCCTATCCCCAGGTGTTTGCCTCCTGCGGGGTACACCCGCTCAATCAGGAACCCGGTGTCGATGCCGAGTTGCTGCTCAAGCAAGCTGCCGATCCACGTGTGGTGGCCATCGGTGAGACCGGTCTCGATTACTTTTACTCGCCCGAGAACAAGGAAGTTCAGCAAGCCTCTTTCCGCGAACATATCCGGGTTGCGCGCGCGTTGAACAAGCCGCTGATCATCCATACCCGCGATGCCCAGCAAGATACCTTGCAGATCATGCGCGAAGAGGGCGCTGATCAGGTTGGCGGTGTGCTGCACTGCTTCACCGAATCCCTCGAAATGGCGCAAGCTGCGATGGCGATGGGGTTCTATATCTCCATCTCCGGGATCGCCACCTTCAAAAATGCGTCTGCATTGCAAGAGGTGGTCAAGGCACTTCCCCTCGACAGATTGCTGGTCGAAACCGACTCGCCCTATCTTGCCCCCGTGCCGCATCGAGGGAGGGAGAACGAACCCGCCTTTGTGCGAGACGTTGCGCAGTTTATTGCCGATCTGCGTCATATTCCGCTTAATGAATTGGCAGAAGCCACCAGCCGGAATTTCTTTGAACTATTCAAACTGGCGAAACAATAACACAGAAGCCCCGTTGCTCGGGGCTTATATATTTCAAATACCAAGCTGATTACCCATCTGAATATCAACACCGAGATACGTTATCTCTCACTTATTCCTGCCAATTTTACTTTTTCGTTTCTGCCAAACTGGGTTGAATGATATTCCTATGTTTCCTTTATTCAGCGTGGTCAAAGGGTATTAAAACAAGATGTTCTAAGTATCGATAATATTCATTATCGATACTTGATGTATGGGAAGGATCCTGTAAGATCCTCTCAAACTTCATATGAATCATAGAGTTCCGTGGCATATCCAACCTTGTCCAATCCAGTTCATCAGTCACTGCAGACTGTTTTCGATGCCCAGCTAAATAGCCGAGCACGACGCTTTTTACGCAGTGCAAAAGCGGATTCCACCCTCAATGCCTATCAGGCGGATACCCGTATTTTTGTCTTCTGGTGCCAATTGCACGGGCTGGATCCGCTACAAACAACCCATCATGACATCATGAACTTTCTCGCTGATCAGGCTGACGGCGTATTGGCCGACTGGGTATGGTTGGATAAAGAGGAGGGGAAAGGGGAGTTGCGTAATGGCGAGCCTCGAAAACCGGCAACCCTGGTGAGACGGCTGGCGGGGATCCGTTATGCCTTCAAGCAGAAAGGCATTCATCCCATGCCCACCGAGCATCCTGAAATCAAGGAGATGATGCGCGGCATTGTCAGGTTGGGGGATAACCGCAAGCGCAAAACCGGTGCCCTGACGCTGCAACCATTGACCCAGGTGCTGGATGGCATCGACACCGGTGATCTGGCTGGCTTGCGTGATCACACCCTGCTGCTCTTGATGTTCAGTGGCGCCTTGCGCCGCTCGGAAGCAGCCCGAATTGAGGTGAGCGATCTCGATTTTGTGGGGCAGGGGATCCGCCTTCGCCTCAAACCGAGCAAGCATCAGCTGCATGAAACCGAGATAGCCCTGATCCCGGGCAAACACTATTGCCCCGTGTCGGCACTGAAAAAATGGCTACACAAAAGCCGGATCAGCGAGGGACCGCTATTTCGGCGCATGAACCGCTGGGGTCAACTGATGGCCGAACCACTCGGCCCCCAGGGCATCAATCTGATGATCAAACGCCGAACCGCCCAAACCATCGACGATCTTTACGTCAGTGGCCATAGCCTGCGCCGCGGTTTTATCACCTCGGCGGTAACAGCCGGCAAACCGATGAACAAGATCATTGAGGTGACGCGCCACAAGGATATGCGAACCCTGCAGGAGTACTTCGATGACGCCCATAAATTCTCCGATCATGCCCTTGATGGCTTGCTTTGACACAACTGCGCTACTGCATTTTTTATGTTAAATGATATCTTGTTGATCTGATGATATATTTGCCGTGCAGCCAGCAGCCCAAGGTGGAAGGGGCATCTTCCAATGGATAATGGCATGTGATGAGAGATAACAAACTCGGAAACGTAATATCGCAAGGACATATGAGCCAAGAAATGACAGTGCGTGAAGAGCAAGAGGCGGGGCCCCAAAACAATGCCGAGCGGCAGCGCCAACATGTAAAACGCAAGCAGGAGACCCATACCCGGCTGCAATGCTGGATCAGCAATCGCCACGCCGAACGATTGGCCGCACTAGGTCTTCATCTCGAAGACAGTCAGGCATCACTCATCGAGCAGGCGATCGATCTGCTCTACCAACATGAGCTGGGTAGAGAACCTCCGTTTGAAAACAGAGTCGCCACACAGGTCGAAGAGACCGTTGAATAGACACAAGAGTGAAGTAACAGCGATACGTGAAGAGATAAAAAAAGCCAGGTACGAATTCCTTGTACCTGGCATAGGGGAATTGGCTCCTTGCAGAGCCGTGCGCTAACTGGTGTTCGGATTGCCTTAAGCTTAGACAAGGCTCAAGGCTTTTCAAGATCCGAAGAAAAGTTCAACCAGAGTGTGGGTATTTCAGACTCGTTCAAGTGCTTATGCACCGAACAACCCACTAGGCATTGAACAGATTGTTGTCACGCACCAGCTCGCGGGGGAGGGCATTCTTGACCCGACTCCCCACCCATTTCCCCATGCCTAGGGTATGCCCCTGATAGCGGACGATCACCTCGCCAGTGCCAGCATCCTGTTCTGGCCAGACATCCCGCCCCATCATGAATTCCCGCGCATTGGCGCTATCCAGCTCGACCACGCCCTTGCTCGCTTTATCGCCATAGGCCAATGCCCACTCATGAGTGAGGCGATAACCTTTCTTGAAGGTTTCGGCCAACTTGATGCCGATGCGATCGAAACGCAACTTGCCCTGCACCTGATCAAACCGCTGGGGGAAGAGCCAGATCTCGTCATTGCGGCCAAACAGCAGACCCTGTGGTGCCACCCCGAAGTTGGCTTCGATCTCGCGCAACATGGGTTCCGCCTCTTTGGCAGGAAGCGGCGCAAAGGGGAATTTACCCAGCTTGCCCGGCTTGAACATGGTGTTGGGAACCGAGTGATGCTTGCGCAATCTGGCGACGAAAAAGCCTTCACTGTCGAAGATCTGGGGCCAAACGTGCAGGTATCCTTCGGATGTGCAGGCCTGCTCTGCATGAGGGAACAGGTCTGCCAGCGAGTCAAAACTCAAAGCATCGCCAAACTTGTCCAGCAGGGATTGGCAGACCGCTTGGTTCTCCTGCTCACTCAAGGTGCAAGTGGAGTAGACCAGTACGCCACCCGGTTTCAAGGCATGGAAGGCACTCTCCAGCAGCCCCTGCTGCACCGCCGCGATCTCGTCGATGCTCTCGATACTCCAGTTGCGCAGTGCATCTTCATCCTTGCGAACCGTACCTTCACCGGAGCAGGGGGCGTCGAGCAGGATGGCATCGAAGGTCTCCGGCAACCACTGGCCAAATACCTTGGCATCAAAATGGGTCATCCCCACATTGGTCACGCCGCAGCGCTGGATATTGGCGCTAAGCACTTTCAACCGGCTGCTGGAAAACTCGTTGGCAACCAGCATTCCCTGATTGTTCATCAGGGCCGCGATCTGGGTGGTCTTGGAGCCGGGGGCCGCCGCCGCATCCAGCAACATGCCATCCGCTTTGATCTTGTCGCTGGCAAAGAGTGCCGTCACCGGCAGCATGGAGCTCGCTTCCTGAATGTAGAAGAGCCCGCTCAAATGCTCGGCGGTGTTGCCAAGTGGGACGGTTTCATCGCTGCGGGTCAGCCAGAAGCCGGTATCACACCAGGGGACAGGGTCAAGCTGCCAACCCAGTGGCTCCATCAGGGCGACGAAATCCGAGACGGCGATCTTCAAGGTATTGACCCGAATGCTGCGGCGCAGCGGACGTCGACAACTGGCCACAAACTCATCCATCGAGAGATGGGCCGGCATGATGGCCGCAATGTGGCGTAAAAAGTAATCGGGAAGGAAGGTGTTGTCGTGCACTGTGCCGTCTCGTTGACCGAAAAAGAGGGGCGATATCCTACCACAAGGCTAAGAATATTCTGAATCTGAACCCTATCAACAGGCACCGGAATATAAAAAAGCCCGGCACTGTGCCGGGCTTAAAGGGAAGAGATCAGGGCTGGATACGCGGACTCCACTCCAGCCACTCTTTCTCGGCCTTGCCGTAGAGCGGATAGCTGTGTCCTGCCTTGACGGTTGGACCCATCTCTTTCTCCGGCGTATTGAAAGCAATGCCGCCAGCCAGCAGGCTCTGTACTGTCTCCACTTCGATGGTGCCGCCAGTCAGGCCGATATCCGCCTTGACCCCGGAGACATTCCAGAAACGGGAGTTGGCCCGCACCAAATGGGCATACTCCTGATCGACGTTAACGTCGATCACCACCTCGCTACCATCCCGAGCCAGTGCCACCTTGGTGACACTGCCCACCACCATCTTGCGAAACAGTAGCGGGCTGCCGACGCTCAGGCCATTGACGGAGGGGCTCTTGAGGGTCAGGGCCAGACCCAGAGGACCGGTCTGACTCAAAGGGAAACGATCTTTGCCAGCGCCTTTACCGGGTTGTGCTTCTACAAACGCCCCCTTGATCAGGGTGTCGAGGTGAGCGACACCGCCCAGCCCCAGCTTGGCCTGCACCAGAGTAAAGCGGGCGCCGGACTGCAGGAAACGCTCGGCGTAGTGGCCATCGAGTTCCGCCTTGAAGATCACCTGACCCAGTGACGGCTCCAGCTCGATCTCTTCAATTTTGCCGATATCGACACCGCGATAGCGGATCGGGCTGCCAATCCCGAGCCCCGGGTTACTCTCTGCCACCAGTGACAGTTGGCGCACCTTGGCCTTGGCTTGCTCCCTGGAATCGAACAGTTGATGGCTGCTGCGGCCATTGGCCAACCGATCAAACTCGATGGCACCGCGCAGCAGGGTACCGAGGTTGCCCACCTTGACCTGCACCCCATCGACCCGCACCTTGGTGTCGATGGCCGGTTTTTTCCAGAACTGGGGTTGTTGGGCGAGGAGGGGAGCATAGACCCCATCAATCTCGAGTTCGATCTCGACCCCCTCTTTGGCGGCGCGCAGCTGTTTCACCTTGCCCGCTTCCAATCCCAGATAGAGCACAGGCGAACCAATGCCAATGCCATCGGCCTGATCTGCCTTGAGCAACCAGCGCTGGGGCTTGGCATCACGGGTACCGAGCAGTGCCAGCTCCTGACTCGGGTAGAGACGGTTAATCCGCTCGCCACTGCTGGCTTGTACCAGCTTGATCCCGCCTCCCAACCAGGCACTGGCCGGACTGGTTTCTACTTTGATGCCGCTCAGATCGGCATCGATCTGCAACGGGGCGGCGCGATAGAAGCGGGCACGGTTGAGCAGATGGCCATAGTTCGGCGCCATCACCAGCTCGACGCTGGCATTGCCGCGCGCATCCAGGGTGAGCTGGCTGATGCGGCCCACCTGCAATCCCTTGTACCAGACAGGTGCATCCTGATTGAGCCCCGCCAGATCGTCAGCCTGCAGCGTCACTTTGGTGCCGCTCTGGGGGGCGCGATCGGTCAGGGTCATCTTCTGTGCCGGTTTGCCCACCACATAGTCGAGACGAATGGCAGGGCCTGAGAGCAGGCGATCTGCATGCTGCACGCCGGTCGCGGAGAGGGAGACGCTCTCCCACACCAGTTGACTCTTGTCGGTAATGCGATAAGCCTGCTCCGGGTTGATCAGCGCTGTGACCATCCGGCCTTTATCGGTAAGCCGAATGGGGTCGATACGACCGATCTCGATCCCCTCATAGAGGATGGGCATCCCCTCCTTGACCGGAAGATCGCCAGCCGCAATGTCGATACGCGCACCGCGTGCCGCTTCCGCCAGCCCTTTATAGAGGACGAAGGTCTGTCCCTTCTCAGGTTCCGGTGAATCTTTGGGTGAATCAAAGGCAATGCCGCCGCTCAGAATGGAGGTGAGGCTGCCAGCCTCCACGCTCACCCCGGCCAGACTGAAGGAGCCCTTGATGCCACTAATGTTCCAGAAGCGGGTATCAGCTTTGACCAGATGTTCGAAACGCGGCTCGATCACCAGATCCAGAATGACGTTCTGGTTGTCCTGACCCAGACGGGTATTGATGACGCTGCCCACCTCGATACCGCGGAAATAGAGCTTGGCGCCAATCCCAACCGAACCCAGCGAATCGGCGGTCAGGTGCAGCATGCGCCCCTGAGCCTGATAGCCGGGAGGAGGGCCCTCCAGTGCATCGAAGGTCTCCTCCAGCGGATTGCTTTCACGCCCCGGTTGCAGGTTGATGTAGTTGCCGGAGACCAGGGTATCGAGGCCGGAGATCTCGGTGAGCGACGCCTTGGGGCTCACCAGCCAGAAGTCGGATCCCTTGCGGATAAGCGGTCTGGCACGGCTGTCAATCTTGGCCATCACCGCAATCTTGCGGCCATCTTCAGCCAGCTCCAGCTCTTGCACCACGCCGATGGCCACCCCCTGATAACGAACCTGGGTTTTACCCGGCAAGATGCCGTTGCCCTGGGCGAAGTTGATCTGGATAAGCTGGCCACGGCTCAATACCTGCTGATAGAGAAAGCCACCTGCCAGCAGCAGGGCTATCAGGGGTAACAGCCAGACCGGCGATAACCAGCGGCGCTTTTCGATGACGGGTTCAGCCCCGATCATAGTGACTCCTTATTGGCTGGATTAAACAGCGCATCAGACAAAAACAGAGAAATCATTAACGGGCCGCCTTGTCCCACAGTAAACGGGTATCGAGCATGCGGGCCGACATCATGGTCAGCACTACCACACCGGCAAAGGCGGTGGCTCCGGGGCCTGCGCGGACACTCAGCAGCACACCCCGATCGACCAGTGCCACCATCAGCGAAATCACGAACAAGTCCAGCATCGACCAGCGACCGATAAAATCGATCACCCGATACATCACCAGTTGGCGCTTGCGCCGCACCGGTTTGGCCCGCTGCAACTGCCAGCAGATCCAGCCCAGCCCCAATATTTTTCCCACTGGCACCAGTATGCTGGCGGTGAGAACTATGGTGGCAATCCCGCTCATTTTGCTGCGATAGAGCATCATGATACCGCTGAAGATGGTATCTGACTGCAGTAACCCCTTGTTGTAGAAATGGGTAATGGGCAACAGATTGGCAGGCAACAACATGAAGGTGGCGAGCGCCAGCAAGCCCCACGACCAGGCGAGGGAGCGGGGAATGCGCACCTGCAATTTGCTGCTGCAACGGGGGCAGACTGCCCCGGCTTGATAGCGCACCAGCAGACCGCAGGTATGGCAGCGGCAGAGCCCCATCTCACGGGCGCTGGTCATGTTCCGGCTCCTTTAACGGGATCCGCGCCCAGTAGGGGGCGGGGTCAAACAGGATCAGCAGGGTCATGTTGAGCAGCATCAGAATACCGAGACTGAGCAAGCCGCCACCGAGGCGCACATCGGCGATGTCGATCAGTTTGAACAGGGCAACCAGCAGGCTGACGATATAGACCTCCAGCATGGCCCAGTGGCGAAACACCTCGACCAGCTTCAAGGTGACGGGAAGAATGTGCCAACGTTTGGCCAGACCCGAAGCCAGCGCAAAGATCCCCGCCAACAACCCCACTGGCGCCAACACCGCGCACCAGAGCACCAGGCTGGCTACCCACCATTCACCTTCGCCAAACAGCACCAAGATACCGCGCAGCAGGTCGGCGTCGGTGTTGACCCCAGCCAGCCGCAGATAGATGAGGGGTTCGAAAAAGGCGGAGGGCAGCAGCAGAAAACCGGTAATGGTCAGGGCCATCAACTGGGAAGGACGAAAGGCATAACGGCCATAGAGATGTTGGTGACAACGCGGGCAGTGGGCATGGCGACGCAACGGCAGTGCTTTGCGCTGGATCAGCAAGTCGCACGCCGGACAGACAATTACGGAACCGGGCTCCATCATACAATTCAACCTGTTGAAGGAATTGGTGAAATTTACCCTAAAACCGGTTTCCTGTCTTGCCTGCGACCGGAATGTTACGAAAGTATAATTGACGTTAACGTAAACGTGATATTAGATAGCCAGACTAGACAGGTGAAAGGAGTCATGATGTCCAGTTTGTCCCCCTCGGCAGGCCTGCGCTTTCGCACCGCCCTTGCCAATGAACATCCCCTGCAGATCGTCGGCACCATCAATGCCTATATGGCGCTGATGGCCGAGCGCAGCGGTTTTCAAGCCATCTATCTCTCCGGCGCCGGAGTGGCTAATGCGTCCTACGGCTTGCCGGATCTCGGCATGACCTCCCTCAACGACGTGCTGATCGATGCCGAACGGATCACCGCAGCGACCCGAGTGCCGCTACTGGTCGATATCGACACCGGCTGGGGCGGGGCATTCAATATCGCCCGCACCATTCGCGCGTTCGAGCGAGCCGGGGTTGCCGCTGTCCATATGGAAGATCAGGTTGCCCAGAAGCGTTGCGGTCATCGCCCCAACAAGGCGGTGGTGTCTCTGGAGGAGATGTGTGATCGGATCAAGGCGGCAGTAGATGCCCGCGAGAATAGCGAGTTCGTCATCATGGCCCGCACCGATGCACTGGCGGTGGAGGGGATGGAGTCGGCTCTTGAACGCACCGCTGCCTATGTGGCAGCCGGTGCCGACATGATCTTCGCCGAGGCGGTGACCGAGCTTGCCCAGTACGACCAGTTCAAGCAGGCGGCCGAAGTGCCGATCCTCGCCAACATGACCGAGTTCGGCAAAACCGAGCTGTTTGACAAAGAGCAGCTCGCCGCGCACGGGGTCGACATGGTGCTCTACCCGTTAAGCGCCAACCGCGCAGCCAATCAGGCCGCCCTCAACGTCTATCACCATATTCGCCAGGATGGCCATCAACGGGCCGTCGTGGAGACCATGCAGACCCGGGAGTCGCTCTACGACTTCCTCGGATATCACCACTACGAGCAGACACTGGATCGTCTGTTTTCAGCCAAGGAATAGGAGGCAGCTTATGGGACAACAGAAACCGTTGGGCGGAGCAGGTCTGCGCGGTCAAAGTGCAGGGGAGACCAGTATCTGCACCGTGGGCAAGAGCGGCACCGGGCTTACCTATCGCGGTTACGACATCAAGGAGCTGGCCGACAGCGCCCAGTTCGAGGAAGTCGCCTATCTGCTGCTCAAGGGGGAGTTGCCCGGTGAGCAGCAGCTTGACGCGTACAAGCGCGAGCTGCGTCGCCTGCGCACCTTGCCCCAGCCGCTGTTGGAGGTACTGGAGCGCATTCCCGCCGATGCCCATCCCATGGATGTGCTGCGCACTGGCTGCTCCATGCTCGGCGATCTGGAGCCGGAAGATGGTTTCGAGCATGAGCATGAAGTGGCGGATCGGCTGCTGGCCGCCTTTCCGGGCATTCTGATCTACTGGTACAAGTTCAGCCATGAAGGTATTCGTATCGCCCTCGATACCGACGAGGAGTGTATCGGTGGCCACTTTCTGGCGCTGCTGCACCAGAAGGCACCGAGCGAGCTGGAGCGGCGGGTGATGCATGTCTCCCTCATCCTCTACGCCGAGCATGAGTTCAACGCCTCCACCTTTGCGGCGCGAGTCTGCGCCTCAACTCTTTCCGACATGTTCTCCTGCATCACCGCCGCCATCGGTACCCTGCGCGGCCCGCTCCATGGCGGGGCCAACGAGGCGGCCATGGCGATGATCGAACATTGGCAAGATGAGACGCAGGCAAGGCGCGAACTGCTGGCCAAGCTTGCGGCCAAGGAGAAGATCATGGGGTTTGGCCACGCCATCTACCGCACCTCTGATCCGCGCAACGTCATCATCAAGGAGTGGTCGGCCAAGCTCGCCGAGGCAGTGGGGGATGATCGGCTCTATCGCGTCTCCTGCGAGGCGGAGAAGGTGATGTGGGAGGAGAAAGAGCTCTTTCCCAACGCCGACTTCTTCCATGCCAGCGCCTATCACTACATGGGGATCCCGACCAAGCTGTTCACGCCTATCTTCGTCTGCTCGCGGGTCACCGGCTGGTGCGCCCACGTGATGGAGCAGCGCGAGCACAACCGGATCATCCGCCCGAGCGCCGATTATGTCGGCCCGGCCCCCCGTCACTTTGTCTCTCTACAACAACGATAAGGAAGTCACGATGTCCGCCAACGTCGACGTCAACCACAGACCAGACCCTGATCAGGTGCTGGTCGATATTGCCGATTATGTCTGCAACCACCCCGTAACCTGCGAGGCGGCCCTCGACACTGCCCGCTACTGCCTGATGGACACCCTTGGCTGTGGCCTGCTGGCCCTGCGCTTCCCCGAATGTACCAAACACCTTGGCCCCATAGTCCCCGGTACACTGGTACCCCATGGTGCCCGGGTGCCCGGTACCCAGCTCTGCCTCGATCCGGTCAAGGCGGCTTGGGATATCGGCGCCATCATCCGCTGGCTCGATTACAACGACACCTGGCTGGCCGCCGAGTGGGGTCACCCATCCGACAATCTGGGGGGCATTCTGGCCACCGCCGACTGGCTCTCCCGTACTCGCGTGGCCGATGGCAAGGCGCCGCTCACCATGGCAGATGTGCTGGTGGCCATGGTCAAAGCCCACGAAATTCAGGGGGTGCTGGCGCTGGAGAACTCCTTCAACCGGGTCGGTCTCGATCACGTGGTGTTGGTCAAGGTCGCCAGCACCGCCGTGGTGACTCATATGCTGGGTGGCACCCGTGATCAGGTGATCGATGCGGTCTCCCAGGCTTGGGTCGATGGCCAGAGCCTGCGTACCTACCGGCATGCCCCCAATGCGGGGTCGCGCAAGAGCTGGGCGGCGGGGGATGCCACCTCTCGCGCGGTGCGCCTCGCCCTTATCACCATGAGCGGCGAGATGGGCTATCCAGGCGTACTGAGCGCGCCCAAGTGGGGCTTCTACGACGTGCTGTTCAAGGGCAACCAGTTCGCCCTGAATCAGGGGTACGGCAGCTATGTGATGGAGAACGTGCTGTTCAAGATCTCCTATCCCGCCGAGTTCCACGCCCAGACTGCGGTAGAGTGCGCCATGAAGCTGCATGGGCAGGTGAAGGGACGGCTGGAGGAGATCGACCGTATCGAGCTCACCACCCATGAGTCGGCCATTCGCATCATCAGCAAGGTCGGCTCCCTCAATAACCCGGCCGATCGGGATCACTGCCTGCAGTACATGGTGGCGGTACCGCTCATCTTCGGTCGCCTGATCGCCGAGGATTACGAAGATGGCATCGCTGCCGATCCCCGCATCGACGCGCTGCGTAGCAAGATGGTGGTGCAGGAGGATAAACGCTACAGCCGCGAATATCTGGAGGCGGATAAGCGATCCATCGCCAACGCCATCCAGATCTTCTTCAAGGACGGCACTCACACCACCAAGGTGGAGGTGGAGTATCCAGTCGGCCATCGTCGCCGTCGGGAGGAGGGGATCCCGCTGCTGGTGGAGAAATTCCAGCACAATCTGGCCACCCGTTTCCCGGCCAAACGGGTCAACGATATTCTGGCCCTCTGTCAGGATGGGCCGCGCCTTGCCGCCACCCCGGTACACGCCTTTATGGATCTGCTGGTGATCTGACCGGTCTTGTATTGGCCAACATATCGGCAAACTGTGATAAACGAAAAGCGGGCTCATCGGCCCGCTTGGTTATTCTGGCGGCTTATCCCTCGATAAGCCTTACCCCAGCGCACTGCTGTCGCCGTTAAAGAGCGCCGTCATGATGGCCGTCTCACGACTGGCGATGGTCTCGAGAAACTCGTTGGCACGCCCCATCTGATGACACACCTGATAACCACGCTCGACAAAGGAGAAGAGCTCGCCAAGCCCCGCCAGATGGGCAGGACCTGACACCAGTTTGAGGGTTGCCCCCAGCAGCGGTTTTCTCGCCAGCCTGTCCAGCGTCATGCCAAGCTCGCTCACCAACGCAATCTGATGTTCCCGGCGCGCCTGTTCACCTACGGCACGATAGGCGATGGTGTAATGACCCGGTGTGATTGGATCAATGCCATCAATGCGCCGCAGCGCCACCACCATCAGGTAGTCCAGCTCTTCGGAGAGAGCGTCGAGCTCGATCGCTTGCGCCAGCACCTTGAGGCCGGACTCCGGCAACAGCCGTTCGGCGGCCGGCATCACCCGCATCACGTCTGCATCGCGGCGGGCGCAATCCCCGGGGCCATAGAGGTCGGTCAGGAAAAACTCGGCGGCAGGGCCGTAGCGGTCACTCTCCAGCAGATCACGGTGGGTTCGCCCCAACCGGTCAGCCTGCCACTGGCGTAACCGATCCCGATCCTGCTGATCTTCCGGGTGGGCACGCATCTGCTCGCGCAAGGCTGCAACCCGCTTGAGCTGGCGGTATAGCCGACCCAGGGTGCTATCGTCGTCGTGGGCATGTTCTTGATGCGTCATCTACAGCTCTCTGGCCTTGGGCCGATTGATGGGGATTGGGTGATACGAAGATACAAGTGAATGAAAAACAAGCAGCTTTTGCTGACCGTTCCGTGACAAGTGTAGCGCGCACGGGGGAGGGAATAAATGCCATGCCCCGCTGATGGCCTGCATCCCTCTCGACCCTGTTAAGTGAGTCCCATTTATGTGAACCATCCTTTCATTTGTTGTGAACATGTGTTTAATATCAATAACTAACTTATGACCCAGAGTAACGACCATGTTCTTCAACTCGCTCGCTGGCAGCAGCGCACTCTCTACCATCCAGATCAGCCGTCAGCATCCGCTGGGACTGGCCGCCGCCCGGATCGCGGCCGAAGCCATCGCTGCGGACATGAGCGAGAGCTATCAACTCGATTGCGAATGGGCGGATGAAGAGGAGACCGAGCTACACTTTCGCGGCTCAGGGGTACATGGCACTCTCACCCTGGACGAAGATACCCTGGAACTGGAAGTACATCTTGGCTTGATGCTGTTGCCGGTACGCAGCGTACTGGAGCAAGAGATCCTCGATTATGTCGACAATCGCTTACCTTGCCCCAAACGTGTTTGAATCTCTTCGTTGCACTAGTTTTAAATAAACCAGCGGTAAACGATGGCTGTTTAAAATAAGTTGGCAAGCCATATGGTTTGTCAGATTTATTATTCGGCAAGGTCTCGATTCTATTTTGTAAGTAATCTTTCATCTTTATTTCATATTTCGAGTCGGCACTCATTAAAGTTATTCTGATTGCATCAAGCCTTCATCCGGATATGAGGGAAGGAGCAATTTGCCGCCTCGGTAAATTCATTTTGTAGGGAAACAACCATGCCACTGAGTGAATTTATCTCCTGCGTCGATACCGCCTGGTTACGCATGGACAGACCCAACAACCTGATGCAGATCATCGGTGTCCTGATGTTTGAAGGAGAGCTTGATGAAACGCGTCTGCGGGCCGGATTGCGCCACACCATTTCGGTGCAACCCCGCTTTCATCAGCGGGCCATGCTGGAGGGGGGCTCCTACTACTGGCGCCATGATCCCGATTTCGATCTCGATCAACACCTCAAGCGAGTGATCCTGCCGGGTGAAGCGGGCAAGCTGGAGCTGGAGAAGCTGGTGGCCGATCTCGCCTCGACGCCGCTCAACCACCAGCGCCCCCTGTGGGATATGCACCTGACCGACACGTCGCTGGGTGGGCAAGCGCTGGTGGTGCGCATTCACCACGCCATGGGCGACGGCTTCTCGCTGGTGCGGGCCATGCTGACCATGATGGATAACACCCCGGAAGGGGCGCCGCGACCACTGTCACCGGAGCCACTGGATGACAGCGATGACGAGGATGAGGAGGATTGCCACCAGGGCAGCCGTCTGGTGCGGGCCGGCCTCAAGCTGACCGGTAGCCTCTGGTCCAAATATGTCGAAGTGGTCACCCATCCCACCAAGGCGGTGGATTACCTCAAGACCGGACGGGATGTGGCGAGCGAGCTGTGCAATATCGCCACCCTCGGTGATGACTCACCCTGCCGCCTGCGGGGCAAGACCACCAGCACCAAGCGGGTGGCCTGGTCGGAGCAAATTGATCTGCCGGATATCAAGGCAGTGGGCAAGGTACTGGGCTGCTCGGTCAACGATCTGCTGATCGCCGCCACCGCAGGTGCGTTTCGCCACTACCTGCAGGAGAAGGGGGATGATGCCAACAAGGTCAAGATCCGCGCCCTGGTGCCAGTCAATATGCGTGCGCCAGATGATGAGGGGGCACTTGGCAACCGCTTCGGGCTGGTGGCCCTGGACTTGCCACTGGATGTTGAACACCCGTTGCAGCGGCTCTATACCGTGCGTGACCGGATGCAGGCGCTGCGCACCTCGCTGCAACCCGTGGTGGTGCTCAACCTGTTACATGCCCTTGGCATGGCCCCCAATGCGGTGCAACAGCAGGCCGTCGAGCTGCTCACGGCCAAGGCCAGCGCGGTGATCACCAATGTGCCTGGCCCGCAGCAGACCCTCTATCTGGCTGGAGCAAAATTGCGTCAGCCGCTGTTCTGGGTGCCGCAATCGGGGGATATCGGCGTCGGCGTCTCCATCCTCTCTTACGATCACAAGGTGCAGCTGGGCCTTATCACCGACAAGAAGCTGGTACCTGATCCGGATCGGGTGGTCGAGCGGTTTGCGGTGGAGTTCGAGCAACTGCTGTTGCTGGTGCTGATGGAGCCGGAGCTGCTGTTTGACCCCAACGGCCTTGATGCACTGCTGGGTTGATCCGATACGTAAAAATCCCAATAAAAAGAGGCCAACCCGCGGGTTGGCCTCTTTGCTATCTGTTGCCTGACGCAGCTGCGTAAAGCAGGGGATTAATCCTCCAGCTCTTCGCGCGCCGCCTCCACATCGAGGCGCTCCATGGCATCCATCGGTTCGCACTCGGCCGCTTCGGCATAGAGGGCTTCGGCTGCTTTCAGGCGGCTCTTGCCGTGCAGCATCACCTGAGCGTTGGCGTACTCCATGCGGGCGATAGCCGAGTCGGGGATCAGCGCCAGCGCCTCCTTGAAGTGACGCTCGGACTCCTCCTTCTTGGCGCCATAGGTGAGGCCGCCGATCATGGCCCCCAACTTGTCGACGATCTCCGCATGCCAGGCGCCAAAGGCGATATGGGCCTCGGCGTGATCTGGTGCCAGATCCAGCGCCTTCTCAAGGCTTGCCTTGATCTTGTCGCCAATGCCTTGCGAGAGGGCCTTGGAGATGGAGATCACCTGACTGTAGCGACCGAGTGCCAGCGCGTGGAAATACCAGGCGTTGGCGTTCTTGGGCTGGCGTTTTTGCAGCTTCTCGGCATGGCTGGCCGCCCGCTCGAAGGCGGCGCGCTTGGCATACTTGTCCTCCAGCAGGTAGCTGGCGTGGATCACCAGTGCCTTGTTTGCCACATTGAGCCCCGCCTCACCGGCCGCTTCACCAAGGGCGACGGCTCGGGCAAAATCCCCGGCATGATAGGCCCGCCAGGCATCCTGTACCTGCTCATCCTCGGGCCAGGGTTCGGCATCCCCCTGATGGAGACGATCCCAGTTGTCCGCCAGCTTCTGGCCAGCATACTCATAGGCCGCATCCGCGTAGGGGAAGGGGACAAATTCGAGTTGTGAAGTGGTCATGCTTGTTCTCCCTGTAGCATGTGAATCAAACCTTGTCGGTGTAGTGGTGGGCGAGGGCGCCCAGATGAGCGCGGGCATCGGCCCGCAAATAGGGTGCAACCAGCTGCATCACCTGAAAGACGCCGAGGGCAATATCGGCGTCCGCCTTGGGGTGCAGTGCCCGCTGATAAGAGATCCAGAATGTGCCAACCAGCGCCACATTGGCCGCCAGCGTGCGCATCTGTTGCGCCGTGCCTTCCATCAGCCCGACCGTTTGCAGATGGTTGCAAATGGCGATGGCAGTCTGCTCCTTGCGGCGCAGCAGGGCGGAAAAGCGCTGTTCCACCTGATGATAACCACTCATCAGGGTCGCGATATCGTAGTAGAGGAAACGGTACTGCCAGATGGCTTCAAACATCAGGTGGAGAAAGAGCCAGATATCTTCGGGCTCATCGGACGGGGTGCTGACCGCCTCCAGCAGGCGATCCATCTGCTGTTCAAATTCGCAGAACAGGGCGTTGACGATCTCCTCCTTGTTGTGGAAGTGGTAGTAGAGATTGCCCTGGCTGATCTCCATCTCGGCCGCAATGGCCGAGGTGGTGACGCTGGGTTCCCCTTGTCGATTGAAGCAGGCGAGGGCAGTGGTCAGGATCCGCTCCCGAGTACGACGTTTGGGTTTGCGATCCATGCTACTCCTTTGGTGATGAACGGCGCACGCCGTGGCGATAGCGTTTGGCAAGCCAGTGCTGCAACTGCTCCAGCGACTTGTCGAGGGCGGCAACCGAGCCAATGCCGGGGGCCAACAGGGTGCGATCTTCATCGGCCAGTGCGGCCAGATTGAGCTCGAGGCCATGCTTGGCCAGCACCGGCGCCAGCTCGTCACGACGCTGCCAGAGATCGCGGCGGGTATGCTGGTAAGCGTGCTCGCAGAGGCGACGACGATCCCGGTAACTGAACACATTGGTGAAGAACATCTCGCCATCGGCAGAAGAGGGCTCAAACAGCAATGCGTCAGCGTCGGGATATTGGTGCTTGTAGCGATCCATCCCCACATGCATGCGGGAGTGGATGATGGCGCGAAAAGTCTGGGCCAGTACCACCGGCAGACCGCTGTCCACCAGATTGGTCGGCGCGCCGGCGGCCATGTCCGCATCATAGGGCACCAGCGGATTGATGCAGAACACCAGATCCGCCCCCTCTTCCAGCGCTACCGAAGCGTGCAGAGTCTTGATCAGCGCCCCGTCCACATAGTAACGCCCGTTAATCAATGAAGGGGGAAAGAGGCCGGGCAGGGCGGCTGACGCCTGTACCGCCGCAGAGATGGGCACGTCATCGAGCCCCGGGCTGCCGAAGGCGACCGGATGGCCGGTGTCGAGTTCGGTAGCGACCACAAACAGTCTGCTGCGCAGCTGGCGGAAATCGTTGTTGCGACCGGGACGAGAGAAAAACTGGGTCAGGGTGCGATCCACCCCGCGATTGTCGAACAGTCCGGTCGGAATGGCCTTGGAGAGCCCCTGCAGCGATTCAAACAGGCTGCGTTTCCAGGGCGCCGCCAGATAGTAGGTCAGACTCTGCCACGCCAGCGGCGGGATCGAGGTCAGACGGTCGGCATATTCACGAAAGGCGGGGCGCAGCAAGGTGGCCGGGTCAAACATCTCCCCCGAATCATCGCTGAGCAGGATCCGCACCAGCTTAGCCGGCGAGATGCCGTTGGCCAGCGCAGAGGCCACCACGGCCCCCGAACTGACGCCAACATAGATGTCGGCATGATCAAGGCGCAGGCCGTTGATGCTGTCAGAGAGGGCAGCGCAGGCACCGATCTCGTAGATGCCGCCGAGCGGCCCGCCGCCAGCAAGGGCAATTGCGATGGTACTCATAGCGTCGCCTCTCTATCCATGACATTCACCATGACAAGACCGGCCCAGCGCAGGGCATGGGCCGGTATCAATCACCTTCCGTCACCACGAGGGATCAGGGCAGGACGCTCTCTGCTTTGGCCTTCACCTCTTTCACCGCATCTTCCGCAGCGGAGAGGAGATCGGCGGCCTGCTCAACTACGGCCTCTTTAGCCTTGGCTACCGGTGCCTTCTTTACCGGAGGCTTGCGGGCAGCGGGCTTTTTGGCGGCAGCCGGTTTGGCTTCAGCGGCAGGGGCTTCCTCTTCCTGCGCATCCAGCAGTTGCTGGACCACGTCGGTCAGCTCGGCCATGCGCTTGGAGAGCTTGTCGATATCCTTGCGGGTCGGAATGCCGAGGCTGGCCACAGCGCGGGCCACGCGATCTTCAAACACCTGCTCCAGACGGCCCCAAGTATTGGCTGTCTTGTCGGTCACAGCGGCAATCTTCTCATCTGCGCTCTGACGGGTTTTGGCCTGCAATGCTTCCCCTTCCTGCACCAGAGCTTCAAAGATCTTGCCACCCTCTTCCTGCGCTTTGGCATAGGCACCCAGACCCGCCAACCAGATCTGCTGGGTGGACTCCTTGATGGTGGAGGTGAGTTGGTTGTCGGTCACTGACCCTGCCAGCGCTTTCAATTTCTTAGCCATGATCTTCTCCTTGAATAACGACAGTTAAATGTAATGGCGACAACGAAACTGCAATCGGGTTGTGGCATTACTGATTTTTCAACTTCAGTCTAGGGACAAAAAATAGAGGGTTCTACCTAATAACGGAACAGGCACACCACCGAAATTAGGGTTTGCTCACGAACCGACAATCAAATTGCGGATTCCCATATGAATCGTGATATATCTAACAACCTAGTAACACCCTAATCAGTAGCAGGATTCTCTTTATGAACTATTTCATTACTGGCGGTAGTGGTTTTATCGGGCGTCGATTGATCAAAAAGTTATTCCAACAGCATCCCGACTGTATCGTCTATTTTCTGATGCGCGCCTCTCATCAGGATAAATTGCCGGAGTTATTTGCATTCTGGAATGTGGATGAATCGCGTGCAGTCCCGGTTTTTGGCGACATGACGCAACCGCTGCTGGGGGTATCGGTCGAGATACAGGAGCCGTTGATCGGCAAGATAGACCACTTCTTCCATCTGGCGGCCATCTATGATCTCAACGCCAAGGCAGGGATCCAGCAGCAGGTCAACACCGAAGGGACCCGTCAGGCTGTTCAACTTGCCGAGCGGCTGGCGGCGGGGCAGTTCCACCACTGCAGCTCCATCGCTGCAGCGGGCCTGTTTGACGGTCTGTTTCGCGAGGACATGTTCGATGAGGCCGAACACCTCGACATGCCTTACTTCCAGACCAAGCACGAAGCGGAAGGGATTGTGCGCAATGAGTGCACAGTTCCGTGGCGAGTCTATCGACCGGGGATCGTTGTCGGTGACTCCAATACCGGCGAGATGGACAAGATCGACGGCCCTTACTACTTCTTCAAGACCATCCAGAAGCTGCGCCGTCTGCTGCCGCCCTGGATGCCCGCCATCGGGGTTGAGGGCGGGCGCATCAATATCGTGCCGGTCAACTTCGTGGTCGATGCCATGGTGCATATCGCCCATCAAGAGGGCGAGGAGAACAAGACCTTCCACCTGACCGACCCCAACCCGATGCGGGTTGGCGACATGCTGAGCACCTTCTCCCGCGCAGCCCATGCGCCGGAGCCCGCGATCCGCATCAACGCCTCTCTCTTTAACTTCATTCCTCGCCACCTGACCGCCATGCTGATGACCATGGCGCCGGTGCGCCGCATCCGCGATGCCGCCATCGCCGATCTGGGCCTGCCCAAGGATGTGTTCCGTCTTATCAGTTACCCCACCCGTTTCGACAGTCGCGAAACCCAACGGGTACTGAAAGGGACCGGTATCGAAGTGCCGCCGCTGCACAGCTATGCCTGGCGGCTGTGGGATTACTGGGAGCGTCACCTCGACCCGGAGCTCTTCATCGATCGCTCTCTGCGTGGTCGGGTAGAGGGCAAGGTGGTGCTGGTGACCGGGGCCACCTCCGGCATTGGCCGTGCAACCGCACGCAAGCTGGCGGGGGCGGGGGCCAACGTCGTTACCATCGCCCGCGACGAGCAGAAGATTGCCGAGACTAAAGCGGAGTTTGCCGAGCTGGGGCTGACCATCGAGATCTATCAGGGGGATCTCTCCAATCTGGCGCAAGCCGAGGAGCTCACCGCTCGCATCGTGGCCGATCACGGTGGCGTCGATATTCTGGTCAACAATGCCGGCCGCTCCATCCGCCGCTCCATCGAGGACTCCTTCGATCGCTTCCACGATCTGGAGCGCACCATGCAGCTCAACTATTTTGGCGCGCTCAAGGTGATCATGGGGGTGCTACCCAACATGATCGAGAAGAAAAAAGGGCACATCATCAACATCTCCTCCATCGGGGTGTTGACCAATGCGCCGCGCTTCTCCGCCTATGTTGCCTCCAAGTCGGCCCTCGATGCCTGGGTGCGTACCGCCGCCTCCGAGTTTGCCGATAAAGGGGTGAGCTTCTCCATCATCAATATGCCGCTGGTGAAAACGCCGATGGTCGCGCCGACCAAGGTCTATGAGCAGGTGCCGATGATGACGCCGGAAGAGGCGGCCGATCTGGTGTGCGATACCATCATCAACAAGCATGTGCGACTGGCCACTCGCCTCGGGGTATTCGGTCAGGTGGTGCATGCCCTGGCACCACGCGTCGCCCAGGTGATCATGAACACCAGCTTCCGCACCTTTGCCGATCCCAAGGATGGCGACAAATCCAAAGCCACCGCCGATCAGGTTGCCGTCTCGACCCTGATCAAGGGGATACACTTCTAACCGGATGATGGGATAAAGAGATCAACAGGGGCCTGAGCAATCAGGCCCCTGTTTTATTTGGAATAACAGTTGAAGGTCGAATAAGGAGAATCAGACTCGGGACAGCAGATCAAGCAGCAGATCAGTCGTGCGACGGGAGTAGAGCAAAGAGAGATGGCCAATGGCGGGCAACTCGATATCTTCCATTCCCACCAATCGTTGCCGCTCCTGCGGCATCACCACATTGTCGTGACTGGTGCGCACCGAAATGCCGGGCACGCAAAGCGGCACAGAGGCAAAACGCTGCAACCAGCCGGAACCGGGCTCCATCTCGCGGGCATTGGCCCCAAGCCCAAGGGCGGCAAGCTGACTGCCCTGATGGGGGGTGGCCAGGGTGATCAGGCGATCTACCTTGTCACCGCCATGGATAGCCAGATAGTCGCGGCAGACCAGCCCCCCCATGCTGTGACCGACCAGCACCAGCTTGTCAGCCCCGGTCTGCGCCAACACATCGTCAATCCGGGTGGCCAGCAGCGGCACCATCTCATCGATATGACCAAATGGTGGCATCAGGGTAATGGTGGCGACCACATGGCCTGCGGTCTCCAGCCGGGTGCGCTGGGTGCGCCAGATCCCGCGACTGCAACCGTAACCATGCACCAACAATACGGGGCGCTGGCATAGCCGCAGCCGATCGGGTGCCATCAACAAAGGCTCGAATGGCAACAGCAAGGTGAAGGTGTAAAGGTAGGCCAGCATCTCCTGCGCCATCATCTTCACCCTGCGCCAGGGGCCGATAGCCGGGGAGGGGTAGAAGCGGGTAAACAGCCAGCTGCCGAGCACCACCAGACAACGCAACCCAAGCAGGGCAAACACAACAAACAGCAGGGTCAGCAACCAGGGGAGTCCCACGACCAAGTGGGCGATACTCCCGAGGAGCAGCACCTCTACCATCAGCAGGATAAACAGGTGTCGTACGATCGTCATAAGGCCATGATCCGACCAGTCAGGCGTGGAAGTCAAATGGCACTTTGAGACAGCTTGATCCAGCGCGGCTTTTGTCGCTAAACCCCGGCGAACTCTTTTCCGGTGAGGTTATTTGCAATACTGTATATCCATACATATACTCTATCCATCATCACCAAGAGGAGGCCATCATGGCTGTCGAGATCAAATATGTGGTTGTTCGTGGGGGAGTGGAAAAAATGACCTTTGCCAGCAAAAAAGAGGCCGATGCCTATGACAAGCTGCTGGATACGGCCGATGAGTTGATGACCCTGTTGGCTGGCGCCCCGATCGAGCTGGCGCCAGAGCAGCAAGAGAGTCTGGCATTCTACCTGGCAGAGCAGCGTGATGTGCTGCAAACCCTGATGCGTGGCGGCAAGGTTCAGGCAGGCACGAAAGAGGAAGAGGCCCCAGCAGCCAAGCGCAAGGAGAAGCCACTAAAGCAGGTGGCCTGATTGCACAGACCTTATTCCTCGGGATAAATGGCTCAATTCATTCACTTTATTTGCATTTAAAACCATTTTTACGGCTATTTACCCCGAGATTTTTTTAACAACGGTGCATATCCAATGCATAACTGAATAGCGTGAACCACTGAGCGACATCAGCCAGAACTATGAGGAAATAATGAGCAAATAGTGAAGAGAACGTTATCCAGATCGCTCCCGGTGACCTTAATCAGCAACAAGAGGCAGTACCAATCCCAATAGAAGCCGCATTCATCTATCACGAGCCCTTTTCTATCAACTCGGCTCACAGGCTCATATCCGACTCATCTCAGCATCAACAAGCAACACCATGATTAAACAACCATTATCCTTGCCGCCGGCCATGCCGCTGTTTGACAGCCTTATCTATCTGGAAGCTGGCAATCCGCAGGTCAATCAGTACCTTGCCAACCTCAGCCTCAACGATGTACCCGATGCAGGGCTGGTTTACGAACTGGCGGTCGATTGGCTGCTGGAGCAGCGCAACAGCGAAAACAACTACAAAACCTATCGCAGCGAACTGACCACTTTTTTGCACTGGTGCTTTCGCGAGGCGGCCATCAGCCCGAAAGACCTCACTCGCCGCATCATGATCCGCTATCTCGACTACTGTCAGTCCCCCCCTGACGTGTTGATCGCCTATCGCAACGTGGCGCAATTCGTCCTCGACAAGGAGTGGGGAGAGCGGTTGCCCAATCCGCAATGGCGACCGTTTTTGGGCAAACGGGAGCTGGGCCGCACCTTGCCCTATCGCCTGAGCGAGCAGGCGATGAAGACCAAGCTCGCCATCCTGTCGGCTTTCTTCCAGTTCCTGATCCAGGAGGAGTACATGGACAGGAATCCCGCTCTGCTGCTGCAGCGGGTCAAACGGCCGCAACAACAGGAGGCCGATGATCAGGTGCAGGCCTTCAGCGAGTTGCAGTGGTCATATGTGATGCAGGCCGCCGATACCCTTGCCAACGACCATCCGGAGCAGCACGAGCGCAGCCGTTTTCTCACCATTCTGATGTACGCCTGCTATCTGCGGATCTCTGAAGTTGCAGCCCGGCCGGGCTTTACCCCTGTGATGGGGCAGTTCAGGCGGGATCGCAAAACCGGCGTCTGGGGCTACTTTATTCCGCAAAGCAAAGGGGGCAAACGGCGTACCGTAGCGGTATCCCAAGCACTGTTGGCGGCACTTGAACGCTACCGCCGTTTCCTCGGTCTCTCTCCCTTGCCGACACCGGATGAACAGACGCCACTGTTCGTTCGCCATAAAGCGGCAGCACATGGTCGCGATCAGGGAGAACTCAACGCCAACCTTGGCATTCGCCAGCTACGGGATTTGATCATGGTGATCATCGGTAAAGGCGCAGAATTGGCAGAGCAGGATGGATTTGCCCAGGATGCAGCCGAAATGCGGGAACTCTCTCCCCATGCGATCCGCCATACCGGGATCACCCATGACATCAATCTGCACGGGCGGCCGCTCTCCCACGTACAGGCCGATGCCGGACATGACAGCATCGACACCACTTCGAAATACCTGCACACCAGCAACAGTGAACGACATGAGAGCGCCCAGCAAAAGCCGCTGGACCGACTGAACCAACAAGTGAGAGATAACGTTCACAAAAGCTAACGAACAACGTGACATCCCCCTGATTTGTATTGACTGCTCTTAGAGCACAGAATGGCTTGTTTGGGGTGTCATAGAAGTTGGCGCGGCAATATTGTACTTCTCTGGATGGCAATCGGTTCAGGAAATATTTTTGGCTCACATGGATGATTCAGAACAGGCACCTTGCCATCTGCGGCATACATATTTACCCCGTAGCAGAGAAGAAAAAAACGAAATTGCTTGCTGAAACAACGAGAACCCCCGATGCCGAAAGCTAAGTAACATACCGGAAGCAATCATATTCGGATTGAACAGCGCCTTATTATCACACTTGCATATCCAGTCATCATTGATGATATTGATATCAATATTAACGAGATACCGAGGAGCGGTTATGCAAGTGGCAGTGGTGGAAAAGACCTTCAGGATCGTTGGCAAAGGGTCGCTCACGGCCCAGTTCACCTTTATCTCTTCAGGCACACTGCATATCTGGTTTCCGGATGTGGGCCTGCAGATGGAGGCCCACTGCAAAGAGTTGCGTATCGAAGATTGCACCATTATCTATACCAATGGTCTCCATCATGGCCAGCCCAGAGCACTCTGGTCCTTAACCCTCCATCCCGATGATATGAACGAGCTCAAACGCATATTGCAGCAGTTCAACAGCAACCTCTACTTGACCTGCCAGCCACCCACATTTGCCATCGCCAAACGTGCCTTGAATATGAATTGACCCGCCTTCCAAAAAAGTCGTAATCATGCCAGCCACAACAATAAGCCGTGAGAATTAAGGGGAGGGGAATCTATCGCGATAGTCGGCATTTTTATGGCTGCTTTACAAGAAGGAGTATCAATATTTCCAGAGAGAGACCTCTCAAGTAGGGGACAGATATTTCTAAGAATATTCATTGTAATAACGAGAGTTATAACTGTGAAAATCAAACATAACGTTCAATTAGTGAGGGGGATTCCGCACAACGTATTGATTTAATAGTGGACTCATGTCTCAAAATGGGACATTTGGTTAATCCATTCCAGCTGTGTTGTCTTGAATGTTTATCCATGTGGTAGCACCATATGGCTCGCACTTATTGATAGAGAAGTTGTCCGTGGCCAACAAAGAAAAACGAGCGCAGCGCTCCAAACAGAAAGCAAAAGCGGCGAGGAAAGCGAAGAGTGAGGTTCGATATGAACAACATTTCAATCTTACTCAGTCCAAAATCGCTTTTTTTGAATCGCTTCCTCCGTATGACCTAGAACACAGCTATTTGGAGTCGTTGGGGGAGGAGGTTCTTGCCAAGCTTGATGTCAGCAGCCTGTCAGCTATCGAACTGATGGAGAGGGTGGGCGTAAACGCAGCAATCTTTAGCATCTGGAGTGAAGGGAAGGGGGTATTGACTACGATTCCTGTAGATGATGCGTATCGTAGAATGAAGCGCTTGTCAGAAGATCAAGCATACATAGCAAAGCTGTTCCAGGTACTTCCTGACACCACCAAGCATGAGTTTCTTAGCCTTTCTCGAGCCTTGGGCCCATTACCCTTAGGTGCTGAAAGCTAGTTTGTTATCTCTTACGATGATGCCGATAACCCTGTTTATCGGCATAAAGTAACGGTTACTTTATGTTGCTCATTTCTTGGCCTGAGCTATAATTAAGTAACAGTTACTAAATGGAGTGATGAACATGGCCAAGCAAAGGGAAGTGCAACTTGAACTCGGCGTAACTCGTTCCCCAGGTCGCCCATGCCTGGGGGATGCACCTTTGACCCCTGCAGAGAAACAGCGCCGGTATCGTGAGCGCCAGCACCAGAAGAACATCACCCTTACGTTAAATCGGGATGACGTAACCACCCTTAGCTCGCTGTTGTCTGTGGCCAAGTTCTACGGCATTCGCTGCGGTGTGGACATGGATTCTCATTCAGTTCAGCGCTTGATTGAGGCTCTTGATGCTGCCTGCGGTGGTAAGGCTTTAAAGTAACGGTTACTTTATCCTCAGCTGTTTCCTTGCGTGTGGTTCGCTGTGCGAACCACTGATACACCCCCTAAGTTTCGTCGACCCCAAGCCCCGCAGGGGCTGTAAGCGCAATCCTCGCATCCACCCCGAGGCTTTGCGGCCTCCTGCGCGACTCACGACGCGATAGCGTCGGCTCTGCTGTATCCCGTTCATGGCATCACCCCTTTCCCTGCCAAACTGTCTTTGAGGCCACGATAGAGCGACCGGTCGGAAAGGTTGAGGAAGGAGCGAAGCGAGGACGAGACCTTGTAGGCCATGGGGCGCGTGTGGTGACAAATATATCTACGTGTCGGAGACAAGCGACACTATAGGTCTTCGGTCTTTTGTCTCTTGTGGCTTATGCGACTGCGCATAATGCGACGTTTTGTTAAATGCCCATCCGAAACCCGCCGATAAGCCAATCCACGCAATTTTGCTGGTTTATCAGGTATTTACTTGGATGGAACGAGAGTTGACCAAAAACTTCATTTTTCGATGGTTTGAGTGCGGTTTATCAATTGAAGAAACGGCCAATCTTTGTTTTGTTTCTGTGAGGCAGGTCACATATTGGGATAAAGGCAAAGAGATCCCACCTGTCTATAAACGGCTAATGCGTATGGCTTCAGGGAGAGAACTGCCCACAATTTGGAAAGACTGGGAAGGTTGGCGAATGATGAATGATTGCCTTGTATCACCAACAGGTGTGAGATTCGACAGACGCAGGATAGAGGCGATTGCCATCATCCAGGTGGAGCGATCCGAACGGCAAATGGCTGCTTTCTATTGGAGAAAGAAACTTGGCGTAATGTGAGCTTGGGGGCTACGGCCCCCATTTATTTATCATTCGCCGAAGCGCAATAAGCAATGTACTTCGTTGCTGCGTGACAGAGACGACATTGAATGAACCAAGACCCACCCGATGCTCCATAAGCCTCCAAAAGATCTTCACCCTCTAACACCTTCGAACACTGATGCGCACCATCCACATCGTCATAACCAGAACACTTAACGGATAGAAAGGGTTTAAGAATCAATTTCTGCTCTACAGATAGACTATCAAAGCCAAACCGAATTGAACGATGAGCCAAGGCAACAACCATCGGGCTAGCATTCTTGAGAAGGTCAAAACTAAACAAATGACATAGTATTTTTAAGGTTGTATCCATAAGAATCCCTCTTGTTATCAATGGCTTTACCACAACCAGAAACTATACTGTCAACTGTGTCAATTATAATCAACAACTATCATTAAGATGGGTTGATAGAAAAAACATATGTCGGCGCGTAGCGCCGCAAAAGCTGGAGGCTGCGCCCCCCGCGCTTTAGTAAGAACGCCCCTGCACTAAACACTCGCCCGAGTAAGCCTTAGCCGAGTGGTTGCCCGTATGGCCCCACCATCGAGTGGTCAAGGGCAGAACGGGAAGGGGCGGGGGTAGACGGTAGGGGTAGAGGGAAGGGGTAGTATTCCCCCCGTATTACTACACGGGGGGAGCCGAACCGGAAAACCCGTGGCCCAAAGAAAAAGACGGCGAAAGACCTTGAGAGCGGCTTGTCTGCGACAGGAGGACGATGCAGGCACCACCCGCGCCCTATAGCCTACAGGGTTTCGTCCTCGCTGCGCTCCTTCCTCAACCCTTTCGACTGGTCGCTCTGACTGGGGCATTAAAGATCGGTTTGGCAGGGAAGGGGGTGATCCAGTCTCTGGGGTAGATGGGCGTGTTCCGCCGCGAGGCTTTTGGAGGTCAAATGGACAGCAGAGGGCGGCTTGTAGGGGCTACCGCCCCTGTTCTTTGTGGCATAAACAGCCATATTTAACATAAATATCTGCGTTACGCAGTTAGCATAAAACTGCCGCGCTATCGCTTGCCCGCCAGCTCGTTCAGTACAGCGAAAAGATGCCGTACTTCAAAGCCGGCTCTAATTATGTCCGGTCATCACTTGGTTTGTTTTTGGTATCACCGCCAGCAAAGAGGGCTGCATTGTATTTACGGCGCAGGGCGTCACCTTCTGGATCACAATAAACGTCAACAGGCTTGCCCTGGTACTTCACTACGGCATGGCAACCGCTCACCGCATCGACACTGGCAAGCTCATCCGGCCAATCGTCACTGTAAACGGGCTGCACATCGTCACCCTTGCGCAGGGCAAAGCAATACTCGACCCGATATGATCCCCGTTCATCCTTGACCAACACATGGCAACTGATGATCAGCTTGTGTCCCGCGAACGGCCCTACAGAAAGAACCCCGCCAGGAGCCGCAACAGGAGCGCCGCCAGGACGTACCCCAGTACCGGACGTATCACCCACCTCCCCAGGAGCCGGAACAGCGGCAGGAGAGGGCGCAGGGGCCTTGTTAGGCTTGTCGATATACTCAGGCTTAATGAAGCCAAAGAAGATACATACCCCCATAACTGCCAGAAAAAAAAGTATTTTAGGATCTCGGAGTATCGAGCTACCCGCGATTGTATCCGAGACCTTACCTGTTGTAGTTGAGTCATAGAGCTTGAAAACATACTTCGGCACCTTGTTGAATGGCTTTGCTTGCAATACATCGGACATGGACGACCCGCTGTTATCGGCCAGATGTAAAACCGTCTTATAACGCCCCCCAATGCCCAGGAGGCCCATATTGGTATGGCGGATTGCAGTTTCAGCAGCGGCACGAATAACGGCGTGAACCTTTTTGATGTTCGGGGTTGTGAATACGAAGTCCCAGTTGTGGTGACGGTGCATATCAAAAGCCACGTCTATTGTTTCCGGTCGGCCATCTTCTTTAGCCACATCCGGCCCACCTGGATAATCCAGGCGGTCTAAATCACTCTGGCGCCAGGAAGGCGGAAAGATCCGTTGTACCTCATCGACCAGGAAGAAAGCCCCTTTAGGAGCCCAATGATAGAAGCGAGCGAAATGATCCCGCCCGTCCTGGGATTCGGTTTCGATATACGTTACCTGGAAGCTCTCAGGAACAGCCTTGCCCAGTACCTCCCGGCAACGCTCGGCGGTGAACCCGCGAACGTTGGTGATGATGTGGCGGCCTGCCTTGATGGCGGGCAGCACATCGGTATGAATGGCCCCTGACGACTTGTAAGAGCCTGGGGCGCCGTGGTGAATCTTGATGGACATTTACCACCCCATCATGTTGAGCATGAATCGGGTGACAAATGCCTGGGAAAGTATCGCCAGACCTTTATCAAAATGCAGGTACAGCAATATCCCCCGAACACTGGGCGGCAATGAATTGAAGGACGAGGACAGTAATTCACTGAAATGGATGTTCAATAGCACTTCCCTGGCAACGTCCCAGGTAAACGTCAGCAGGAACAATTTAAACTCGACCCATTGCACAGCCATTCGCACGGCAAGCCATGCGGCAAACTGCACCGCCAGTTGGTATATATCGTTAAAGAACGAATTAAAAAACTCACCAAGCCATTCCATGCCATCACCTCTTAAAGATAATCATCAGAGCCACAAAGTAGAAAATAAACAGCATCAACGCCGCCAGGGTTTTCCAGTAATCACCAGATGGCGGACAGACGGTGTATTCCTTTCCCTGGTGCGTGAATAGATCCAAACACTCCATCGGGTCAGCAGAGCCAGTAAGGTTAAAGGAAAACACCTGTTTCACATCCTCAGTGATTGAGGTGTATTTATCAGCTAGGGATTTGTTGGTTTCGGCTAGCTTCTTTTCCATCCCTGGAACATCAAAGAAACAGTCATCCCCTGAACAGGCAGATTTATAATCAGCATCACCGACAGAAAGAGGGTTAGAAGATGATCCAGGCATCTTGGAATAATCAATGCTTGAACCTTCACCGCCAGAACCAGAAGAACCAGAAGAACCACCCCCCAGACCATCGAGCTTATCCATCAACATGGAAAACTCACGACCGCCCCAGGGGCGGTTTTGTGACAACCCATTAAGGGCGCTGGAGATATTACCGCCGACACCATTAACACTACGGATAACCTCACCTTGCATACTCATAATGCCGCTTAACTGGCCGGACAACGGCGACAGATCATTATGGATACTGGATGTATTTGCATTTATACCATATGAGTTTTGCACCAACGCCTGAGCCATCCGTGCATCAAATGGTGAAGATCCCCCCGTAGAACCACCACCGGAAGAACCAGGAGAAAGATTATCGAGCTTTGCGTTTATTGACTGTAAATACTCGTTAGAGGCATTAATACGGCCAAGCATTTCAGTGGTAGTATTTTTAGTCTGAAAGGTATCATTGGCCATCCTGTCCAACTGATAAAGCGCGGTTTTCATATCCCGAGAAAATGACTCGGCACTATGAGCAATAGAATTAAGATTTCCGGAATCCTGTTTAGTGCCTTCAACAACCTGACGCAAAGCAACACCAAGGTTTTTATTTAGCTTGGCAACAGCACCCGAAACAGATGTTCCGGTGGCATCACCAATAACAGGTTCAAAATTAAGCCAGCCATCAATCGGTTTAGTTCCGGAAGTGCCTTCACCTGGCGTATTGCCACTGCCATCTGAATCGCCGTTCCCGCTGCCATTATCTGACAACTTACACGCCGTGCCAGTGGTCTCCACTGGTCCCTTGGTATTATTCAAAGGCAACTCAACACAAACACCCTTGCAATCAACCTGGCAGCCCCCGAGATCCGAACCTTCAAATTTAAGACAGACAGGCAAGGGCGTTGCAATCGTCACGCTACCCAATTGCACGCCGACAGGGCAGCCCGCAATAGCAAATGCCAGTGATGGGAAAAATAGTAAAAGCCAACCTATGCGCACACAGCCCCCAATATAAAAAAAGGCGACCGAAGCCGCCTTAGATTGAAAAGGATGTTCGCCATCCCTCGACAAAGAACAAAAACCAGAGCGTCCCGATAAGCAGGGACATGATTTAAGCCTTGCGAATAAGGCTGACCAGGATCCCGACACCAACCACCGCAGCAACAACCAGCATCACCTTGGGAGAAGTGGCGTTAACGTCTGAAAGCGCAGTATCGAGCGCCGCACCCGCAGCGGCAGCAGTACCACCGCCTTCAGCATGGGCAACACCCATTGCAGAGAGAGAAGCCACAGCAGCGATACAACCGTTACGGAACAAGCCTGATACGTTTTTCATTTTTATTTATCCTCTTTTTGCACCAACAATAACACGGGCAACAGCGCCCAATTTTAAACCGACAACCCAGATGGCTAATCCAAAACCAAAGGCTACGGTTACGGTGGATTTATCGAACTCAAACCAGCTCGATATATCCGTTAACTTGTTATGCTCCTGAACAGTCAGGAGCACATATTCGCAGGAATCCCCCTCGGATAATCGAGCATATCCCTCGGAGGTAATATCTAGACAAAGCATTATCGCGCCCTCGTCGTCGCTCGCTGCGCGCTCTCGCTCCTCCTCCTCGGTGCGCGGCGGTTATACCGGCTTTTTGTTAGGCTGGAAGCCAACAACCACATTTCGGGTCGGATTCTGGGGATCGGCTTCCAGGACAAGATCAATAGCGACCAGCTTGGGACAGTCGGCCATTTCTTTAATAGTCGCAGCGTCATTACGAAGGGCTAATTGGCGAACCTCATAACCCCAGGAGTGGATATTGCACTCAGGCTTATTGACGTTGTTTGCCGGAGCCAGGTATTCCACCTGGGCAAAATCATAAGGCACAGGAGCGCCGGATTTACGGGACACACCATAACCATGAGTAACACGAGTTACCAGAACACCAGTGAGCAGGGACATAATATTAACCTCGTTGAAGAACCTATTTTTTAGGTCGAAACTAAACAATGCTCACCCGATATAAACTCGGGTGGTAGCGGCATTCTTAACCGCGCTGGAATATCATCTTCTTTAAGATGCGCTGTTAATTGGTGAACAATCGTTTCAGGGGCGAGCCCCTCAACACTTGCTAACCAATTAACAAGGCGGCCCGCCATCCGAGACATATGGAAAACCGCATTGTCCCGACTGGTCTTGAACTTGTTTTTAAAGGTGGTCACACGTACCGGAACAGATTCCGACTGTTTAATAGCATCAAGCCATTTTGCAAATTGCGGATACATCCCCGCGAAATAGGGATCTGGGTTTACCAGGACATCCAACGGAATAACACGATCCTTATTGTGTAACTCGCCTTCGGCGCGTACCCAATTTGGGTTCTCTGCCGATTGCATCTGCTTACCCTTTTCGTATACCCGAGCACATTTACCGTTGATCCGGCTGCCCACATAAAAAGAACAGCCCTTGGTCGGTGCCATGCCAAACCGCTTTACGATGCCCTTGGCAATCTCGGATATGACGAACTCACCGGATTCTATTTTCATCCACGCCGGAGCGCGGCCCCGCTCTGGGTGAAACTCACCAGCCTGGGCACCATCAATCGCGCCCTGGTAACTGATCACCTCACCGCTGTAGTCATCCAGGGCAAGATCCACCCGCGTGATGCGGACAGATGGGATGTGAGAGATAACAGAGTGCAAAGCCTGCATATCGAGGGCGGCACAACCCACGCCGGAGAAACTGACCATGCAACCGTGGTTGGCAGCACCCCAACCAATCAGGCCACAAGGGAGGCCATCACACAGCAGGTCGGCCGAGTTGGCGTAACCATGCAGACCGGAGCGGCGAGGGCGCATAGTGAAACGAGGCTCAGGGATAGGCACCCCGATCTTGGTGTTCAGTTCTTCCAGCCACAGCTCGATCTCGGAACAGCACAGGGCATCGAGAAATTGCACCCCGTAGCAGTCGATCAAATCGTTATAGGCTTCCCAATACTTGGCACCCTCGACAACCTCGAACTGGGAGAACTTGAGCAGGGATGCGCAGACAGCTTTTAGCTCTTTGCGCATATCGGCCCTAGATCTGTAGTTAGAGTGTAAAGCCCGCTCCATCATTTCGGTCATGGAAGGGGTAAAGACGGGGGCAGGGGACTTGACCACACCCTTGAGGCTCAACCGCTCGGTGGCCTTGTCGTAGACACGCGCCACGGTAGGGGCAGGGGTTGCGCCCAGGCGTTCGGCTTTGTTGCATAGCCGTTCTGACACCTTGTCGAAGTGGGTGAGGGGAGCGAAGCCGACCGGACGCTTCCACAGGTAACGCAGACCCTCGACAGGAGGCTCAGAGAACGCGGCTTGCAGGGCCTTTACCTGGGTGTCAAAGCGCGGAATAGCCTTCAAGAGCGCACCTTGTTTGGCAAGCTCGGTCATCTGGCGCAGTTCGGTCGGCGCCCAGGTAAAGGACAGATAATCGATCAGGGTTTTGGTGCCGATAACGCTATTTATCGGCATCACGGATTTATGACCAGTCATCGAAAAAGACTCCCTGATCATAGAAACCTTGCCATGTGTCCTCGGTCACTTCGACCAGCTCGAACACGGTATCGGGGTACGTCATAGACAGATAGACCCGCAGCTCATGCAGATCCCGAAACATCTCGACCTGACCCGCGATGCAGGCGGAGAGATCGCCAGTCGGTTCAGCCTGCCAATAGACCTTGCGCTCAATGAGAGCAGGCAGATCAAGGTTTTGTGGGCTAAAGTGGGTCATAGGTAGATAAGATTTATTATGAACTGACTGGATTGAATCAGATCTAAATCTAACTAACAACGGGTGACTTTTAGCCCAAATAAGTGTGTGATATGCCCACTGAAGCAAGCGAGGAAACAGCAAAATGGACTCAAAAGCCCTGATTCAGGCGTACATGAGAACCAAAAAGCTCACCCAGTATCAGCAAGTCGCTGCTGAGCTTGGTTTTACCAAGTCGCACATATCCAGTTTGACCACTGGTAAGGTGCAACTCACTGATGCAACAGCAAAAAAGATTGCCGAGGAAATCGGCCTAGACGTTGAGGAAGTGCTGTTAAGCCTTGCCGCCGTCAGGGAGACAGATCCCGAGATAAAGCAGGCTTGGTACAACATTCTTGCGAAGTACACAAAAGGTACAGGCACGGCTGTAGCCCTTGCGGTTGCTATGTTCCTGACCCCCAGCCACGGGCCAGACAACACTGCGCATAATGTATATTATGTTAAATTCAGTATCTTGTTTCCTGTCACCACTTATTGAACTGTGTATAATGGCAACAATTGATCCTATCTTCGACCGGATGTCTTAAGTGGCTGAATTAACATCAGAACAATTAAAACCCGCTTTTGCGATTGAACAGTTCCCCAAGCTTAGCGAGCTTGAACCTATCCCCTTTGCTGCGCTGCAACCCAGAGCCATTTCCGGCATCAAACGTCTTGCCAGTTTTGATGGTGACTGTCCGGTCATGCTGCTCAACGGGTTTCCCGGTGCAGATTACGAAGGCGTTTGCCAAACGTTGATTGCCGACTCCAATGGCAAGGATGGTGACCTGTTTGATCTCTGCTACACCGAGAATCTGAACAACCCCTACAAGCCTATCTGGCTGCGCCTGCAACCAGGCACCGGCATCGAGTTTTGCGAAATGGTTGGCGAGCTGCTCAAGCTGTTGAGCCACCATCTCGATGCCGAACGCATCGTGACCCGCATCATGCGCAAGCAGAACAATGATCCGAAAATCGATGATTTCCTCTCCGATTTGGCAGCTCACGTGGCATTGGGTCTGGAGTTCCAGCACCCCATTCTGATCAACCTGCTGATCCACCACGAAGCGCAGGAAGCGCCGGTGATTTATGGCCGTGATCTCAACTGGGATACCCTGTTTGGCTCCATCAATTACCAGACAGAACAAGGCTCTGTCTATGCCAACCAGCACCTTTTAGAGCCCGGTCTGCTGCGCGAAGCCAATGGCGGTTACCTCATTTTGCAACTGGACGAGCTGCTGGATCAGCCGCACCTCTGGTTCAAACTGAAAAATGCCATGCAAAAAGGCGAGCTGGACTGGAACGCCTATCAGGAAGGGAAAACTCTGACCCCCTTCTTCGCGCCTGAAGCGACCCCCATCAAGCTCAAGCTGATCCTGGTCGGTGACCGACTGGACGTGGCCGAGTTCCAGATGCTGGATCGCGATATGTCCGAGCGCATCTTCCTGCGCGCGGATCTGGTGTCAGAGGTGAATATTGAAGAGGATCTGCAGGAATTTCTGCAGTACCTGGCCTGGCTGCGCCAGCGCTGGAGCCTGCTCGACTTCACGCCAGCCTCCCTCGCCGCCCTTTGTCGTCATGCCAGCCGCCTCTGTGACCATCAGGAGTGGCTGTCGCTCTCCGAAGTGCAACTCTCTGCCATCATGCGGATGGCTGACAGTCTGGCCCGGGAGCTGGGAGCCGAGGTGGTCACCGACGAGCATATTCGTGGCGCACTGGAGGAGCAGGATTACCGCCTCAACTATCTGGTTGAGCAGTCCGATCAGGGGGTTATCGACGGCCAGATCCTGCTGCAAACCGATGGCGAAGAGATTGGCCAGATCAACGGCCTGTCTGTCATTCAGGTCTCCGGTCACCCTTATGACTTCGGCGAGCCGGTGCGCCTCACTGCTACCGTACACCTTGGTGATGGCGATGTGGCGGATATCGAGCGCAAAGCGGAGCTGGCCGGTCATATCCACGCCAAGGCGATGATGATTATCCACGGCTATCTCTCCAACAAATTTGGTGCAGAGAACCCCTCCCCCCTGTCGGCCAATCTGGTATTCGAGCAGTCTTACCACGAAATTGATGGCGACAGTGCCTCACTGACCGGCTTATGTGCCCTACTCTCTGCCCTCGCCCGCCAGCCTATCTATCAGCACTTCGCCGTGACCGGTGCGGTCGATCAGTTTGGCAATGTGCAGGCCGTTGGTGGCGTCAACGAGAAGATTGAAGGCTTCTTCCGGGTGTGCAAGATCCACGGCATCACCGGCAAGCAAGGGATCATTTTGCCGGGAACCAACATCCAGCAGCTGAACCTCTCTGATGAGGTGATTGCAGCGGTTGAAGCAGGCCAGTTCCACATCCACCCGGTTGATCATGTGGAAGAGGCCATCGAGTTGCTGACTGGCTGTGTCGCCGGTGAGCCTGATATGCCCGATACCCTGTTTGGCCGTATTCAGGAGCGGTTGGACGAGTTGAACGGCTCCACAGCCAAAGTCGGACTGCTGCAATCCCTGCTGGGGCGCCTGTTTGGCCGCTGATGAAGTGATCGGAGTTGTTTAGCGAACAACTGTAAGCTAAATTGGCCCGGCTTTGACCCATTTGAAGGAAATACCGCGTGACCGTAGACAATACCACCATGGAAGCCCGCCTTTCCCTGTGCGAACAGGGCAAGAACTCTTTTACCCGTGAAGAGCTGCTGGCTTGCAGCCGTGGCGAACTGTTTGGTGAGGGTAACAGTCAGCTGCCTGCCCCCAACATGTTGATGATGGACCGCATCGTCAAGATCAATGACAACGGTGGCGAACACGGCAAGGGCGAGATCCTGGCTGAGCTCGACATTACTCCGGATCTCTGGTTCTTCGATTGCCACTTCCCGGGTGATCCTGTGATGCCAGGCTGTCTCGGTCTGGACGCCATGTGGCAGCTGGTTGGCTTCTTCCTGGGCTGGAAAGGTGGCCCCGGCAAGGGTCGTGCTCTGGGCGTGGGTGAAGTGAAATTCACCGGCCAGATCCTGCCGACTGCCAAGAAAGTGACCTACAAGATCACCTTCAAGCGCGTCATCAACCGCAAGCTGGTGATGGGGATTGCTGATGGTGTGGTCGAAGTTGACGGCCGTCCGATCTACAGCGCCACCGACCTGAAAGTGGGCCTGTTCAAAGATACCACCGCATTCTGATCTCTCTGTTGAGTGGTAAAACAGCATTAACGCAAAGGGGCCACAACGGCCCCTTTCCTTTTGTAATGAGTGATGAAGTACCTGCTACTTCATGAAGAGGCCTGAGCCCCGCCCTTCCATGGCGTCACGCCAACCACCAAGCCAATGCCCTCGGGCATCCAAGCATTGATACGGACACGCTTCTTTCTGTTTGCCGACCACGCCAGCCTGATAACCACGAGCACGAGCTCTTTCCAGACGGTCCCGCTTCTGTCTCTTCATCATCTACGACCCTCTTCGTGGAACAAAAAAAGCGACCAATTCTGCATCGGTCGCTTTCATCTTTACTCCTGCGAGCGCACTCGGTCAAACAAAAACTTCCACCCTAACCGGGCTATGTGACACAAGGCACTGAACTGGATTAAGTTTTAATTACAGGGAACTTACTCCTGATTTTTGAGTCCTTCCAGCTCTTCCCAGCGAGCAAATGCCTGCTCCAGCGCTGCTTCAGCGGCATTGAGCGCATCCAGTTTCGGCTGGGTTTTATCTGCCGGCAGCGAGAAGAACCCAGGCTGGTTGATCTCGCTTTGCAGCGCATCCAGCTCGGCTTCCAGCTGCTCAAGACGAGCAGGCAACCCTTCCAGTTCAAGCTGCAGCTTGTAGGAGAGCTTCTTGCTCTTCTTCGGCGCTTCTGGCGCGGCGGCAACGACCGGCTCGGGCGCCTTGACCGGTGCACTCTTGGCCTGTTTTTGAGCGTTCTGCTGTTCGCGGGTCGCCATCATGTCGGCATAACCGCCCACGTAATCGCTGATGCGGCCATCCCCTTCAAACAGCCAGCAGCCGGTCACTGTGTTGTCGATGAAGCGACGATCGTGACTCACCAGCAGCAGGGTGCCGGGGTAGTCGGAAAGCAGTTCTTCCAGCAGTTCCAGGGTTTCCACATCCAGATCGTTGGTCGGTTCATCGAGGATCAGCAGGTTGCTCGGCTTGAGGAACAGCTTGGCCAGCAGCAGCCGGTTCTTCTCGCCACCGGAGAGCGCCTTGACCGGCGTACGGGCCCGCTTGGGCTCGAACAGGAAGTCCTGCAGGTAACCGAGGATATGACGGGAGCGGCCACGCACCATCACCTCCTGCTTGCCCTCCCCGACGTTGTCCACCACGGTCTGCTCGGGATCGAGCTGCTCGCGGTACTGATCGAAGTAGGCCACCTCCAGATTGGTGCCCCCCTTGACGGTGCCACGGGTTGGCTCAAGCTGACCCAGCAACAGCTTGATCAGGGTCGATTTGCCGCAGCCATTGGGGCCGACCAGCGCAATTTTATCGCCGCGCAGCACTTGCAGATCGAGCCCCTTGAACAAGGTGCGATCGCCAAAATCCAGCCCCAGCCCTTCGGTCTCGAACACCAGCTTGCCGGAGCGATTGACCTCGTCCAGTTGCAGTTTGGCCTTGCCCTGCAACTCGCGACGCTGGGAGCGTTCCATCCGCATCGCCTCAAGTGCGCGCACCCGGCCTTCGTTACGGGTACGGCGAGCCTTGATACCCTGACGCACCCACACCTCTTCCTGGGCCAGTTTGCGGTCGAACTCGGCATTTTTCAGCTCTTCGACCCTCAGCCACTCCTCTTTTCCCTGCAGATACTCGTCGTAGTTGCCCGGCCAAGAGGTGATGGCGCCGCGATCGAGATCGATGATCCGGGTGGCCAGCTTGTGGATGAACTCCCGATCGTGAGAGATAAAGACGATGGCGCCGCGAAAATCCTTGAGGAAATCTTCCAGCCAGTTGATGGCTTCGATATCCAGGTGGTTGGTCGGCTCATCGAGCAGCAGCAAGTCGGGATCGCAGGCCAGCGCACGAGCCAGCGCCACCTTGCGCAGCCAGCCACCGGAGAGGCTATCGAGGGTCACATCGGGATCCAGCCCCAGCAGGGTCAACACCTGACTGATGCGGGTCTCGAATTGCCAGCCGTTCTGATAGTCGAGCTGCTCTTGCAACTCGCTCATCTTGCGAATGTTGGCATCTGACGGATCATGCGCCAGTTCCATGGAGATATGGTGGTATTGCTTGAGCAGCTCCCCTACCCCGGCCAGACCTTCGGCGGCATAGTCAAACACCGTCAGCTCGCTGGAGGCCGGTGGATCCTGCTCAAGGCGGGTTACTTTCAAATCTTGTTGCAGCACCAGGCGGCCGTCGTCCAGCGGCAATTCACTGGCAATGACCTTCATCAGGGTGGACTTGCCCGCCCCGTTGCGGCCAACCAGACAGAGGCGCTCGCCCCGCTCGATGGTCAATTCGGCATTGTCGAGCAGCGGGAAATCACTGAACGACAGACATGCGCCGTGCAATGTTAAAAGAGCCATGTGTGTTCCTTATTTCATATGAAAAAAACGGGCAGCAGACTGGGTCTGCCCCCGTTTTATCGTCAAATCACTCTCACCCCTGACGGGCGGCCCAGCTTTTGAGCTCGACCAGTGTGAAGGGCCAGCCGAGCTCGCGGCCTGCTTCGTCACGCAGCACCGGAATGCGCACCCGATAGGCGGCAAGCCACAGCTCATCGTCCATGATGTCGCACTGGCGGGTGGCGGCGGCAAGGCCGGCCTCCTCCACCAGCGCCCAGGCCTGCTCGCACAGGTGGCAACCGTCGGTATGAAACAGGGTCAGCATCACGCCTCGCCTTGCTCCGGCGCATGGGTGATGATCCAGCAGTTATGGATATGCTGGTTGCGCTCGAAATCCTTCGGTCGCGTCTTCTGGGTGATGTTCTGGGCCTTGAGACCAGTGGCCTCGAGACCGGCCAGATCCATCTTGAAGTGACGCTTGTTGTTGGAGAAGACCAGAGTGCCGTCCGCCGCCAGCAGGCGCTTCAGGTGCTGCATCAGCAGCAGGTGATCGCGCTGTACGTCGAAGCTCTCGTCCATCCGCTTGGAGTTGGAGAAGGTGGGCGGATCGATGAAGATGAGGTCGTATTTATCATCGGCTTCAGACAACCACTTCAGGCAATCTGCCTGGACAAACTTGTGCTGACGGCCCACCAGCGAGTTGAGACGCATGTTGTCCTGCGCCCAGTTCAGGTAGGTGTGGGACATGTCCACCGTGGTGGTCTCGCTGGCACCGCCAAGACCCGCGTGCACGGTGGCACTGCCGGTGTAGGCAAACAGGTTCAGGAAGCGCTTGCCCTTGGCCATCTGGCCCAGCATGCGGCGAGTCTGACGGTGGTCGAGGAACAGGCCGGTATCGAGGTAGTCGTAGAGGTTGACCCACAGACGGGCGCCGTACTCCTGCACTTCCATCCGGTGCTGCTCTTCGGAGAGCTTCTGATATTGCTGTTTGCCCTCCTGACGCTCACGCACCTTCAGGATCACCTTCTCGCCATCCATCCCGGTCACCTTGATGGCGGCCTGAACCATGTCAAGCAGACGCTGACGGGTCTTCTGGGCGGGGATGTCCTTGGGCGCGGCATACTCCTGCACCACCAGATAGTCCTGATAGCGGTCGATGGCGGCGTTGTATTCCGGCAAGTCGGCATCGTAGATGCGATAGCAATCGATGCCCTCTTTGTTGGCCCACTTCTCGAGCGCCTTCAGATTCTTGCGCAGACGGTTGGCAAAGTCCTGTGCCACCTCTTTTTGCGAGGCCACGGAGTCCAGTGCGATTTGATAATTGCGCAGCTGACACTCGAGAGCACCGTTGAACAGGCGATATTGCTTATCGGCGCGCAGGCGCAGACAGCTGAGCAGCTCGGGGGATGCGGAAAGAATAGAGACTTTCCAACCCTGGAAGCTGCGACGCAGAGCATCGCCAAGAGCCTGATGCACTTCCAGCAGCGCCGGGAACTCGCCAAGACGCTCGCCGTAAGGCGGGTTGGAGATCAGCATACCGACTTGGCGAGCCTCCCCTTCCACAGTCGGCATCGGCAGTGGGTTTTCCAGCTTGGTGACATCGGCCTGCTTGAAGGTGATGAGGTGGGCCACACCGGCCGCTTTGGCGTTATCACGGGCTTTGAGCAGCACACGCTGGTCGGCATCACAACCAAACAGTTTTACTTCGCAACGCTGCATGCCGCGTTTGGCACGCACTTGCGCTTCCATCATCAGGCTCTGCCACAGCTCGCTATCGTGCTGTAGCCAGCGATCGAAACCGAAGCGCTCGCGGCGCAGCGCCGGCGCCATGTCGGCGGCGATAAAGGCCGCTTCAATCAGCAAGGTACCGGAACCGCACATGGGGTCCATCATGGGCTCACCGGCCCAGCCGCTACGGGCAATCATGGCGCAGGCCAGGTTCTCTTTGAGCGGAGCTTCACCTGTGCCTTGACGATAGAAACGCTGGTGCAGCGCCGGGCCTGACAAGTCCAGCGTGATATTGGCCTTGCCTTTGCCCAGGTGCGCCATGATGCGAATATCCGGCGCCTTTTTGTCCACGTCCGGACGCACGTGACCGCGCTTGGTGAAGCGGTCGACGATGGCATCCTTGATTTTCAGCGCGCCATATTGGGTATTGCGAATGGCAGGGTTGGTACCGGTAAAGTCCACCGCGATGGTAGAGGTACCGGAGAAGTGCTCTTCCCAGGGGATGGTGTGGGCGCCCAGATAGAGATCCAGATCGTCGTTCATCTGGAATTCGGAGAGCACCAGCACGATGCGGGAGGCAAAACGGCTCCACAGACAGGCCTTGTAGCCCATCGCCAGTTCGCCTTTGAAATGGACGCCAGCCACGGTCTCACGGACCTGCTCTGCGCCAAGATTGGTCAGCTCATCGGCCAACAGGTTTTCCAGCCCCTTGGGGCAGGTTGCAAAAAATTCTTTCATCACGCTCACGGGGAACCCATAAAAATAGTGCCGCATTATACCTCATCAGGCGGGCTGGAGCATGCAAAAGTCGGCGCAAACAGCAGGATGGAAACAGATTGATAGGTGGCGAAAAGGTAAAAGGCCCCATGACTACCCGATGGCGAGATCATGGGGCCAAACATCATTTAACGGATCACTTCATACGAGCCTTGAAACGGGGATTGCTTTTGCAAATCACGAACAATTTGCCCCGACGACGCACCAACTGACAATCGGGATGACGCGCCCTTGCGGATTTGAGTGAACAGACGACCTGCATTCAGGACTCCTTCTTGCTTGAAAATGCGCCAAAGCGCTTGTTGAAACGGGCCACACTCCCCTCACTCGATACCTGCTTCTGCTTGCCGGTATAGAACGAGTGCGACTGGCTGGAAACATCGAGCGACACATAGGGATACTCCTTCCCGTCTTGCCACGTGTAGCGGCGATCGCTCTTGATGGTTGAACCGACCAGGAAAAAGGCATCTGCCGCCGTGTCATGGAACAGAACCAAACGATAATCCGGGTGAATATGAGGCTTCATGGCAACTCCATTTTGTTATGTTATAACAAAATGTAAGTGAGAATAGCTCTCGTTTCAAGCGTAAAATGTCGTATGTAGAAAATCGCTACCGTGAGTGATGTGTTGATAGCTAGGTGGAGGCACTACACAAGCAGAACGAAGCAAGAGGGAGACACCATGCTTGCAGCACGGAAGACCAAGATACTGCGTGGGTCAGAACACAAGGTGCAAGTGGATGTAATAAGCCTCAGGAGAGGCTGGATTACAACCATGAAGATCAATGAGAATGGGCAATATGTACGCGGATCAATGAAGTATCAGAAACGAGGAGCGATTGAGGTGACCACAGTAAAAACAGGCAGCGGTGTAATCACAGAGATAAAACGATTGATGAAAATATATCAACTGACCTGACGATATTGCTCGGTCACGGTAATACGCTGTTTCATCCGGTTATTCATCACCTTGATCACCCCGAAACGCGGCAAGGTTTTACTGGTGGTCAATACCAGATCGGCAGTGAGGTTCAAACAGACGCTAGCCTGATCCCCTGCCTCAATGACCATAAATTCGCCGTTGCCATGGGGTGTATTCATCAGGACCAGATCACCGTTTTGCGGAATCACTTGCGGATGCTGCTCACTAAAAAACCAGCTTTGCGGCATCAGGGGTTTATAAAAGCGACTGACCGCGATCGCATTAAGCACCAACTGAACCTGATGGGGAATACTCCACTCAAGTTCGGCTGCTTTATCCATCAACTGATAATAGAGGGCGGCATCATCGACACAAAAAGGCTGGGCTGCAAACGAACTGGGCACCAATTGTCGCCCTTTATACTCGGTCGCAAATAACATGTTATCAGACAGGTCCAACATCAGACGGTCATTCTGGGCATCGTAGTGCCATTGCCAGCTATCGGTCGGTTGGATAAACATGTTGGAGCCCTTACTTGATAATTACCAGTTGACTTTATTCCATATGCAGAAAATCAGCAACGTCAAATAAAGGGCTCCGCCATCTATTTCTTAAATATTGGTCACAATCTCTTTGACCAACCCCGGCCCTTTATAAATAAAGCCGCTATAAATTTGTACCAGACTGGCACCGGCGGCCAATTTTTCACGGGCGGCCATGGCACTATCAATACCACCCACACCGATAATTGGCAGAGCACCATTGAGCGCCTTGGCCAGATGACGGATCACCTCGGTACTCTTGTGCTGCAGCGGACGACCACTCAGGCCACCCGCTTCACCGGCGTGGGGCATGTCATAAATCATCTCGCGCTCGAGGGTGGTATTGGTGGCGATAACCCCATCAATACCATTCCGTACCAGCGAAGCGGCCACCTGATCTATTTCTTCAAGGCTTAAATCCGGGGCAATTTTAACCGCCAGCGGCACATACTTTTTATATTGGGCGGCCAGCTCTTGCTGACGCACCTTGAGGGCGGCCAGCAATTGATCCAGCGCCTCGCCATATTGCAGTGAACGCAAACCAGGGGTGTTGGGGGAAGAGATATTGACAGCAATATAACCGGCATGATCATAAACCTTGTCCATGCAGATCAGGTAATCATCCTTGCCCTGTTCGATGGGAGTGTCTTTGTTCTTGCCGATATTAATGCCGATGATCCCCTGATATTTTGCCTCTTTTACCTTGGCCACCAGATGATCAACCCCCTTGTTGTTGAATCCCATCCGGTTGATGATCCCCTCTGCCGGAATAACCCGGAACAGGCGTGGCTTGTCATTGCCGCTCTGGGGTCTGGGGGTGACGGTACCGACTTCGATAAAACCAAATCCCATGGCGCCCAGCGCGTCAATGCACTCACCATCTTTATCCAGACCGGCCGCCAATCCCACCGGATTGGCAAAAGAAAGCCCCATGACAGTGACGGGGCGTTTCGGCAAATTCTGGCGGAAGAAACAATCGAGTGGCGTACCGAGAAGGCGGGGCAAATATTTCATGGAGAGATCGTGAGCCTGTTCCGGATTGAGTTTGAACAGGAAATGCCTGGCGATGGGGTACAACATCTTTGCTCCTTAAAGAAAGCCCCGGCAACTGGCCGGGGCTTTGGGTGTAATGTCGGTGTCATGCCTTAATCTGGCAATTAAAGTGCCCGACAATTCAACTGGAGCAGGTTCAACTCTCGCAAGGCCACCGAGAACTTGGCGAACTCGTGGGTACTGGTGGTCTTGAAGTCGGCCAACATGTGGGTCCAACGGGACAAGAGTTGCTCATGCTCCGAAATCCAGTCGGCCAGTATGGTAGCGCATTCTCCCTGATCTTTGCACCCTTCCAGTACCACAGAAGTGAGACTGCGTTGCTGCCAGTCCAGATCTTCGCGGAAGGAGGCTCGCGCCATCGCCTGCCAGTGGTTGCCGACCGGCTGATGGTTGATCTGGTCAAGGAACCAATGCAGATCCAGTTTGGCACCGAGGCGATAGTAAACGTTGGCGGCACGCAGGATATCGGTCTTGTGCTCCGCGGCAATCTGCGCCAGATCCAGGCTGGAGAAGAGGCTGCTCATATGGGCGACCTGACGGGCAATGGCCTCCGGCACCTGTTTCTCCATCCACTTGGCAACAGCCTGACGATGCTCGGCCACTTCGCTCTCATCCATCACCTCGTAGAGGTGCTTCCCTAAGGTCTCGAACGCCGGACGGAAGAAGGCGATGTTCTCGCTAATGCTCCAGCTGCGATTGCGGGCACGCAGGAACCAGCGGGTGGCACGGCGCACAATGCGGCGGCTGTAGAACATCAGCTCGAGCTGAGTCAGGGCATCCACCAGGTTGTCGCACCCTTCGATATCGCGCCAGAGCTGGTTCATGCCAAACACTTCGCGGGCCATGGCGAAGCAGCAGGCCACTTCGGCGACCGAGGCACCGGTCTCGTCCTTCATCCGGCTGGCGAAGTTGAGCCCCATGTCGTTGACCAGCATGTTGGCCACCCGGGTAGCGATGATCTCACCGCGTAGCGGGTGATCGGCCAGCTGGGCACCAAACTGCTGCTGCACCTTGGCCGGGAAGCTGGTGACCAGCATGTTGGCGAGGAAGGGCTCGTCGGTCACTTCCGGGCAGTTGAGCTGCTCTTTCAGCACCATCTTGCCGTAGGCCACCAGCACCGCCAGTTCGGGGCGGGTCAGTCCCTGCCCTGCCGCCATCCGCTCGGAGAGCTCCTCGTCAGAGGGCAAGAACTCCAACGCACGGTCCAGTTTGCCTTCCCGCTCCAGCCCCTGAATAAAGCGCTGTTGCTCTTTGAGTTGTTCAGAGCCGCGGAAGCTGGTGACCGAGATAGACTGGGACTGGCGATAGGCGTTGGTGATCACGATCTGCGCCACGTCGTCGGTCATCTCATACAGCATCTGGTTACGTTGCTTGAGGGTCAGATCCCCTGCCGCCACCAATTGGTTGAGCAGGATCTTGATGTTCACCTCGTTATCGGAGCAATCCACCCCGCCCACGTTGTCGGTAAAATCGGTATTGATGCGACCGCCCTGACTGGCGTACTCTACCCGACCGAGCTGGGTAAAGCCGAGATTGCCCCCCTCACCCACGATACGGGCCCGCAGCTCGCGACCATTGACTCGCAGTGCATCGTTGCTGCGATCGCCCACTTCCCCATCGCTCTCGCGAGCGCTCTTCACGTAGGTGCCGATGCCGCCGTTCCACAGCAGGTCGACATTGAGGCAAAGCAGTGCCTTGATCAGCTCGTTCGGGGCCATGCTGGCCTTGTCGGTGCCGAGCAGGGTCTGCATTTCCGGGCTCAGCTTGATGGACTTGGCCGAGCGCAGGAAGATGCCGCCCCCTTGTGATATCAGCTCGCGGTTGTAGTCATCCCAGCTGGAGCCCGGCAGATCGAACAGGCGCTGGCGTTCAACAAAGCTCTTGGCCGCATCCGGAGTGGGGTCAACGAAGATGTGCATGTGGTTGAACGCGCCCACCAGCCGGGTGTGCTCGGAGAGCAGCATGCCGTTGCCGAACACGTCGCCCGCCATGTCGCCAATCCCGACGCAGGTAAAATCGGTGGTCTGGCAGTTGACGCCAATTTCACGAAAATGCCGTTTGACCGACTCCCAGGCGCCGCGGGCTGTGATACCCATCTTCTTGTGGTCGTAACCGACCGAGCCGCCGGAGGCGAACGCATCGCCGAGCCAGTGGCCGTATTCGAGGCTGATCTCGTTGGCAATATCCGAGAAGGTCGCCGTGCCCTTGTCGGCAGCGACCACCAGGTAGTAGTCATCCTCATCGTGGCGCACCACGGATTTGGGCGGGATCACCTCGCCGCCGATAATGTTGTCGGTTACATCGAGCAGACCGCGGATAAACAGACGATAGCAGGCCTTGCCCTCCTCCTGGATGACGGCGCGGGCAGCCCCCACCGGCATCTGTTTGCAGTAGAAACCGCCCTTGGCCCCCACCGGCACAATGACGGTGTTCTTCACCTGCTGGGCTTTCACCAGACCCAGTACTTCGGTGCGGAAGTCCTCTTTTCGATCAGACCAGCGCAGGCCGCCACGGGCAACCTTGCCCCAGCGCAGATGCACCCCTTCCACCCGCGGCGAGTAAACGAAGATCTCGAATTTCGGCAGCGGCAGCGGCATGTCGGTGATGCTGGACGGCGCCAGTTTGAAGGAGATGTAGGGCTTGATGTTGCCCGCCTTGTCCAGCTGGTAGTAGTTGGTGCGCAGGGTAGCGTCGATCATCTCCACATAGCGGCGGATGATGCGATCGTCATCCAGATTGGCCACCTGATCCAGCTTGGCGGCAAGCTCCTCGTGCAGCTTGGCCTGTACCTTGGCGTCCTGCTTGCCGACAGGATCCAGGCGCTGTTCGAACAGAGCAAACAGCAACTGGGCGATGTCGGGGTAACGGGTCAGGGTCTCTTCGATATAGGACTGGCTGAAGGAAACGCCGGTCTGACGCATGTATTTGGCATAGGCGCGCAGCACCGACACTTGGCGGCCGGTAAGTCCCGCCCCCAGCACCAGCCGGTTGAAGCCGTCATCTTCCAGCTGCTTGTTCCAGATGGCGGCAAACGCCTGCTGGAAGCGCTGCTGGCTCTGGGCCAGATCAAAGGGCTGCTCGCCGTGCAGCAACATGGAGAAGTCGAGGATCCAGAACAGATCGCCCCCCGGAGTGCGTACCTGATACGGGGTCTCGCCGATCACCCGCAGTCCCATGTTCTCCAGCATCGGCAGCACGTCGGAGAGGTGAATGGGTTCGGTGCGGTGGAACAGCTTGAGCCGTACCCGACGATCGTTCTCCTCCTCCTGCGCGCGGTAGAACAGCATACCGAGCGGCTCGGCTTCGCTCAGGTTATCAAGCGCCATGATGTCGGCCACGGCCGAGCCCGGCAGCACATCTTCCTTGTAAGCGCGGGGGAATGCGGTGCTGAAACGGCGACGCAACTCGTTGCCACGGGCCTCGCCATAGTGGGAAAGCAGCACGGAGTCGAGTCTGTCGTCCCAGCTGCGGGCCGCTTCAATCAGGTTGTTCTGTACTTCGTTCACATCCACATCCACGTTGTTGTTGTTGACCCGCACTATGTAGTGGGTCCGCGCCAGCACGCCTTCGGTGAAGTAGACGTTGAACTCCACCTCTTCATTGCTGCCAAAATATTTCTGCAAAATTTGCTGGGTCTTGATCCGCAGCGCCGTGTTGTAGCGCTCCTTGGTGACATAGACCATGCAGGAGAAGAAGCGACCATAGACATCCCGGCGCACGAACAGCCGCAGCATGTCTCGCTCCTGCATCTCCAGCACGCCAAGGCCGGTGGCCAGCAATTCCTCTTCACGGGCCTGGATCAGCTCATCGCGGGGATAGGTCTCCAATACGTTCAGCAGCGCCTTGTAGGCGTGGGAGCCCTTCTCGTGACCGGAGGCGGCCATGATGCGCTCGAGACGATGGCTGATAAGCGGGATCTGGGTCGCGCTGGTGTTGTAAATGGAAGAGGCGTAGAGGCCGATGAAGCGATCTTCCCCGATCACCTTGCCGTGCTCGTCGAAGCGCTTGATGCCGATGTAATCCACATAAGCCGGACGGTGCACCCGGGACTTGCTGTTGGATTTGGTGAGGATCAGCAGGTCAGAACTCAGGGCTGCGTGACGGGCACTGGCAGGCATGTTGCCAAGGCGCTGGCCCACCTCCTTGATGGAGTTCTTCATCAGCCCCAGGCTGGAGCTCGCCTGCGGCAGGATCTCGTGATCCCCCTCCACCGCCTTGACGTCGTAACGACGATACCCCATCAGGGTAAAGTTGTGGGCAGCCACCCATTTGAGGAAAGCAACGCAGGAGGCCACCTCCTCCTTGCTGACCGGGTGCTTGCGTTTGGGCAGTTCGTCGATGATCTCATTGAGCTTGGCCAGCATCGGCTGCCAGTCGCCGACTGCCAGCGCCACTTCACCGGCCACCGAGTTGAGCTCGGTAGCCAGCGCGGCCATCTGCTCCTCGCTGGTGAGGTGATCGATCTCGATAAGGAACGCCGTTTCAACCGAGGTCTGCCCGTCGGTGTTGTCGAGCTCCAGGATGGCGTCAATCTTGCCATCCGCACTACGAATGAGGTGCAGCGGTTGGTGCAGCATCATGTGGGCGGTGATGTTGAGTCGCTTGAGCGCCATCCGGATGGAGTCGACCAGGAAGGGGGAGTCCTGCAGGATCACCTCGACGATGGTATGGGGCGATTGCCAGCCGTGACGGGTCAGCTCGGGATTGTAGACCCGGATGTAGGGATCGATACCGCTGCGCTGATTGAGGGCATTCCACAGGCTCAGGGCCGCGCCATAGAGATCGCTGTCATTGCGATCGTGCAGGTCGGAGCTCGCCATGTTGCCGTAGAACTTGGCAACGAAGCGCTCGACCAGAGAGGCACTGTTTTTGGGCAACTTCTGATGGATCAGACTGAGAACGTTTTCGAGCAGAACTGAGGTAGGGGCGTCTTTCAATGCCATTTTTATATTCCTTATCGGACGACATTAACCACCGACGCAGAGGCAACCACCCTGGTTACCCGCTGGTGCAGAGTTGTTGCGAAGTGTAATGGCTTGGCTAAGGGAAGGCGAGGAAAGGTGCTAATGGGATGTTAAAAACAAGGTACAGATCACGGCTTAAACTGTGAGAAATTTTGTAAATAACCAAAAATACAGAAATTCCAACTACCTTTGTGCCAGTTTACCGGATAGATAGTGACGCAAAGCAGATAAACAGTCGGTAATCTGTTCGATTTATGTTAATTTATGCGTTCGAGGCTGATAAAGCGGTAATCGTCCTGGGTTTTCAGCCGAAAATAGCCATGCACACCATTGATGGCGACAAAGGGGCGTATTTTTTCTATGCCAAGTTCCAGGGTCAATCCCTGTTCGCTGCGCACCACCAGCCGTCTGGCATGGCCCTGATACATCAGCATCACCTCATCGCTATTCAATGAGAGCCGAAAAGTAAACTGCTTCACGCTTGCTCCTGATCACACGACAAATCACACAATAGGGGCAGGCGCATTCACGCCCCTGCCCCGTCGATACTTACTGCTGTAGCGCCTTGCTGACCTTCTCGAACAGATCCCGTGCCAGCCCCTCAAGGTTGGCCAGACGGGTCAGCTCGGCGCGGATCAGCGCCTTGCGCGCCTCATCCAGTCGCTTGAACTGGATAAGCGGAGTGATGAGGCGGGAGGCCACCTGCGGATTCACCTGGTTGAGCTCGATCAGCAGATCGGTCAGGAAGCGGTAACCACTGCCATCCACCGCATGGAACTGCACCTGATTGCTCATGGCGAAGCTGCCGATCAGCGCCCGCAGCCGGTTCGGATTGCGAATGCTGAAAGTGGGGTGACTCATCGCCAGTTTCACTTCGCTAAGCACATCGGCAGCCGGTTTGCTGCCAATCAGCCGCAGCCAGTTGTCCAGCACCAGTCCATCCTTGGCCCACTTGCCCTCGAAATCGGCCAGCAGCGCGGCGCGGCATGGCAGCAGATAGCCGTTGGCCACCTGCAACGCCGCCAGGGTGTCGGTCATGTTGTCGGCTGTTGCATACTGCTCGCGCACCAGCGCATCGGCATGCTCTGCATCAAGCGCCGCCAGATAGCCGAGCACTACCCCTTTGAGGGCTCGCTTGGCCATATCTGCATGCACTACCTGATATCCGTTCAGACGCAAACTCTGATAGGTTGCCGCCAAGCGCACACCAAAGGCCTCGGCAAGACGGGTGTGGATCGCGTCGCGTACCTGATGGATGGCATCGATATCGGCCACCTCGAACAGCTCGGCCAGGGTCGCCTCACCGGGCAGCGCCAGGATCTCCGCCTTGAGGGCCAAATCCAGTTCACTGTCGTCCAGAATGGCGACGAAGGCGGCCAGCAGGGTCTGGGAGAGCTCAACCCCCTGCCCGTGCTGAACCCGCGCCACCCCGTCGATGACCGCTTTGTTGATCAGCATCTGGGCCGCATCCCAGCGGGCAAACTCGTTGCGGGCAAAGCGCATCAGAAAGGCTAGCGCTTCGTCGCTGTAGTCATAGTGCAGCTTGACCGGCGCGGAGAAGTCCCGCAGCAGGGAGGGAACCGGTTTGACCGGCACCCGATCGAATTCGAAAGTCTGCTCAGCTTCCAGCACGTCGAGCACGTTGCCGATGGCCTTGCCCTGATACTGCAGCGCAATGACGGCACCCTGCTCGTCATAAAGCTCGATATCGAGGGGAATGTGCAGCGGCAGCTTCTGCGGTTGATCCTGAGTCGGCGGCGTGTGCTGGCTTACATGGAGGCGATAGATACCGCTGGCGGCATCGTACTCGTCGGTCACGGTCAGCTCGGGGGTGCCGGACTGGCTATACCAGCGACGGAAACGACCAAGATCGACACCGGAAGCATCCTCCATTGCCTGCACGAAATCATCGCAGGTGGCGGCCGAGCCGTCGTGACGCTCGAAGTAGAGACGCATACCGGCCTGGAAGGCATCTTCCCCCAGCAGGGTGTGCATCATGCGGATCACTTCCGACCCCTTCTCATAGACGGTCAGGGTATAGAAGTTGTTCATCTCGATCACCACATCCGGGCGGATCGGGTGCGCCATAGGGCCGGCATCTTCCGCAAACTGCGGGCCGCGGACGGTACGCACGTTGTTGATGCGGTTGACGCCACGGGAGCCCAGGTCGGAGGAGAACTCCTGATCCCGGAATACCGTCAGCCCCTCTTTCAGGCTGAGCTGGAACCAGTCTCGACAGGTGACGCGGTTGCCGGTCCAGTTGTGGAAATATTCGTGGCCGATCACCCGTTCGATGCCGTGGTAGTCGCTGTCGGTGGCGGTGGCCGGATTAGCTAGCACGAACTTGGAGTTGAAGATGTTGAGCCCCTTGTTCTCCATGGCGCCCATGTTGAAGAAGTCCACCGCGACGATCATGTAGATGTCGAGATCATACTCAAGGCCAAAACGCTGCTCGTCCCAGCGCATGGAGTTGATGAGGCTCTCCATGGCAAAACCGGCGCGATCGAGGTTACCCTTGTCGACGAAGATCTCGAGGGCCACTTTGCGGCCGCTCTTGGTGGTGTAGTGGCTGCGCTCCACATCGAAATCACCGGCCACCAGCGCAAACAGGTAGCTCGGTTTGGGGAAAGGATCCTGCCACTGCACGAAGTGACGGCCGCCATCGAGATCACCGCTGTCGACCTTGTTGCCGTTGGAGAGCAGGAAGGGGTACTGGGCTTTGTCGGCGGTAATGCGGGTGCTGTAGCGCGCCAGAATGTCGGGGCGGTCCAGATAATAGGTAATGCGGCGAAACCCTTCGGCTTCGCACTGGGTGCAGTAGGCATCACCTGATTTGTAAAGCCCTTCCAGCGCGGTGTTGGCGGCCGGATCCAGCAGAGTGACAATGGTCAGCACACATTCGGCCGGCAGGTTAAACAGGGTCAGACTGCTCTCGCCTTGCTCGTAGTGGTCACAGGGAATGCCATCAATGGCAACGCTCTTGAGAGTCAGCTGTTCACCATCGAGGACGAGCGGCGCATTGTGCTCGCCGTTGCGACGAATGCGGGTGATGGCGGTGACCTGGGTCAGCGGCTCCTGCAGTTGGAAATCGAGGTCGATGGTGTCGATCCAGTAGAGCGGCGCCTGATAATCCTGGCGATATTTGGCCGTCATGGCCTGGGAGTGATCGGTCATTATTGTCTGCTTCCACGCTTGTTAAAGGCGAGAACGAGGCTGTCACAACCAACTGGCGGGGTCAAACAATTTGCATTACGTCAGATACGCCAGACAAAAAGAAAGGGCGACCGCAGTCGCCCTTGTGCATTGGAGGTCGCCTTGTCAGCTGCGTTTGCTGACCTTGACCAGATCCGCCGTGATATTGGCCGCTTCGATGAGATACTCATCGGGCGCTTCAAAATCAGCGGGCAGCTCATCCAGACTCTTCACCGCCGGCTTGCCAAGACGTGCCAGACGCTCGTTGGTACGTTTGAGCGCTTTCTCATCCTGTTTCGCCTGCTCTGCAACACGCTCCGCCTCGTTGAGGGAGACCGACTTCTTGTCTTTCTCCTCCTTGTAGTCGGCGATGTCCTGCATCACATAGGCAAACTCGGGATCCTTGGCGATCCGGGCATCGTGCGCCGCCTGCAACTTGGGCAGTACGCTGGCGAAGTTGCCGAGTTTCTCGTAGTTGGCGGAGGCAATCTTGTCCCACGGCAACGCATTGAACTCACGGCTTTCGCCCGTCTCTTCCGGAGCAACCGGTGTCGGGAAGCTGATATCCGGCGCAACGCCCTTGTTCTGGGTGCTGCCACCGTCGATCCGGTAGAACTTGGCGATGGTGTACTGCACGTGACCGAGCGGCTGCTCGTAGAAGTCATAGACCTTGGCTAGGCTGCGATGCTGCTGCACCGTCCCCTTGCCAAACGAGTTTTCACCCAGAATCAACGCACGGCCATAATCCTGCATGGCGGCAGCGAAGATCTCGGAGGCCGAGGCACTGTAGCGGTCGATCATCACCGACATCGGGCCGCCGTAGTAGACGTTGCCATCGTCATCGCCATTGACCGTGATACGGCCCATGTGATCACGAATTTGCACCACGGGACCGCTGGCAAAGAAGAGACCGCTGAGGGCGGAAGCTTCGGTCAGGGCGCCGCCGCCGTTACCGCGCAGATCGATGATCAGACCATCGATCTTCTTCTTGTTCAGGCTGGAGAGCTCCTTGATCACGTCGTCATGCAGATTGACGTAGAAACTCGGGATCTCGATGACGCCAATCTTCTTGCCTTCGGCGTTAATCACCTTGGACTTGGCCGCCCGGTCTTCAAGGCGCACCTTGTCGCGGGTCAGCTCGATCTGCTCGGTTTTGGCGGTTGCGCCCTTGCCGCGCTGGATCTCCAGCTTGACCTTGCTCCCCTTGGGCCCCTTGATGAGCTCGACCACGTCATCAAGACGCCAGCCGATCACATCGACAATCTTGCCATCTTCCTGCCCCACCCCGGTGATCTTGTCATCGGGTTTGAGGTGGTTGGATTTGGCAGCAGGGCCACCGGGCACCAGAGAACGGATGACGGTAAAGTCATCTTCCGCCTGCAACACGGCACCAATCCCCTCCAGCGAGAGGTTCATCTCGGTGTTGAAACGATCGGCACTGCGCGGTGAGAGGTAACTGGTGTGCGGTTCGATGGCGCGAGCGAAGGAGTTCATGAAGAGCTGGAAGACATCCTCGCTCTCAGTCTGGGACATCCGCTTGATAGCGTTGTTGTAACGCTTGCCAAGCAGCTCCTTGATCTCGGGCCACTCCTTGCCACTGAGCTTGAGGCTCAGGGCATCGAACTTGACCCGCTGACGCCACAGCTCGTTGAGCTCTGCTTCATCTTTGGGCCAAGCCGCCCCTTCCCGATCAAACACATAGTTGTCGGTCTGGGTAAAATCGAAAGGAGTATCAAGCAGTTTGAGGGCGTATTCGAACCGCTCATAACGCCGCTGCTGACTCAGGTTGAACATCTCGTAGGCGGGAGCCAGACGGCCTCTTTCGAGGTCGGTGTCAAAACCGTTACGGTACTTTTCAAAACGGCTGATATCAGAGGCCAAAAACAGGTTGCGGCTGTAGTCCAGATTCTCCAGATATTTATCGAAAATCACGGAGGAAAAGGCATCGTCCAGCTTGAACTGTTTGTAGTGCGAGCGGGTAAACAGATTGGTAATTCGCTTGCTGGCCGTAGCATGTTGGCTCTCTTGAGCCAACACAGGCAAATCACTCTCCTTGAGCACCGGCTCGATGGCCTGTGCAAGCCCGGCAAGCGCCAGGCTACAGGCAACGAGGGAAAAACGAATTACGCCATGCTTCAACATTTGTCTCCTTAGAGAACCAAGTGCTCTGATTTGACCCGCACCATCATGCCGGTCTGCAGTTGGACCTGTACATCGTCCTTGGTTACTTCCTTGATGGTTGCCGGAACCGGGAATTTACCCATAACGACGCGCACATCCTGGCCCACTTTCAGCGTAGCGGCATCCACTTTAACCAGCGGAGCGTCAGCGACCGGTGCCTTGGCGGCAGCTTTCGGCTTGGCAGCTACATCAGCTTTCTCGGTTTTGCGCACAGCAGGACGACGGGGCTTCTTGGCCTTCTCATCCTTCTCTTTGGTATTGGTACGACGGCTGGCGAATACGCGCTCTTTGCTCTCTTTCAGAGCTTGCTTGGCGTGCTCGATGTGCTCTTCGGTCAGCAGCTCGCCCGGGTTGCCATCCAGATCAACGCGAGCCTGACCAGCTTTGAGACCGTGCAGGTAGCGCCAGCTGGAGGTGTATTGACGCAGTGCGGAACGCAGCATGGTCTTGGAGACTCTGGCATCGTCAGCAAGACGCTCGGCCAAATCCTGGAAGATGCCAATCTTGAGCGGCTTGGCCTCTCCTTCAGCAACGAAGCAGGCCGGGAATTTCTCGACCAGGTAGGCAACGATCTCTTTACTGTTCTTCAGCTTCTCAGTGTTTTCCATGTATAACCTTGGCTTTCATATAAACGCACGGGCACGTCCCGAGCACAACAAAGGCCCCATTATAGAGAGCTTGGGGCCTTTTGCGAACCATCTAGCAATGACTTAGAGCATGCTTTCCAAAATTTGCACCGTTTCTTCGAGGCCAATCCGGTCTTGCTGGTCGAAACGGTTAAAAATCGGACTGTCGATATCGAGTACCCCGATGATCTCGCCACCACGGCGCACCGGGATCACGATTTCCGAGTTGCTCGCGCCATCACAAGCGATGTGACCGTCGAACTGGTGGACATCGTCAATGAGCTGGGTTTTCCCCTCTGCCACTGCCGTACCACACACCCCACGGCCGACCGGGATCCGCACGCAGGCCGGTTTGCCCTGAAATGGCCCCAATACAAGGGTCTCGCCCTGCAACAGATAAAAACCGACCCAGTTGATCTCCGCCAGCTCCTGATTCAGCAGCGCGGAGAGGTTGGCCAGATTGGCAATCAGATCGGTTTCCCCCTCCAGCAGCGCCTTGGCCTGCTGGTTGAGGGTGCGATAAAACGGTTGTTTTTCAATCATGATTAAATGAACTTCACTCCCTGATGGTTTGGGGAAGGTAACGCCTGGCCGGGAAATTTCAAATATTTTTTCCACTCCTCACCTCTTGCGCCGTTATTCCCGGGCAACGGAAAGCGCCAATTGCTGGCGTTGACCATTACTCCACTCGATATTTAACAACCAGATCATGACGGGTGATGTACAGCTCCCCACCTGGGTTACCCCCTGCCACTGTCCGTCTATTTGCTCAAAACTCACCGGGATGGTGCCCATAAACATATCTTTGCCTTCGAGTGTCGCTTTCACCGGCTTGATGGCCGGATCGCCGCCGGTAATAGCGATGGCAAAGTCATGTTCAGCACGCAGCGGTAACTCCTTGATGGCGATCGTCAGCGGCTTGTCACCAATCAGCGCGCTGCAAGGGGTGTGGGAAAGATCACAAATCTGATCTTTTTTCTGGTCAGCAGAGACGCTGTTATCGTCCGAAAACCAGGTGCGATAGGCCATCAGCGCCAATAACAGCGCCAATACCAGTACGAGGTGCAAAACTTTACGTGCGGTAAGTCTCTCTTTCATCAAAAACAGCCCGATTAAGATGCAATTAAAATAGTTTTTTGTGATCTCGAACAAGGTAAAAAACTGCCATATCGAGACCGGACGGAGCCAAATATATCACTGTTTATACTGTTATTTTACCTGTCAGTTCAGTATCATTCCCATGCAGTTTTCATTTAGCCATCTTTTGCTTTTCCTTTCGTTAACAGATGTTAACAACTGGTCGGCGGTGGCTGATGAAGCCAGTCCGGTTCTCCGGATACAAAACCAAACAACAGCAGCATCGGAAGCGGAATATAACGATGAGCCATACAACTAACCATCCTGAGTACAACTACACCGTTGTTCGCCAGTTTACCGTCATGACGATTGTCTGGGGAATTGTCGGCATGTCGGTTGGCGTACTGATCGCAGCCCAGTTGATCTGGCCTGCCCTCAACTTCGAGACCCCGTGGCTGACTTACAGTCGTCTGCGGCCCCTCCATACCAACGCAGTGATCTTCGCCTTCGGCGTCAGTGCACTGATGGCCACCTCGTTTTACGTGGTGCAGCGCACCTGTCAAACCAGACTGTTTGGTGGCCCGCTGGCAACCTTCGTCTTCTGGGGCTGGCAAGCAATCATCCTCTCTGCCGCCATCTCTCTGCCGCTGGGTTACACCTCCGCCAAAGAGTATGCCGAGCTGGAGTGGCCGATTGATATCGCCATCACTGTGGTATGGGTCGCCTATGCCATCGTCTTCTTCGGCACCCTGATGAAGCGCACCACCTCCCACATCTATGTGGCCAACTGGTTCTTCGGCGCCTTCATCATCACCGTTGCGGTGCTGCACATTGTCAACAACATGGAAGTGCCGCTCTCCGGCATGAAGTCCTACTCCATGTACTCCGGCGCCATGGACGCCATGGTGCAGTGGTGGTATGGCCACAACGCGGTAGGCTTCCTGCTGACCGCTGGCTTCCTGGGGATGATGTACTACTTCGTGCCCAAGCAGGCCGGTCGCCCGGTTTACTCCTATCGCCTCTCCATCGTCCACTTCTGGGCGCTGATCTCCCTCTATATCTGGGCCGGTCCGCACCACCTGCACTACACCGCACTGCCTGACTGGGCTCAGTCACTGGGCATGGTGATGTCCCTGATCCTGTTCGTCCCCTCATGGGGCGGTATGATCAACGGCATCATGACCCTCTCCGGTGCCTGGCACAAACTGCGTTATGACCCCATCCTGCGCTTCCTGATCGTCTCCCTCTCTTTCTACGGCATGTCGACCTTCGAAGGCCCGATGATGGCGATCAAAACCGTCAACGCCCTCTCCCACTACACCGACTGGACCGTCGGTCACGTGCACTCCGGTGCGCTGGGCTGGGTTGCCATGGTCTCCATCGGTGCTGTCTATCACCTGATCCCGAACTTGTTCGGCCAGGGCCGGATGTACAGCGTCAAGCTGATCAACGTTCACTTCTGGCTGGCTACCGTGGGCACCGTGCTCTACATCGTTGCCATGTGGATTTCCGGCGTGATGCAGGGCCTGATGTGGCGTGCAGTCAACGAAGACGGCACCCTGACCTACAGCTTCGTTGAAGCGTTGCAGGCATCCTATCCCTTCTATTTCGTGCGCTTCCTGGGTGGCTGCTTCTTCGTCACCGGCATGTTGCTGATGGCTTACAACGCCTATCGCACCATCACTGCGCCCAAAGGTTCTCTGGAACCTGTCGCCCAGCCAGCATGATTGAAGAGGTCAACCCATGAGCAACAATAACCGTCACGAAATATTTGAAAAAAGCGTTCCCATGCTGGTGGTCGGCATCATCTTCGCCATCAGTCTGGGGGGCCTGGTTGAAATCACTCCGCTGTTCTTCCAAAAGCAAACCACCGAGCCGGTGGAGGGCCTCAAGCCCTACACCGCTCTGCAGATGGAAGGACGCGACATCTTCATTCGCGAAGGCTGCACCAACTGCCACAGCCAGATGATCCGTCCGTTCCGTGCCGAAACCGAGCGTTACGGTCACTACTCGGTCGCCGGTGAGAGCGTCTGGGAGCACCCCTTCCTGTGGGGCTCCAAGCGTACTGGTCCGGATCTGGCCCGTGTTGGTGGCCGCTACTCCGACGAGTGGCACAAGGTTCACCTGATCAACCCGCGCGATGTGGTACCGGAATCCAACATGCCCGCCTATCCCTGGCTTGATACCAATGTGCTGACCGGCGAGATGACCGCCAAGAAGCTGGCGCTGTTCCGCGATCACTTCGGTGTGCCCTATACCGACGCCGATATTCAGGGTGCGGGCGAAGCCGTCAAGGGCAAAACCGAGCTGGATGCGCTGGTGGCCTATCTGCAATCACTGGGTCATGCCCTGAAATAAGGAGGCGAAGATGGACTACGGCACATTTCGCGGTCTGTATACCCTGCTGTTGATGGCCATCATGATTGGCATCATCGTCTGGGCCTACAGCAAACGCCGCAAGACCTCTTTCGACGAGGCTGCCAATCTGGTTTTTGCCGATGATGAGCAACCCGGTGCTGATAAAAAGAACGCAGGAGCGAAACAATAATGAGCACTCTGTTTAGCATTTTTGTGACTGTCATCAGTCTGGGAACCATCCTCGGCTGCTTCTTGCTGCTGATGTGGTGCCGCAAGGACAAGATGGGTGTGGAAGAAGGCAAATCGATGGGTCACTCCTTCGATGGCATCGAGGAGATCAACAACCCGCTGCCGAAGTGGTGGACCTACATGTTCCTCTTCTTCATCGTCACCGGTCTGGTCTATCTGGTCGCCTTCCCGGGGCTTGGCAACTTCAAAGGCCTGCTGGGCTGGCAAAGTTCCAACCAGGACGTGCGCTCGCTGGCCGAGTCCAAGGCTGCAACCGAATCGGCCAAGGCTGAAGGTCGCGCGGTGGAGTATGACCGTGAGGTCGCCAAGGCTGACGAGATCTACGGCGCCAAGTTCCGTGAACTCACCTATGAAGCGGATGGCAAAACCTATCGTGCCATCACCGAGATCGCCAAGGATCCGGAAGCCCTGAAAGTGGGTCAGCGTCTGTTCCTGCAGAACTGCTCCCAGTGTCACGGCTCCGATGCCCGTGGTGGTCGCGGCTTCCCGAACCTGACCGACAGCGAATGGCAATGGGGCGGCCAGCCTGATCAAATCAAGACCACCATCATGGGCGGTCGTCAGGGGATCATGGCGGCCTGGGGTGAAATCCTCGGCAAAGATGGCGTTCAGGAAGTGGCCTCCTATGTGCTGAGCCTCTCCGGTCGCAAGGTTGACCTGGTGGAAGCGAAGAAAGGTGAAGCACGCTTTGCCATCTGCGCTGCCTGCCACGGGGCCGATGCCAAGGGCGGTGTCGCCGTCGGTGCGCCAGATCTGACCAACAACACCTGGCTCTACGGTGGCTCCCGCGAAGTGGTGGTACAAACCATCACCCACGGTCGTCACGGTGTGATGCCAGCCTGGAAAGACATTCTGGGTGAGGACAAGGTTCACCTGCTGGCCTCCTACGTTTACAGCCTGTCTCATCAACAGTCTGCCAAATAAGGTTCGCCCGTAACGTTGTAACATGTGATAAACACGTGATTACACAGCAAAAAGCCTCGACTCCTCGAGGCTTTTTGTTATCTTGTGTTGCGTAAAAACCATCTTCCACGTTAATCATTCGTTTCATGGCAGTAGCAATCATGACCCAACCTCTATCCAAACCGTGGTATCGCCAATTCTGGCCCTGGTTTATCATCGCCCTCCCCACTGCCGCCGTTGTCGGCAGCATCGCCACCGCCATCATCGCTAGCAAGGATGGGGTCAATCTGGTGGCCGAGGACTATTACAAACAAGGGAAAGAGATCAATCAGGACTTGAGCAAGTTTGACCGCTCCGAAGCGCTCAATATCCGCTTTGGGCTGGTGGTTGACGGCAACGAGCTGACCCTCAAACCCATCAGCGGTGACATTCCTGCCGGGCAAGCTCTCTATCTCTCATTGTTCCACCCGACCTTGGCCGGTCAGGACAGCGAACACATGATCACCGCCGATGCGAGCGGCACCTATCGCCTCCATTTCGACAAGCCGCTGGTCGGCAAGTGGCACATTCGGGTCGATGCTTTCGATCACGAGTGGCGATTGCAAGAGACCGTCCAGCTGCCCACCCTGGCCCCTGTCGAACTCGACCCGAAAGGACGCTAAGCCATGACCGGCTGTTCTCACTGTGGCGAGCCGGTTCTCGCCAGCGCCCCTGCTGCTTGCATTCTGCATTCAGGGAGGCATAACGCATGACCCCCTGCTTTCACTGTGGCGAGCCGGTACCCGCCAATAGTGGCTATTCCCTCGAGATAAAGGGGATTGTTCGCCCCATGTGCTGCCCCGGTTGTCAGGCGGTGGCAGAAACCATCATGGAGTGCGGCCTCGCCAGTTACTACGATCACCGCACCGCTCCCGGCACCAAGGGCGATCTGGTGCCCGAGGAGCTGGCCGCACTCACCCACTACGATCTGGCAGAAGTGCAACAGGAGTTTGTCACCGATAGCGGTACCCTTCGCGAAATCCAGCTGACAGTTGAAGGGCTCACCTGCGCCGCCTGTGCCTGGCTGATCGAACGCCACCTGATGACCCTTGGCGGCCTGCGCTACATCAACGTCAACACCACCACCCACCGTGCCCGCATCAAGTGGGATCCGGGCCAGCTCTCCCTGAGTGACATCCTCAAGGGATTTGCCCAGATCGGCTATCGCGCCTATCCGTTCCAGACCCATCAACAGGAGGCGCTCTACGCCAAAGAGGTGCGCAGCTATATGTTCCGGCTGGCACTGGCAGGGCTGGGCTCGATGCAGGTGATGATGTGCGCTGTGGCCCTCTACATGGACCTCTTCATCAGTGTTGAAGATGAGTTCATGGTCTACTTCAAGTGGATAAGTCTGCTGCTCTCCACCCCCATCATGATCTACTCGGCCCAACCCTTTTACGTGGGTGCCTGGCGCAGCCTGAAACAGGGTCACCTGTCGATGGATGTGTCAGTGTCGCTGGCGCTGATCGGGGCTTTTATCGCCTCAATGTGGGCCACCGTGTTCAATACCGGTGAGGTCTATTACGACTCCATCACCATGTTCGTCTTCTTCCTGCTGCTGGGGCGCTTTCTCGAGTTGCGGGCCCGGCGCAAGGCGTCGGAATCGAGCTCCAACCTGGCCAGACTGGTGCCCATCATGGCGACCCGCATCGATGATGAAGGGGAGCATGAGGTAGCGGCCAAGACCTTGCAGGTCGGCGATCGGGTGCGGGTACTGGCCGGCGCCACCTTGCCGGCGGACGGCATCATTGTCGAAGGGCAAGCCAGCCTCAACGAATCCATGCTGACCGGTGAACAGCTGCCCCTGCTCAAACAGCGCGGAGATCAGGTCTATGCCGGCACCATCAACACGGATGCGCCGCTGCAGATCCGGGTCAGCCACCGTATCGAAGAGTCGCGGATCGCCCAGATCATGCGGCTGCAGGATCACGCTCTTGATGACAAACCAGCCATCGCCCAGATGGCGGATCAGCTGTCACGCCACTTTATTCTGGTGCTGCTGATCATTGCCGCCGCGGTCTGGACCTTCTGGCACTTCCATCAACCGGATCAGGCGTTCTGGGTCACCCTCGCCGTGCTGGTGGCCACCTGCCCCTGTGCCCTGTCGCTGGCCACCCCGACGGCGTTGACCTCGGCCACCGCCAATCTGACCCGCAACGGCATTCTGCTGCGCCGTGGTCATGTGCTGGACGTGCTGACCAAGGCCAACCGGATCGTGATGGACAAGACTGGCACCCTGACCACAGGGGAGATCAGTCTGACCGGCACCACCACCTTGGCAGAGATGGACGAGACGCACTGCCTCGCCATCGCCCGGGCCATGGAGGCGCAATCCGAGCACCCGATTGCCCGCGCCTTCCGGCTGCCCGCCGACAGTATCAATGTGCTGCCATCCGCCCGCGAGATCACCCCGGTCATCGGTCACGGCATCACGGCGCTGGTGGATGGCGTACGCTACCGCATCGGCAGTGCCCGCTGGCTTGGGCTGGGTCCGGCGCAAGAGCACGGCCGCGGTCTGGCTATCTATCTGGCCGACGAGCAGCAGGTCTTGGCCCGCTTCAATCTGGAAGATACCCTGCGCCCCGATGCCAGGGCGCTGATCGCAGCATTCAAGGCAGCCGGTCTGCAAACTACCGTGCTCACAGGCGACAGCTCTTTGCAGGCAGACGAAATTGCCCGCGAGCTGGGGGTGGATGAGCTGGTCAAGGGGGTCTCACCCGATGGCAAGCTGGCGTACCTCAAGGCCCGAGAAGCCCAGGGGGATATCAGCATCATGGTGGGCGATGGCATCAACGACGCCCCGGTACTAGCCGGAGCTCACGCCTCGTTTGCCATGGCTGGTGGCACCGATCTGGCGAAAAACAGCGCCGATGCCATCCTGCTGGCTGATGACCTGAGTCGACTGCTCGAGGCCAGAGTACTGGCCATGCGTACCCGCAAGATCATCATCGAGAACTTCGCCTGGTCCATCGGTTACAACCTGCTGGTGCTGCCGCTGGCCGCCTGCGGCTGGCTGCCCCCCTATCTGGCGGCGGCGGGCATGTCGCTAAGTTCACTCATCGTAGTAACCAACTCCATGCGCCTCAACCGATGAGACCGGTGGCGGAAAATAGCTGAAAATGTGGCCTGCCTCCGATGCAGGCCACATTTCTAATTGATAGCGGCTGGCCCCCTGCCCGAACAGGGTTACCATAGGGGACGCTTGCCAAGGATGAACGCCAAGGTACCTCTCATGAATATAATTTTTGTCCTGATCCCCATCGCCATCCTGTTTGTGATCATCGCCGGGGTCGTCTTCTTCTGGGCCATTCGCTCCGAACAGTTTGAAGATCTCGACCGGCAGGGTTCCAACATCCTGTTTGACGAAGAGCAACCTGCCCACAAACCCGCAAAGCCTGCTGACCATGACCCACAACCTTGATCTGGCCGGCGCCCTGCTGGTTGGACTGGCAGGCTCCGCCCACTGTATCGGCATGTGCGGGGGTGTCTCTGCCGCGCTCTCCATGGCGATCCCCACCAACAAGCAGCACTTCTGGGGGCGGCTTGCCTATCTGCTCAACTACAACCTCGGCCGGATCCTGAGCTATGTCATTGCAGGTGCACTGGTAGGCGGCCTGCTCGCCACCACCAGCGAGCTGGGGGCTGGCAAGCACGCCATCGCCGGATTACGCCTCGTGGCAGCGCTATTGATGATTGCGCTTGGTCTCTATCTGGCGGGCTGGTGGCAAGGGATCTTGCTGCTGGAGCGGCTCGGCGCCAGACTTTGGCCCCGTATCAAACCGCTGGCGGGCAAATTTATCCCCTTCACCTCACCTGTGCAGGCACTGCCCTTTGGCATGGTGTGGGGTTGGCTGCCCTGCGGGCTGGTCTACTCCATGCTGACCTGGAGCGCGGCGGCGGGTTCGGCCAGTGGCGGGGCGCTGACCATGCTCTTTTTTGGTCTCGGCACCCTGCCCACCCTGTTTGCGTTGGGGGGACTCGCTGATCGCCTGAGATACTGGCTCACCCTGCGCAGTTTGCGCCTTGGCGGGGCCCTGCTGCTCATTTTGTTCGGGGTGCATACCTTCTGGATTGGCATTGCTTCCTTTTGAAACCCTATCCAAAACGGATGAGTTGATGGTAAACTTGTTTGATATAAATCAATTATTCGTATGAGCCTATGATCCCGGAAAAGAAACCTGGCAGACGTATCCAGAGCGGTGGCTGTGCAATTCATTGCCAGGATTGCAGCATCAGTCAGCTCTGTATTCCCTTCACTCTGAACGACAACGAGCTTGATCAGCTGGACAGCATCATCGAGCGCAAGAAGCCGATCCAGAAGGGTGAAGAGCTGTTCAAGGCTGGCGATGAGTTCAAATCGCTCTATGCCATCCGTTCCGGGACCATCAAGTCTTACACCATCACCGAGCAAGGGGATGAGCAGATCACTGCGTTCCACCTCGCTGGCGATCTGGTCGGTTTTGATGCCATCAACAAGCAGGCCCACCCCTCCTTCGCTCAGGCGCTGGAGACGGCCATGGTGTGCGAGATCCCGTTTGAAGTGCTGGATGATCTCTCCGGCAAGATGCCCAAACTGCGCCAGCAGATCATGCGTCTGATGAGCAGCGAAATCATGGGCGATCAGGAGATGATCCTGCTGCTCTCCAAGAAGAATGCCGAAGAGCGCCTCGCCGCCTTCCTGCACAATCTGTCGGTACGCTTCTCCGAGCGCGGTTTCTCCGCCAAGGAGTTCCGTCTCTCCATGACCCGTGGTGACATTGGCAACTATCTGGGACTGACCGTCGAGACCATCAGTCGTCTGCTCGGCCGCTTCCAGAAGTCCGGTCTCATCAGCGTCAAAGGCAAATACATTACCGTGCTGGATCAAGTCGCCCTTGGCATGATGGCCGGTGCCACTCGCCCGCCCTGCGGCTAATTTTTCCGCTTACCCTCTCACTTTTTTCCTGCTTTCCCTGCCGGATCCTTTCCTCTGGAATGTGATCCGGTACGTTCCCCATACCCTCCTCCTGCGCTAAGCTGTAATGGCTAACATTCTGCTGTCATTGGACTTTTCCAAGGAGGAGAAGATGGTCAAATATCAGAATATTCTGGTGGTTATCAATCCAGAAGAGGAGCGCCAAATCGCCCTCGAACGGGCAGTCAAAGTCGCCGAGCTGGACGAAAACGCCCATCTGACCCTGCTGCTCACCATCTATGACTTCTCGTATGAAATGACCGCCATGCTCTCGGTGGACGAGCGGCAAGAGATGCGTGATGGCGTCATTTCACAGCGACGTGAGTGGCTGGACGAAATCCTGACCCCCTATCGGGCACAGGGGATCGAATGCGAAGTGAAAGTAGTCTGGCACAATCGCCCCTTCGAGTGTGTCATTCAGGAAGTGCTGGAGCATCGCCACGATCTGGTGGTCAAAGCCACTCACCATCACAGCTTCCTGCAAACCTTCATCTTTACCCCCACCGACTGGCACCTGCTGCGCAAATGCCCCTGTCCAGTGCTGCTGGTCAAGGAGGGCCACTGGCAACGGGGCGGCAACATCATCGCCGCCATCAACTGCTCAAGCGACGATCCGGATCAGAAACTGCTCAACGAACGGATCATCCAGGAGGGAAGCGACATCGCCGAGCTGCTGGGCTCCAACCTCTATCTGGTCAACACCTACCCGGGCACCCCGGTCAACGTGGCCATCGAGCTGCCGGAGTTTGACCCCAACGCCTACAACGAAGCGATCCGCAAACACCACGAAAGCCTGCTGCTGAGCCATGCCGACAAGTTCGGGATCGGTCATCTCTGGACCCGGGTAGCAGAGGGGCTACCGGAAGAGGTGTTGCCAGATATGGCTGAAGAGCTCAAGGCGACCTTGATGATCATGGGTTGCGTCGGGCGTACCGGGCTTTCTGCAGCTTTGCTCGGCAATACTGCCGAACATGTGATTGACCGCCTCTCCTGCGACATTCTGATCCTCAAACCGGCGGACTACAGCTGCCCGGTCGACAGTCGTCGCAATCAATCATAAGGTGCCTGGCACCTTGCCCTCCCCCGGGACATGGCTATAATAACGCGCTTATTTGTGTCCCGGGTTTTACGAGCATGCTAGAAGAGCTGAACGCCAAAGAAAAATACAGTTTTAACAAACTGCAGAAGCGCCTGCGGCGCAACGTGGGTCAGGCCATTGCCGACTTCAACATGATTGAAGAGGGCGACAAGGTCATGGTCTGCCTCTCCGGCGGCAAGGACAGCTTCGGTATGCTCGACATACTGATGAGCCTCAAAGCCAGCGCCCCCATCCATTTTGATCTGGTTGCCGTCAACCTGGATCAGAAGCAGCCCGGCTTCCCCGAGCATGTGCTGCCCGAGTATCTGGATTCCCTCGGCATCGAGTACAAGATCGTCGAGGAAGATACCTACTCCATCGTCAAGGAGAAGGTACCGGAAGGCAAAACCACCTGCTCCCTCTGCTCACGGCTGCGCCGCGGTATTCTCTACCGCACCGCCCAAGAGCTGGGTTGCACCAAGATTGCCCTTGGCCACCACCGCGACGACATCCTCGAGACCCTGTTCCTCAACATGTTCTACGGTGGCAAGCTCAAGTCCATGCCGCCCAAGCTGGTGAGCGACGATGGCAAGAACGTGGTGATCCGCCCGCTGGCCTACTGCAAAGAGAAGGATCTGATCCGCTACGCAGACGTCAAAGCCTTCCCCATCATTCCGTGCAACCTGTGCGGCTCGCAGGAGAACCTGCAGCGTCAAGCCATCAAACAGATGATGCAGGATTGGGATCGCCGCTTCCCCGGTCGTATCGAGACCATGTTCACCGCCATTCAGGACGTGATCCCGAGCCACCTGCTCGACCACAAGCTGTTTGACTTCAAGAGCATCAACCGCGACTCCGGCATCATAGATGGCGGTGACAAGGCGTTTGATCCGCCCGAGATGCCAAAGGCGCCGCTGCTGGACATCGACGAGATGGACATGCTGGATGTGATTGAAGTGCGCTAAGCCGCCGTCACAGGGCAAACGCCACGCAATAAAAAAGGAGCGATGATCGCTCCTTTTTTGCTTTCTTTATCTGCCTGTTACCAACGTGACAACACCATCGGCATCAGCCCTTGTGCAACCAGGGGGTCAGTCGCAGCACGTCAGCCTGCAGGCGCAGTTGCCCGGCGGCGAACGCGGCCAGTTGCTCATTGCTCAGCAGCAGGTGGCCTTCCTGCCAGGGCAGTGCTTCCTGACGGGCACCATCAATCAGATAAGCTGTTCCGCTCTGCTGCACCAAGGTAATGCGCACCCCTTCCATCTTCGGCAGGAAGTGCTTGCCGACCATGCCCGCCATCTTGTCGAGCAGCGACTGCATCTGCTGCTGACGGGCCGCCAGCTCGGCCAGCGGCAGCTCGGGCCCTTTCGGCGCATCTGCCATCACCTGTACCGTCATATCGCAAGTGGCGTGCTCTTCTTTCAGGCCGACGGTCACGATCCCCTTCTCGAGATTGAGATCCTCATCAAAAGGCAGGCGCAGTTCGCTATCGACCGTTACCTCGCCCGCCACTTCCTTGCTGTCGGTTGCAACCCGGGCAAAGGTGAGGCCGCAGCGCTGACCATTTTGTGGATCGGTCAGATAAAACCCCAGTCTGGCGTGACCAAACTCCCCTTTGGCAAAGGTCTTCATCTGGCTGTAAAAGGTGCTGTATTGCAGATCCAGCACCGGCTCAGCCAGCGCCAGCCCTGGCAGCAAGAGCGTGGCCAGCAGACTCTGGCGCACAGCCTTGGTCACTCCATATCGACGGGTCATTCAACGTCCTTTTGCATCATGCATTGAAATGGTTGGGGCCTTCTGTCACCTCGTTAACCTCTACCCCCACCCCGCAGAGATCCCGATAGAGGATCCCCTTGCAGTTGAAATAGAGCGGTGCCACCCAGATAAGCCCCAACCCCATGGGGATCAGAGCCAGGAAGAAGAGCGCGGTCATCACGCCGTGGAACAGCACAATGCTGGGCCAGCCGCGCGCAAAGAGTTTGAGAGAGACCAGAATGGCCTGGGGCGGCGTCAGGCCACGCTCCAGCACCAGAGGTACGGTAAAGAGCAGCCCCATGCCGATCAGCGCCGAGGGGATGAAAGAGAGCACGGCGGGCAAGCCGAGCAGATCGAATAGCGGGCCAAACAGGCTGGTGAGCAGACTACCAAGCAGGCTCAACATGCCGAGGCGTACAAAGTGGCGGAAGAAGTCGAACACCTGGTTGGCGCGGGCGCGCACCCCGACCGACTGCTGCAACCCCAGCATATCGAGGGAGCTGGTCATGGGGGCCATCACCACCGTCATCAGCAGGCTCAGCACCATGGCCACATTCATCTGGCTGTCATCCCCCAGATAGGGCAACAGCAGCACATTGCTAAGCAGGATCCAGATCGCCGTCACCCCGACAATCGCCAGCAGCAGGCCAAATCCGGTACGGCGGGTCTGTTGCCATCCCTCTTGGATGACCCCTTTCAGATCAAGGCGGTAGCCCTGGTTCAGAGACTGCTCAAGGGAGCCGCCAATACGCATTTTATTACTCAATTGACTATCCAATATCGAAAACGACCAAATCAGGTGGCACATTATAGCGATTTGGTCTGCTATTCGTAGCCGTTTTTCCTGCGCACTTGCGGCTAATTCGGGCCAAAAAGCCTTTAATTTCATGTGTCGGCTGCATAGAATGCGGCCCTCTTTCAACACGATGGCCACTGGCTGGGGTGAGACTGGCGGATGATGAACAATCCACAGGTAATTGTCGCGCTGAACAAGATCAGCAAAAAATACGATGGCAAGGTGATCCTGAGTGACCTTGACCTTGAAATCTATGACGGTGAATTTCTTACCCTGCTGGGCCCTTCCGGCTGTGGCAAGACCACCCTGCTGCGCCTGCTGGCCGGGCTCGAATCGGTCGATGGTGGCACCATCCATCTGGCCGGTGACGAGATCACCCATATCCCCGCCGAACACAGGCACATCAACACCGTGTTCCAGAGCTATGCGCTCTTCCCCCATATGACGGTGTTTGAAAACGTCGCCTTTGGCCTCGAGATGCAGAAAGTGCCTGCCAGCGAGATCCGCCAGCGGGTCGAGGAGACCCTCGCCATGGTGCAGCTCACCGAGCTGGCCAACCGCCGCCCGGATCAGCTCTCTGGCGGTCAGCAGCAACGGGTCGCCATCGCCCGCGCCGTGGTCAACAAGCCCCGCCTGCTGCTACTCGACGAATCCCTCTCGGCACTCGACTACAAGCTGCGCAAGCAGATGCAGAGCGAGCTCAAGGCGCTACAGCGTCGCCTTGGCATCACCTTTGTCTTCGTTACCCATGATCAGGAAGAGGCGCTCACCATGTCTGATCGCATCCTGGTGATGGAGGGCGGCAAGATCATCCAGCGTGGCACCCCACGCGATATCTACGAGTCGCCAGCCAACCTGTTCGTGGCCCGCTTTATTGGCGAGATCAACGTGATGGATGGCAAGCTGATCAGCCAGCGCGAGCCCGGTATCTGGCAGGCCGAGGTAGAGGGGCGCGAATGCCTGCTCCATACCACCTTGCCATTCCAGCCAGACGACAAGGTGCTGGTGCTGCTGCGCCCAGAAGATCTGCGCATTCTCGATCAGGATGACGATCAAAGTGGCGCGCTGCGGGGCAATATCCACGAGCGCAACTACAAGGGGGCGACGCTGGATTCGGTGATCGAGCTCGAAAGTGGCAAACAGCTGCTTATCTCCGAGTTCTTCGACGAGGATGACCCCGACTTTGACTATCGCCTGGGTCAGGAGGTGGCGATCCACTGGGTCGACAGCTGGGAGGTGGTGCTGCCCTATGAGCCTCACTAATCTGCGGGTACCGCACAGCTTTGCCCACAACGGCTTTCGCAACACGGCCATCGCGCTGATCCTCGGCTGGCTGACGCTGTTTGTCTTTTTGCCCAACCTGATGATCATCGGCGTCAGCTTCCTGACCCGTGACGAGTCCGAGCTTATCGCGCCGCTCTTTACCCTGAGCAACTATGGCCGCCTGCTGGACCCCCTCTATTTCGAAGTGCTGCTCCACTCCCTCTGGCTGGCGTTGCTCGCTACAAGCATCTGCCTGCTGGTGGGTTACCCCTTTGCCTGGCTGCTGGCTCATCTGCCTGAGCGTATCCGCCCGCTGCTGCTGTTTCTGGTGGTGGTGCCGTTCTGGACCAACTCCCTGATCCGCACCTATGCGCTTAAAGTGCTGCTCGGCACCCGGGGACTGATCAATGGCTGGCTGCTGGGTCTGGGGCTTATCGAGCGACCGCTGCAGATGATGTATACCGAGGTGGCCGTCATCATCGGGCTAATCTATGTGCTGCTCCCCTTTATGGTGCTGCCGCTCTACTCCAGCATCGAGAAGCTGGATGGCCGTTTACTGGAGGCGGCGCGAGATCTCGGCGCCAACGGCTGGCAGCGGCTGGTGCGGATCATTCTGCCCCTCACCCTGCCCGGCATCATCGCCGGTTGTCTGCTGGTGTTCCTGCCCGCCATGGGGATGTTCTATGTCTCCGACTTGCTGGGGGGCGCCAAGCACCTGCTGATCGGCAACCTGATCAAGACCCAGTTCCTCAACAGCCGTGACTGGCCCTTTGGCGCCGCCATCAGCGTGATGCTGACGGTGCTGATGGCGCTCTTGGTCTACTGCTACTGGCGGGCGGGCAAGCTGCTCAGCAAGAAGGGGGAGCTGGCATGATGCGCGCACTGAAAGCTCTGTTCCTGCTGCTGGTGTTTGGCTATCTCTATGTGCCCATCGGGGTGCTGATCGCCAACTCCTTCAACCTGTCGAAATATGGTATCGACTGGCGCGGCTTTACCCTGGGCTGGTATGAGAAGCTGTTTGCCAGCGCCAGCCTGATGCAGGCGGCCCAGCACTCCCTGACCATCGCCGCCCTCACCGCCACCGCAGCCACCCTGATCGGCACCCTCACCGCCGTGGCGCTGTTTCGCTACCGCTTTCGCGGCAAGCAGTACGTGAGCGGCATGCTGTTCGTGGTGATGATGTCCCCCGATATCGTGATGGCCATTTCGCTCCTGACCCTGTTTGTGGTGACCGGCATTGCGCTCGGCTTCTGGTCGCTACTGATCGCCCACATCACCTTCTGCCTGCCGTTTGTGGTGATCACCGTCTACTCGCGGCTGTGCGGTTTTGATGTGCGGATGCTGGAAGCAGCGCGGGATCTGGGGGCTGGCGAGTGGATCATCCTGCGCCGCATCATACTGCCGCTGGCCCTGCCGGCGGTGATGGCGGGCTGGCTGCTCTCCTTTACCCTGTCGCTGGACGACGTGGTGGTGAGCTCCTTTGTTACCGGCCCGGCCTACGAGATCCTGCCGCTCAAGATCTACTCCATGGTCAAGGTGGGGGTCTCCCCCGAAGTCAACGCCCTGGCCACCCTGATGCTGGTCGCCTCCCTCGGGATGGTGCTGCTGGCGCAACTGTTACTGCGTAAACGGCAGGGTTGACCCTGCCCGTTTCGTCCCCGCCATCTTTGGCGAACTCTGTCACGGTGGGCCGCAAGGCCCCATAACCCCAAGGAGTTGTTGATGACAATCCAACACAAGGCCGGCGCCCTGCTGGCAGCCGCCCTCACCCTCACCACCCCGCTGCTGAGCCAGAGCGTTCACGCGGCCGACGACAAGGTGGTCTACTTCTACAACTGGTCGGAATATGTGCCGGATGGCCTGCTGGAGCAGTTCCAGCAAGAGACCGGCATCAAGGTGATCTACTCCACCTACGAATCCAACGAGACCCTCTACGCCAAGCTGAAAACCCATGGCGACGGCTATGACGTGGTGGTGCCCAGCACCTACTTCATCTCGAAAATGGCCAAAGAGGGAATGCTGCAGCCGCTGGATCGCGCCCAGCTGCCCAACTTCAAGCACCTCGACCCCACCCTGCTCAACCACGAGTACGACCCGGACAACCGCTACTCCATCCCTTATATCTGGGGCGCGACCGGGATCGGCACCAACACCGACATCATCGAGCAACCGGTGACCAGCTGGAAACAGCTCTGGGCGCCAGAGTGGAAAGAGAGCCTGCTGCTGATGGACGATGCCCGCGAGGTGTTCCATATTGCGCTAGTACAGCTGGGCTACAGCCCCAACACCCAGGACAAGGCGCAAATTGCCGAAGCGTTCGAATACCTGAAAAAGCTGATGCCCAACGTCAAGGCGTTCAACTCCGACAACCCGGCCGACCCCTTTATCGCCGGTGAGGTCAATATCGGCATGCTGTGGAACGGCTCGGCCTACGGCGCCCAGCGCGAATATCCCTCCATACAGATGACCTACCCCGAAGAAGGCGCCGTGCTCTGGATGGACAACCTCGCCATCCCGGCCAATGCCAAGCATGTGAAAGAGGCCCACGCCCTGATCAACTTCCTGATGCGCCCCGATGTCGCTGCCAAGGTGGCCGAGGCGATTGGCTACCCCACCCCGGTCAAGGATGCCATTCCCCTGCTCACCCCGGCGTTTCGCAACAACCCCATGGTCTTCCCGAGCGACGAGATCAAACGCAAAGGCGAGTTCCAGTCCGATGTGGGTGATGCCTCCCGCCTCTACGAGCAGTACTTCCTGCAGCTGAAAGCCATGGTGGCCAAGGCGGGTTAAGTCGGCGGTTAATCCGCCCTGACGGGATTAATGGATTAAGGGGGCAATTTTTGCCCCCTTCTCTTTTTAACCACCAGTACCTTCTTTCAACGCAATAATCTTTAACACCGAGAGGTACGGTGAACCTCGATTAGCGGTAATCGTATATGGGCAGCCATTCTATTAAACCAGACTGGCCAGCCACCCTTGTAGATCCTCCCAAGCAGCCTGCTTCAGAGAAAAATTGAAGGGACAGCGATAGATATTGGTCATTCCGATCAGATTCATAGTTGCCCCATTGTCGAGATATAGGCACAATAAGTGAGTTTATGAGGAATGACTGTGCCGTATGATCGAAACCGCTACCGTCCTATTACGCTTCGCTAATCGAGCCTTCGTTCCTGAAGTATGCTTTTATATTTCAACTATAGGAGTGAGAAATTTTGATGCTAAAATTATATCGCACTGTTAGAATATTATATTTTAATTATATTTAAATATACGGGGAGCGACTTTAAATGAACAATTCATCATTTAATATTATAATAAGAGATGAACAAGATGGTAATGATATAGCACTACCAGTAAGCAACGAAAAGCTTGGAGGATTTATTTCAAGTTTATTGGGGCAGCCACAAACCATTGAGAGGGAGCTATATGGTTCATTCAATATTGACCATTCTTGGCTTCTTCATGTGCATAGTCTTATTGACCAAAGAATAAAGCAACAAAACCATGCCAGTCTCACTAGTTTTAAGGCTATCGTGTTCTATGAGAACAATCTCAAAAGAACGCTAGGCTCTATAGAATCATTTGAACACTTCAGTGAAACAAAAAGAATTGTATCTCAGTCAGTAAGAATAACTTGGACATATCTGATAAACTTCCCTAATAAAGAGTTACCTGAAAAACAGGAAATTTCGATATACATATCAGCTAAGGCTCCTATAGCATCGAAATCAGAAGACCCTATAAGAAGAACCATTAGCTCTCGAAATAGAGTAGGAGCTATATCATATCGTATAGATCACACGGAAAGAACTTGGGGTGATGATATTGAAACCTTGATAAAACAGGAGTTAGATTCAATCCTTGAAGAAGAGCCAGTAAACTCAATGCTCTCGATATTTTTTTTACTTTTGTCCATTACTTTCATAATTGGCGGTATGATATTTCCCGACCTCATGAATGAGACAATTCAAAATCAACAAATGGAAGTGTTATTTGAAAACTACCATAACACTGTTGAATTAGAGGCAAATACTCTTGACAAACTTGGAGAAAAACTAAATTTAGTACTACAAGCAGTTGATCCTAATAATGGAATAAATAAAGTAGGGTGGGGTTATAGACTTACTCTTCTATTGTTTGGGGGTGCTATGGGGGTATGGTGTATTATTTTGGCAGAAAGAGAAAAACCTAGTTTTGTTGTTCTAACTAAGTGCGCTGAAGAAAAAATGAAAGCTCATATTTCAAAAGAAAAAAGAAACTATTTGGCAATGTTATGCTCGTTTATATTGAGCGTCGCAGCTGGAGTTGCTGGAAATTATGTATACTATATCATGACCACCACCTAATTTAATTAAGCAACATTGAGCCTCCTCTACTGTACAATGAGCGACGCCATTAAATCCGGCATTATCTGGTTCGAGGTTTTTAGGGTATGGAGAACAACAAGGCGGCGAGATTAGATTAATTCTGCACTTTTTCATTACCCCTGAGGGGTGTAGATTGGTTGGGGGCAAGCGTTGCCCCCTCTCTTTTTTCATGACCGCTCGAGGTATCACGGAAAACACGTTTTTCGCTGATATCGCGGGTGGCCTGAGCCAATCAGGAGTATTCATGTCCGATCTGACCCTCTATTTCGCTCCCGGCACCTGTGCCATGGCCGTGCAGATTGCCCTGCTGGAAGCGAATGCCCCGTTCCAACCCCGTCTCGTCAACCTCGCCGCAGGGGAGCAGCGTGATCCTGCGTATCTTGCCATCAACCCCAAAGGGCGGGTGCCTGCCCTTGTCACCGAGCAGGGCACCCTGACCGAGACCCCGGCCCTGCTGCTTTATGTGGCACAGCGCTTCCCCGATGCCAAGCTGGCGCCGCTGGACAACCCGTTCCTGCTGGCACGCATGCAGGAGGTCAACAGCTTCCTCGCCTCCACCGTGCATGTTTCCCACGCCCACGGTCGCCGTGGCAGCCGCTGGGCCGATGACGAGCAGGCCATTGCCGCCATGCAGCGGAAAGTCGCCAGCAATATGCGCGATGGCTTTGCCCAGATTGAGCAGCACTATCTGGCAGGCCCCTGGGTGCTGGGCGAGCAGTTCAGCGTGGCGGATATCTATCTGTTCGTGGTCGCGGGCTGGCTGAAAAGCGATGGGGTCGAGATCAGTGAATTCCCCAAGGTTGCCGAGCATTATCAGCGCATGCTGAGCCGTCCGGCGGTCGCCAAGGCACTGGCCAACTAACCATAAAATCAATAGCTCGATGAATAACAAGGGTGTCAGGGCTCTGCTGACACCCTTCCTGCCGCCTCCCCTGCACTTCTTCTCCCGCCTTTGAGATCGTTTTCACATTTCCGTGGTTTTGCCGTGGCCCTTCCTTAGTAAAAAGCCTATCTTTGCGTCATGACGCAACCGGTTGCGTAACCGGTTGCCTAGCGGTTCACAGATTGACGGGCCAAGGCCTGATGAGGTGCTGTATGAAACGAGGCGTACTGCTCAATGCTCCCCTGAGTGCTCTGGTGGCACAGATGGGCCACACCGACGAGATCACCGTCTGCGATGCGGGGCTGCCCATTCCGGCAGGGCCGGAGCGGATCGATCTGGCGTTGATGGCGGGCACCCCCAGCCTCGAAACCGTGCTGACCGCCCTGCTCACCGATCTGGTGGTGGAGAAAGCGATCATGGCGACCGAGATCAAGCAGATCAGCCCCGCCGCCCATCAGGCGCTGGTCGATCAGCTTGAGGCCCACGCAGCCGCCCAGGGCAAACCCATCTCCATCGAGTACTGCCTGCACGAGGAGTTCAAAACCCGCTCCCGCCAGAGCAAGGCAATCGTGCGCAGCGGCGAGGTGACTCCCTACGCCAACCTGATCCTCTGCGCCGGCGTGGCGTTCTGACATTCTTCAAAGAAGGCCTCTTCAAGGAAGCTGCAAATGAGCACAACCTCCCCCCTCTCACCCATTCTGGAGCTGACCGGGATCGTCAAGACCTTCCCCGGTGTGCGCGCCCTCGATGAAGCGGGTCTGCGGGTCTATCCGGGCCAGGTGATGGCCCTGCTCGGTGAAAATGGCGCCGGCAAATCCACCCTGATGAAGGTGCTGACCGGTATCTATCAGGCCGATGCGGGCAGCGTCAGCTACCGCAGTCAGTCGGTCCACTTCAAGGGCCCCCGCGACTCTCAGGATCAGGGGATCAGCATCATCCATCAGGAGCTGAACCTGCTGCCGGAGTTGTCGATTGCCGCCAACATCTTCCTCGGTCGCGAACCGCGCACCCGTTTTGGCAGCATCGACCACAAACAGCTGCGCGAGCGGGCGAGCGGCCTGTTGGCGCGACTTGGCGTCAAACACGGGCCGGATACCCGACTCGGAGATCTCTCCATCGGCGAACAGCAGATGGTGGAGATCGCCAAGGCGCTGTCGTTCGATGCCAGCGTCATCATCATGGATGAACCGACCGATGCGTTGACCGACACCGAGACCGAGCAGCTGTTCAAGGTTATCCGCGAGCTGCGTGAGCAGGGTTGCGGCATCGTCTATATCTCCCACCGCCTCAAGGAGATCTTCGAGATCTGCGATCGGGTCACTGTGCTGCGCGATGGCAAGTGGATTGGCGAGAAGGCAGTGAGCGATCTGGATGAAGACAAGATCATCGAGATGATGGTGGGTCGCCGGCTGGAAGAGCAGTATCCGCGTCTTGAGCGCGAGCTTGGCCCCGTCAGCCTGCAGGTGAAAGATCTGGCCGGTCCCGGCGTGCGCGGTGTGAGTTTCTCCCTGCGTCAGGGGGAAATTCTGGGCTTTAGCGGCCTGATGGGCTCTGGTCGTACCGAGCTGATGAAGCTGATCTACGGTGCCAGCCCCATCAGCGCCGGTGAAGTGGCAGTGGACGGTCATGCTCTGGTGCCCAAAAGCCCGGCCGATGGGCTGGCCGCAGGCATCGCCTATATCTCTGAAGATCGCAAGGGGGATGGGCTGGTGCTGGAGCTGTCGGTGCGCGAAAACATGAGTCTGTGCGCCCTCGACGAGTTCATCAGCAACGGCAAGATCAACGGCAAGGCCGAGCGGCAGGCGGTGAGCGACTATGTGCGTCTGTTCAACATCAAGACCCCGAGTCAGGATCAGCTGATAAAGCTGCTCTCTGGCGGCAACCAGCAGAAGGTGGCCATCGCCAAGGGGCTGCTGACCCGGCCCAAGGTACTGATCCTCGACGAGCCGACCCGCGGCGTCGACGTGGGAGCGAAAAAGGAAATTTATCAGCTAATCAACCAGTTCAAGAAGGAGGGGATGAGCATCATTCTGGTCTCCTCCGAGATGCCGGAAGTGCTCGGCATGAGCGATCGCATCATGGTGATGCACGAAGGGTGCATCAGCGCAGAGTTCAACACCCGCGATGCCAATCAGGAGAAGCTGATGGCGGCGGCAGTCGGTAAACAGTGGCAAGCAGAGCAAGAGGCATCCCAATGACAACCCAAACCCTTTCCCGCCGTGGCGTCATGAGCAAGGCGTGGTGGATCGAGAACAAATCCCTGGTCGCGCTGCTGGTCCTGATCGGTGTGGTCTCCTTTCTGAGCCCCAACTTCTTCACCGCCGACAACCTGCTCAACATCCTGCGCCAGACCTCGGTCAACGCCATCATGGCGGTCGGTATGACGCTGGTTATCCTTACCGCCGGTATCGATCTGTCGGTCGGCTCGGTACTGGCCCTGTGCGGTGCGCTGGCGGCGACTATGGTCGCCATGGAGCTACCGATCTGGCTGGTGGTGCCCCTCACTCTGGGTGCCGGTGCCCTGCTGGGCGGCGTCAGCGGCCTCATCATTGCCAAGGGCAAGGTACAGGCATTTATCGCCACCCTGGTCACCATGACCGCCCTGCGCGGCATCACCATGGTCTATACCGAGGGTCGTCCCATCTCCACCGGTTTCAGTGACGGCGCCGATCACTTCGCCTGGCTCGGTACCGGTTACCTGTTCGGTCTGCCGGTACCCATCTGGCTGATGGCCATCGTCTTCCTGCTCGCCTGGTTCATGCTCAACCATACCCGCCTCGGTCGCTATATCTACGCGCTGGGCGGCAACGAGTCCGCCACCCGCCTCTCCGGTATCAATGTGGATCGGGTGAAGCTGGCGGTGTATGGTCTGTGCGGCGCGCTCTCGGCGCTGGCAGGGCTTATCGTTACCTCTCGTCTCTCCTCTGCCCAGCCGACGGCGGGCATGGGTTACGAGCTGGATGCCATCGCCGCGGTGGTGCTGGGTGGTACCAGCCTGATGGGCGGCAAGGGCCGCATCATGGGTACCCTGATCGGTGCGCTGATCATCGGCTTCCTGAACAACGCCCTCAACCTGCTCGACGTATCCTCCTATTACCAGATGATCGCCAAGGCCAGCGTGATCTTGCTTGCCGTGATGATCGATAACAAAAGCAATCGTTGATAAGACAAGCCACACACAAGGAATGAAATGATGAAAAAGCTCAATACCCTGCTCGCTGCCGCCATCATGTCCGTGCTGGGCACCGCCCAGGCCGCCGATCAAACCCTGGCCATGGTGGTCTCCACCCTTAATAACCCCTTCTTCGTCACCATGAAAGAGGGTGCCGAAGCCAAAGCCAAAGAGCTTGGCTACGAGCTGGTGGTACTGGATTCCCAGAATGACCCGGCCAAAGAGCTCTCCAACATGGAAGATCTCACCGTGCGCAAGGTCGGCGCCATCCTGATCAACCCCACCGACTCCGAAGCTGTCGGCAACGCTATCCGTCTGGCCAACCGCGCCAGCATTCCGGTACTGACCCTGGACCGCGGCGCTGCGCAGGGTGAGGTCAAGGCCCATATCGCCTCCGACAACGTGGCGGGCGGCAAGCTGGCCGGTGACTTTATCACCGAGAAACTGGGTACCGGTGCCAAGGTGATCCAGCTTGAAGGGATTGCCGGTACCTCCGCCGCCCGCGACCGTGGCGAAGGTTTTGCCCTGGCCGTGGCGGCCAACAAGCTGCAGGTACTGGCTTCCCAGCCTGCCGACTTTGACCGCACCAAGGGTCTGAACGTCATGGAAAACCTGCTGGCCGCCCATCCGACCGTACAGGCAGTGTTCGCCCAGAACGACGAGATGGCGCTGGGTGCCATCCGCGCCGTGCAGGCTGCCGGTAAAGAGGTGATGATCGTCGGCTTCGACGGCACTGACGATGGCAAAACCGCCGTTGCCAAGGGTAAACTGGCCGCCACCGTGGCCCAGCAGCCTGCGCTGATCGGTGCCATCGGCGTCGAGACTGCCGACAAGGTGCTGAAAGGTCAGCCGGTCGAGAAATCCATTCCGGTACCGCTGCAAGTGGTCAGCAAGTAAGTTCTCGAGGGGAGGTTCGCCTCCCCTTTTCCCTCTCGTTCAGGTGCCTCCCGGCTTGAACTCACTCAGTCATCGTGTTCAAGCCAAGATGCATCAGGAGTAGTCAACATGAATCGTCTCGTCGTTCTGGGCAGTGTCAATGCAGACCATGTGCTGCGCGTTCCCCACTTTCCTCGCCCGGGTGAAACCCTGACCGGCCACAGCTATCAGGTAGTGCCCGGTGGCAAGGGGGCCAATCAGGCAGTCGCTGCCGCCCGCCTCGGTGCCGCCGTCTCCTTTATCGCCCGCATCGGTGATGACGCCATCGGCCACCAGATGAAAGCCGGCTTTGCCAAAGATGGCATCGACGTCAGCGCCGTCGAGCTCGATCCCAAGCTCCCGACCGGTATCGCCATCATCTATGTGAGCGATGAGGGGGAGAACAGTATCGGTATCTCCGCCGAAGCCAACGGGGCCATCACTCCGGCTGTGGTGAAAAACCACGAAGCGATGATCGCCGACGCCCACACCCTGCTGTTGCAGCTGGAAGTGCCGCTCGAGAGCGTCCATGAGGCTGCACGGCTGGCCCGCGCCCATGGCACCCGGGTGGTGCTCAACCCCGCCCCCGCCCGCCCGCTCTCAAGCGAACTGCTGGCACTGGTGGATCTCATCACCCCCAACCAGACCGAAGCCGAGCTGTTGACCGGCGTGAAAGTCACCGATGAAGCGAGTGCCCGCGAGGCGGCCGCCCGCTTCCACCAGATGGGCATTGCGGACGTGATGATCACCCTGGGGTCACAGGGGGTCTATTGCAGCAACGCACAGCAGCAACAACTCATCCCGGGCTTTCGGGTCAAGGCGGTGGATACCACAGCAGCGGGCGATACCTTCAACGGCGCCCTGTTGGCGGCGGAACTGGCCGGTACCGATTTCCACAGCGCGGTGCGCTTTGCCCACGGGGCGGCGGCGCTCTCCGTCACCCGGTTCGGCGCCCAGAGCTCCATCCCGAGCAAGCAGCAGGTCGACACCTTCCTGCTTGAGCAGACTGCGCAGGGGCACTGATGGCCAATATCAAGGAGGTGGCGGCGCTGGCGGGGGTCTCCACCACAACAGTATCCCATGTCATCAACGAGACCCGTTTCGTGGCCGAGGAGACCCGCGAACGGGTCTTCGCCGCCATGCGCGATCTCAACTATGCCCCGAGTCTGGTTGCCCGCAGCCTCAAGGTGAAGGAGACCAACAGTATCGGCATGCTGGTCACCACCTCCAGCAACCCCTTCTTTGCCGAAGTGGTGCGCGGGGTGGAACGTTACTGCTTCGAGCAGGGCTACAACCTGATGCTGGGCAACACCGAGGGGCAAGCCGAGACGGCCCTCTCCTACCTCAAGATGATGCTGCGCAAGCGGGTCGATGGCCTGCTGATCATGTGTAGCGAGGGCCAACAAGAGGTGTTCAATCAGCTCGACTGGCTCAAGAGCCTGCCGGTGGTGGTGATGGACTGGGGGCTGGTTAGCGAGGATGTGGATCTGATCGCCGACAACTCCTTCCACGGCGGTTACCTCGCAACCCGCCATCTGATTGAGCTGGGCCATACCGCCATCGGCTGCATCACAGGCCCCCATAGCCGCGCCCCCGCCAACCAGCGCCAAGCTGGCTTTGAACAGGCGTTGCAGAAGGCGGGTCTCACGATCAATCAAGAGTGGATCCAGGAGGGTGATTTTGACTGCGCCAGCGGCCATCAGGCGATGACCCGTCTGCTGGCATTGCCCGAGCGCCCCACCGCCCTCTTTGTCTGCAACGATATGATGGCGATGGGTGCCATCAGTGCCGCCCATCAGGCGGGGCTGGTGATCCCGCGGGATATATCCATCGTCGGCTACGACAATGTGGCGCTGGCTGAATTTATGTCGCCGCCACTCACTACCATCAACCAGCCCAAAGAGGAACTGGGCCGCCTCGCCGTCACCCGGCTGCTGGCCCGCATCAACGGCGAAGCGGTGGAGAACCACCTGATCACCGTCGACCCGGACCTGGTGATCAGACAATCTTGCGCGCCCCGCCCCTGACTTTAAGAGGCAATAAAAGAACAAGGCGACCCCGAGGTCGCCTTGTTTCATTTTGTCTCTTGCCGGTGCAATACCGCTTTTTGCCCTCAGGCCAGCGACCGGGTCTCCCTGGCTGCCAGCACTTGCAGTGGCACCAGCCCCAATCGTCTGGCCAGAGGTTGCAGCAACTCGCCATCTTCATCACCCTGCGGCAACCAGTAGCGGACAGGCCAGCCGGCTGCCAGCTGCGCCGAGGTGGTACTGCCAATCTCTCTGAGTGCCAGAGTGCAACCCTGCTGGCGCAATCCCGCCAGCAAGACACCATCCGGCTGCAGCGTCGGTACCAGCAACACCAGCGGCGTGCGGGAAGCCCCCGGCAGATAGGCCAGTAAATGGGTCAGCTGGGCCTGGTTGTCGAGCGGGACCAGCAGTGCCCGACCATCGGCATACTGCGCCTCGTGCGCTTGCAGCACACGGGCCAACACGGGCCCCAGTACGCCGCACTCCTGCAGCCAGCGCATCTGACAGGGCGCCCCCTGCTCACGCCACTCAAGCGCCAATTGCCACATCTCGTTGCCCTGCCCGTCCGTCAGCGCCTGCAATGCCACTCGCAGCGGTGCTGGCTCGCGCCCCGCCAGCCACTCTCGCAGCTGATGAAGCTGCTGCTGACTCAACTGCAACTGCTGCAGCATGGCGGGCTCAAACCAGCTGATCGCCCCCTCCTGGCTACGCTTGGCCTGGTTGAGGGCCAGGATGGCCTGATCCAGCAGCCGGGCAGCATCCTGTTGTTGCGCCTTGGCGACCCCGAGCCGACAGGCAAGATCGAAGCTGCACTCCCGGGTCACGAACTCGAAATGGAGCAGATCCACCAGCTCATGAATGGCGGTTTCCAGCGCATCATTCGCCTTGGTCAGCACCACGGCAAATTCATCTCCGCCGAGCCGGTAAGCGTGGCTGCCATGGGCATGCAGCAGCTTGTTGGCCACCATCTGCAACAGCCGATCACCGACCTGATAACCCAGCAGATCATTGACCTGCTTGAAGCGCTTGAGATCAAGCACCACCAAAGCGCTCACATCATCAGCATGCAGAGCGCGAGAGAGCTGCTCCTGCAGGGCACGGCGGTTGCCCAGCTGGGTCAGGGGATCAAGCAAGGCAAGCCGACGGTTCGCCAGATTGGCGCGAATGAGGGCTGCGACCAGAGCGCCACCGGTCAGCAACAGGATCAGTTGCCAGATCTGCAGCCAGAACAGGCTGTTGCGGATCTGGCTGATCGAATGCTCTCGCTCCTGACCGGAGAGGATCTGATCCCCTATCTGTTCGATGAGACGGGTCTGGCTGGCGATCGCCTCCTGCAAACGGGCAAGCTCAGCCCCCTCGCGCAGCGCACCAGCCTCCATCTGGGGTTCGAGCTGCTTGATCTGCTCGAACAGGGTGGCCAGCACCTTGCCGAGCCCGTGCCGCTGGCGCATCTCGGCGGTCTCACTGCTGATGAGGAAGATATCGAGCCGGTTCCACAGCAGATCGTAATCGAGGCTCAGGGTCTCCATCGACAGTCTGCCAGCCCGGTAGAGCTGCAGATCGTAGAGGAAACGCTGTGATTCGAGCATCACCTGGCTGATGTTCCAGTGGACATTGCGGTAGAAGGTATCGACTAGCTGCTCCTGCCGATACTGCAGATAGAGGCTGCTGCCCGACGAGAGCAGAAACAGCAGCGACACCGCAACCAACAGCAGATTTTGGCGGGATAGCCCCATCAATTGACGATCTCGATGCGGGTCACCTGCCACACCATGCAGTTGTGAATGGCAGGCACGTCCAGCGTGGGATAGGTGGTGAACGGGATGAGCAGCCAGAGCGGCCCCTTGTTGCGCCGGGTCAGCGGTTTGCCGTCCTCCTGACGCACCAGGGTCAGCGGCACGCCGTCGAACAGGGCCAGATCCACCACCTGCTGATAGCCGTTGAGGGCCGAGACGGCGATCTTGCGAGCATCCGGGATCCCTTGCGCCGCCAGCACGGCTGACAGGGTCGGCCCGCGATAGTGGTGGGCGCCCTGAGTCCAGGGGGTAGTCGTAGTGAATTCGGTCTGTGGCAAGGCGGAGAGGGCCGCCTCATCGAGGGTCACCTGCTGGCCATCTGGCAGTACCAGGGTCATCAGGGAGATGGAGGCCGATACACTGGCACTGGCCAGCATCAGGAGAAAAAAAGCGATCCATTGCTTTACTGCGGTCATGGAAATTTGCGCCAACTGCGTCCCATTTTTTAAATGGTTGCCAGTGTGGCGATTTCACCGAACCATTGCAACTGTCCCGTCGCACAGTAGCTCAGGGACCGCGCATCTCCATCCAGTTGTGTCCCTCGACTTGCCTCGGTTGATGAATGCCACACGCCTCCAGCAACTCATCGACATAGGCGGGCACCAGCAGGGAGGCTGGGCCATAGCGCTTTTCGTCAAACTGGCTACCTACCTCGCTCGGTTCGAGATTGAGCTCGATGGTGTGTGCCCCGTTCAATCCCGCTTCATGGACAAACCCGGCGGCCGGATAGACTGCGCCAGAGGTGCCGATGGAGATAAAGAGATCGCACTGGGCCAGCGCGCTGTAGATACGATCCAGCCCGAGCGGCATTTCGCCAAACCAGACCACATGGGGACGCATCGGCTGGGGGAACTGGCAGCAGGAGCAGAGCTCGTCCTGATGGAGATCGCCGCGCCACTCGATCACCTGACCGGACTCGGGGCAGCGGGCCTTGAGCAGCTCGCCGTGCATATGGATAAGGTTCTTGCTGCCAGCGCTCTCGTGCAGATTGTCGATGTTCTGGGTGACCAGCGTCACCGAACCGGGCAGCAGTCGCTCGAGGCGGGCCAGCGCATAGTGGGCCGGATTGGGGTGAACCTGGGGCTGTTGCAGCTGTTTGCGGCGGGAGTTGTAAAAGCGCAGCACCAGTTCGGGATCCCGGGCATACCCCTCGGGGGTCGCCACATCCTCGACCTTGTGCTCTTCCCACAAACCGTCGCAGGCACGAAAAGTCTTGATGCCGGATTCGGCAGAGATCCCCGCCCCGGTCAGGATCACGATATGTTTATATGACTGCGCCATAAGCTGCTCCGTCTATCCCCGCACAATAAATGTGACCTTAGCACAGGGAAAAAAGTGTCACTATTCGCCCTTGGTCTTAAGCGGCACCGCTGGCGGCACGGGCAACCAGGCATCCAGTACCGACAGATCCAGCCTGACAAAGACCATCTCCCGCCCGGTCACCAGGGTCAGCGGCAAACCAAGGCGCTTGAGCAGGGTCAGCATGGGCCGGTTCTGGGCCAGCACTTCCGCCGTCCACTCCCGGATCCCGTCCGCTCTGGCCAGCAGTGCCAGCGCCAGCAGAATCCGCCTCCCCGCCCCCTTGTGCTGAAAGTGATCCGCTACGATGCAAGAAAACTCCGCCCGATCGGGATGAAGGCGGCGGCGGATTGATTGCGCCTGAGCCAGCGGCTCACCGGCAAGATCGGTCAGCAACAGCGAAATCTGTTGTTCGGGATGGTAATTGAGAAATTGGGCCACCTGTTCCGGTGGCGGCGTCCGTTTCGGACGCATAAAGCGCAGATAGATGCTCTCTTCACTCAATGCATCGTAAGCGGCCAGCATGCGGGCAGGCGCCACCCCATGCAGCTCGCGCAGCAAGCAAGGCACCCCGGATACCTGCATCGCCAGTGGCAGCGCGGCCCGGGAAAGCGGATGGGGCCAGCCCTCCAGTCCTTTGCCAAGGCGCTCCCGGTGCATGGGCCAGCAGAGGTAGCGCGGCATGGCTTACCAGCGCCCCGTCATACCGCGCTCTCGCCACACCTCGACGTCGAGCAGGTTGTAAGGATCATCCAGATAGACGGCGATCCCCAGCTCCCGAACCCTGGCCATAAAGCGTCCAAGCAGGGAGTCACCGGTCAAGGACTCCATCTCCGGCAAGATCCCCTGCCCCAGCAGCAAGGCTTGCAGCGGCAAACGCTCCAGCAGATCGAATGGCAGATGCTGGCTGTTATCGAGCAGCAGCGCCAGCTTGCTCCCCGCCAGACTGGCTTGCAGCACCAGCGCGAAGCGATCGGCATTGCCGAGCAGGTGGTCACGACGGTGGATCAGCAGGGTCAGTTCGGCTGGGGTGCGCGACTGCTCCGTCAGCCAATCCTTGAGCGCCTCCCAGCGGCTGGGCAAACCCGTTACCGCCAGCCAGACCGGATGAGGGGTCGCGGGACTGGAGAGCAGCCCAAGCTGACCCTGCACCTCCCCCTGCCACCGGCGGATGGAGCGGCGCTGGCCGCTCAAGCGCTGTTGACGCAGCGGGCCCAGATAGAGTCGACGTAGCAACCTGAGCAGCTCGTCGCAATCAAGCGGCTTGGCCAGCGCCGCCAGAATATTGAAACCGGCATCGTGCAGCAGGCGGCGGGCACCGTCGATCAGCGTCTGCTCATGGGCCGAAAGCAGCACAATGGGCAGCCCGGCCTCCTGCAACTGGGGCTGGTTCATCAGCAGACTGATGGCTTCTTGCTCCACCAGACTGAGATCGCACACTAGCAGGCTGATGTCGCCCGCCGACAATGCCGCAAGACAGGCCGATTCATCCTGTACCCACTGACAGGAGAGCCCCAACCCGGCGATGGTCTGTTGCAGTTGCATCCCCTGAAACGGGTGATCCTCGAGCAGCAGCACCTTGTTAGCGGCCAGCCAGTTGCACCAGTTACGGTAACTGGCGGCAAGCCCCCCCAGCCAATCCTCGCCAATAGCGTAAATTCCCTCATGCTGCTGCAACTGGGGGAAGTAGTCCGCCTGCTGATGAGCGGCGGGGTCGTAAAGTGCGATGGCGCCGGCCGCAAACAGCCCTTCCCACTGCCAGCAGGCATCCGGTCGGGTACGGTGCAGCGTGACATAGGAGGGCAATGTCATGGTGCTGGCCAACTCATGGGCGGTGCTGTCGAGGGCATAGAGCACAATGGGGCAAAATCCTGCCGCCTCATGCTCTTCCGAATCGAGCAACGCCAGTAATTCTTCATCAGTGATGATCATCTTGAGCCCTCTTTGAAAACTGCTGGCTGAACTCATCCAGTGCCCGGTTCAATCTGGCTTGCAGCATCGGATGGGGCGCCTGTTGCCACTCTTCAATGACCGCCACCAACGCGGTCGCCCCTACCATTCTGGCGGCCCCCTTCAACTTGTGTAAAGCAGCATTCACGCCAACTTCATCTTCTTCTGTGCTGCAGCGCTCAAGTTCGGCCAAATCATCACGGGTAGCCTTCAGATAAAGGGCGGCCAGTTCATCGGTCAGCAGCGAGGCAACCGGTGTCGGGGCGACAACATTGCTCCCCTCTTTGGCAATATGGCGCAGCAAGGTCGCCAGCTCCTTGAGAGCGACCGGCTTGTCCAGATGGCCATCGCAACCGCAGGATTGCAGCTCCCTTGCCGCCTGATCACTGAGATCTGCGGTGATCACATAGACCGGCAGACGGGCCCAACGGGCGGATTGGCGCAATTGCCTGCACAGCTCGGCCCCGTTCATCACCGGCATCTGCAGATCGGTCAGCACAAAATCCACCTCTTGCTGCGCCAACATCTCCAGCGCTAGCTGCCCGTTGGCGGCAGTGATAACGCTGGCACCAAGTTGCCCCAGTTGCAGGCTGATCAGCTCGCGATTGACATCGTGATCTTCAACCAGCAGTACCCGCATGCCGAGCCCGGGCTGGGTGCCGGCCACCGGTTGATCCGGGGTCAGCCGTGGCTGCAGCAGGGTGATGATGGTCCCGGGTACCCAGGACTCCCCTTGCCAGGCCCAATAGTAGAGCCCCTTCTCGTCCACCTCCGCTTGCAGCGTATCAACGGCGTTGCTGACGGTGGCGATCCCCAATCGACTAAGCCAGGGCGACAGCGCTTGCGCCTCATCGTGGGGTAAAGAGAGTGCCAGCTGCCGCACATTGGGCAGCCAGTCCGGCTCCTGCTGCACACGCTTCAGCGGCAACTCGCAGTAGAAGCGGCTACCGCCACCAACACGCCCCTCGACATCGATAAGCCCCCCCATCTGCTCGATCAGCTGCTTGCAGATCGCCAGACCAAGACCTGTGCCCGGCGCCCGCAGCTGTCCTTCAACGGCAAACTGCTCGAACGGCATAAAGAGCGTGGTGCGCATCTTGGCGGTGATCCCCGGTCCCTGATCATCCACACCAAAGCGCAAGGTCGATGCGACCACCTCGGCCCACAGCACCACTTCCCCACGCAGGCTGAACTTGATGGCATTGGAGAGCAGGTTGTGGAGCACTTGCCGTACCCGGTGAGGGTCGAGGGTCTGCAGGGCAGGCAGAGCTGGATCCAACTTAAGGCGCAGTTGCAATCCCTTGGCCCGCGCCTTGGTCCAGTGCACTGCCGCCACGTGCTCGCACAGCTCGGTGAAATCGGTGGGTTGGGGCGAGAGGGAGAGTTTGCTGTTCTCGTTGCGGCTAAAGTCGAGCACATCGTTGAGCAGGCCGAGCAGCTCATCCCCCGCCTGACGCACCCGCGCCAGCGCCGAATCCTGCTCTCTGGACAAAGGGGTGCTGGCCAGCCACTCCAGCAAGCCGAGCATGGCGTTCATCGGCGTGCGGATCTCGTGGCTGATGGCGGCCAAAAAGCGCCCCTTGGCCAGAACTGCCTGTTGCGCCTGCTCATGGGAGTGCTGCAGTGCTTGATCCTGCTCGACCCGGGCAGTGGCATCCTGCATCACCGCATAAATTCGCCAACCCTGCGGTTGACTGCGACCACGGCCATAGAGCTGCAACCAGCGCAGACCCTTGGTCGGATGGTGGTAGCGCATGGTGAATGCAAAGGGTTTGCCAGCCTGCAACATGGCGAACATCTCACGGCTTACCCGACGGCGATCCTCGCGCTCCAGCATAATGAGCACCCGTTTGGGCTCACGACGGATCTGCTGACTCGCCAGCCCCAGCAGCTCGTAACAGCCGCGGCTGATAAACTCGATCCCCCCTACCCGTCCCCGCTCGAACATAAACTGCAGCACCACGCCGGGAACGGTGTTGGTCAGGGCGCGCAGGCGGCGCTCTGCCTGACGCAGAAAACGGGCCTGCTCACGCAACACACTGATATCCGACAGGGCGATAAGATCGGTTGCGGGAGCCTGCTTGTCCAGTCGCAGCGGATGTTGGGCATAGGCGAAGACCTGATCCCCCAGCACCAGCTCCCCTTCACTCTTCTGGGGCTGTACCGGTGGCAACATCAACTGCTGCGAATAGCGCAGGGCCAGACGTCGCCCCTGTTTATTGGATTTGATCACCTTGCCCTGGCTATTGCGCAGATAGACGGGCACCGGCAACGCCTGAAACATGGTTTCCCGCAGCTCGCTCTCGATGGCCAGCGCCTTCTCGGCGGCGTGACGCTGGGCCACCTCCCGTGCCAGTTGCTGACGAGAGCGCCAGATCCCGCCGATGACGATACCGCTGATCAGCAGTGCCATGGCGATGGAGCCAAACCAGGCGGCGTAGCTCACGCCGGGCTGCTGCACGACGAGCAAGCGGCGCCAGCGCTGGTTAAGTTCGTCAATCTGGGTGCTGGTCAGCGCCATCAGGTTGCGATCCATCACCCCGGCCAGTTCGGTCTGACTCTTGTTGATGGCAAAGCCAAGACTGAAGCGATCTTCCAGCTCCTCGATATCGAGCCCTTCCAGCAAGTTGGTACGCTGGGGATATTGCAGCTGATATAGCTCGCTCAGCATGGCGTCAGCCTTGCCCTGTTTGATCGCGGCAAGCCCCTGCTCGAGGCCGTCGGTGCGAAGCCACTCCTGATCACCGAGCAGGGCGAGCAAGGAGGGATCGTAGAGGGACTCCGGCACCAGAATACGCTGCCGCTTGAGTTGGGTGATGCGATCGGCAGCCAGCTTGCGCTTGCTGATCAAGGCAAATCGGTTGGTGGAGATCGTCCGACTGAAAATGAACTGATCCGTCAATGCCGGAGATTCCGGCAAGCCGGCCATCATATCCGCCTCACCACGGCGCAGCTTTTCTACGGCCTCCGCCTTGCTAGCGGCAGGCACCAGCTTGTATTTCAGGCCGGTCTCCTGGGTGACCCAGCGCAGCACATCCGCGCTCCACCCTTTCGCCTCCCCCAGATCATTGACGCCGCTATAGGGCATCAACTCGGGATTGACCACCAGGCGAATGGTGCGCCCGCGGCCGGATAACCAGGCCTGCTCGGTATCGCTGAAGTGGGGCTGGTTGACATAGAGCGACCCCTGATCGAGATAGCGAGCCAGATCGGTATAGATAGTACCGGCGGGCATATGACGGATCAGGGTGTCCACCAGATTGGCCAACTCAGGCTGATCGCGCATCATCAGGCGATAGCTGATGATCCGATCCTCACCAAACAGGCGGCGCAGGCGCAACCCATCGGCAGGAAACTCGCGCATCAGATAGCGCAGTTGCAGATAGTCCCCCAGATAGGCATCACCCTTTCCACTCTGCAGCGCGTCGTAGACCTTCTCTCCGCTTTTTAGGGAAATAATGCGTGCCTGGGGATAGAGCTCGTGCAGCAGGCGGGCAGAGTCTGCCACCGAGTAGACCAGAAAGCGGGCCTGTTTGAGATTTTCACCCTTGTAGAGGATGGCGGCATCGGTCTCCATCATCGGACGACTTAACCGCATGCCCTCCACGGCCTTCTTGCGGGTTCCGACATAGGGAATGATGTCGCAGTCACCCTCTGCGAGCCCGTTGCGCAATGTCTGCCAATCGGGCAACTCTTTGAGCACCAGCGGAACCGGGAACAGCTCCTGCAACCGGGCGAGACGATCCTTGAGCAGACCCCCCTCGGCCATCAGGTATGGTGGAGGAAGCGTCGCAGGATAGCAGAGCGAAAGCTGACTCAGTGAATTTACATAAGCTTGGGTCGCCGGCGCCAACGGCAGCACTGTGGTCTGCAAAGGCTTGGCGTGCAATGGCAGTGCCAGTACGGCACCCAGAAGAAAAACGGGGAATTTGGTCATCTGAAAACAAAAGCCAGGCATCTGCCTGGCTTTTTATCACTCGTTGGGTTCAACATTTTCTACCCTGGCCTTGAGCTTCTGGCCAGGCCGGAAGGTCACCACGCGGCGGGCGCTGATAGGAATATCCTCGCCCGTCTTTGGGTTGCGTCCGGGACGCTGATTCTTCTCACGAAGGTCAAAGTTACCGAAGCCTGAAATCTTGACTTGTTCACCACGCTCAAGCGCCTGTCGGATTTCCTCAAAGAAGGCTTCCACCATATCTTTGGCTTCACGCTTGCTCATCCCGAGCTGGGTGAACAGGTGCTCTGCAATGTCGGCTTTGGTAAGCGCCATAGATCAATCCCTCAAGGATGCATTCAACTCTTCACCAAGGGCCCGCACGACATTGTCTACGGTCTCGGCAATCTCTTTCTCCTCCAGGGTGCGCTGTGTGTCTTGCAATACAAGACTGATGGCCAGGCTCTTCTTGTCCTCTGCCATACCAGCACCCTGGTATACGTCAAACAAGTTTATTCCAACTACCTGATTTCCGCCAACTTTTTTAATTACCGCAAGCACATCACCTGCCAGAACCTGACGATCGACCACGACGGCGATGTCGCGACGGTTCGCCGGGAACTTGGAAACTTCGGCTGCCACAGGCACCTTGGCCGGGGTCAGCTTGTCCAGCTCCAGCTCAAACATCACCGCGCGGCTCTTGAGGCCCAGCTTCTTCTCGAGGCTCGGGTGGATCACGCCGATGTGGCCGATGATCTCGCCATTGCGCAGGATGACTGCGCTCTGGCCCGGGTGCAGGGCGCTGTGCTCGGTGCGCTCGAAGGTAAAGGTGGCCCCTTCGGCGGTCAAGTCAAGCACCGCTTCCAGATCCCCTTTCAAATCAAAGAAGTCGGCTGCGCGGGTTTTGATATCCCAGTGCTCGTCGCTCTGGTTGCCAGTGATGATACCGGCCAGCATCGGCTCCTGACGGATGCCGTTCTCGGCGCTTTCATCCTTGATGAAACGCAGACCCTGCTCGAACAGACGCACGCGCGGCTGCTGACGGTTCTGGTTGTAAACAACAGCCTGCACCAAACCAGGGAACAGAGAGACGCGCATGGCGGACATTTCGGCCGAGATCGGGTTCGGCAGTACGATGGCATCGCTCTGCGGGAACAGGGTTTGCTGGGTCTTGGGATCAACGAAGCTGTAGGTGATCGCTTCCTGGAAACCGCGGTCAACCAGCAGGTCGCGCACGCGCTTCAGGGTCACCTGCCCTTCTGCCTGCTCCACCATCGCCAAGGAGGCAGCGGGTTTCAGGTTCGGGATGTTGTTGTAGCCGTAGATGCGAGCCACTTCCTCGATGAGGTCTTCCTCGATGACGATATCGAAACGCCAGGAGGGTGCCAACGCAGTCCAACCGTCAGCATCGACAGTGACTTGCATGCCGAGGCGGGTCAGGATCTCGACCACCTGAGCATCCGCCACGCTGATACCGATCACCTTGTCGAGCTTGGTCCGACGCAGCTTGATGGGTGCCGCTTTCGGCAGATGGGCATCGGATTTGACCTCGATGACCGGACCCGCTTCGCCGCCGCAGATATCCAGCAGCAGGCGAGTTGCACGGTCCATCACCTTGGCTTGCAGCTCGGGATCCACCCCGCGCTCGAAGCGATGGGATGAGTCGGTGTGCAGACCGTAAGTACGGGCACGGCCGGTGATGGAGAGCGGCGCGAAGAAGGCACACTCCAGCAAAATGTCGGTGGTGGTCTCGGATACACCGGTGCGGTTGCCACCGAAGATACCGGCCATGCAGGCAGGACCTTTGGCATCGGCAATCACCAAGGTGGTCTCTTTGAGCTTCACTTCGTTGCCGTCGAGCAGGGTCATCGGCTCATCGGCTTGGGCACGACGCACCACCAGTTCCCCTTCCAGGGTAGCCAGATCGAAGGCGTGCATCGGCTGACCGTATTCCAGCAGCAGGTAGTTGGTGATGTCGACAATCGCGTCGATGGAACGAATGCCGCCACGACGCAGCTTCTCTTGCATCCAGAGCGGGCTCTGGGCCTGCAAGTTCAGCCCCTTGATGACACGCCCCAGATAACGGGGGCAATCGGCGGTTGCTTCAACCCGGATCGGGAAAGTTGCATCAATGGTGGCAACAGCAGGTGCCCAGGTCGGCTCGACCACGTCCACGCTGTTGAGCACGCCAATTTCACGAGCCAGACCGGCGATACCGAGGCAATCGGCACGGTTCGGAGTCAGATCCACGTCGATGGAGACGTCGTTCAGATTGAGGTAGTCACGAATATCGGTACCAATGGGGGCATCGGCTGGCAGCTCGATGATGCCATCGGCTTCAACGTCGATACCCAGCTCACTGAAAGAGCAGAGCATGCCGTGGGACGGCTGGCCACGCAGCTTGGCTTTCTTGATGGTGAAATCACCCGGCAGGGTCGCCCCTACTTTGGCCACACACACTTTCAGGCCCTGACGGCAGTTCGGCGCGCCGCAGACGATGTCCAGCAGCTCGGCTTCACCCACGTTGACCTTGGTCACCCGCAGTTTGTCGGCGTCAGGATGCTGGGCACACTCGACCACTTCACCCACTACCACATTGTTGAACTGGCCGGCAACCGCTTCCACGGCGTCCACTTCCAGACCGGCCATGGTGATCTGCTCGGCCAGCGCGTTGTCACTCAACTCGGTGCGGACCCAATCCATCACCCAGGATTTACTGAATTTCATGTTCTCTCGCCCTTACTTGAACTGCTTGAGGAAGCGCAGGTCGTTTTCGAAGAAGGCACGCAGGTCGTTGACCCCGTAACGCAGCATGGTCAGGCGCTCAACGCCCATGCCGAAGGCAAAGCCGGAGTATTTTTCCGGATCGATGCCGACCGAACGCAGTACGTTCGGGTGCACCATGCCGCAGCCCAGCACTTCCAGCCACTTGCCATTCTTGCCCATCACATCTACTTCAGCGCTCGGCTCGGTGAACGGGAAATAGGAAGGACGGAAGCGAATGGTCAGGTCTTCCTCGAAGTAGTTGCGCAGAAAGTCGTGCAGAATGCCCTTCAACTCGGTAAAGCTGGCATGCTCGTCAACCAGCAGACCTTCAACCTGATGGAACATCGGGGTGTGGGTCATGTCGTAGTCGTTACGATAGACGCGGCCCGGTGCAATGATGCGGATCGGCGGCTGTTGCTGCTGCATGGTGCGGATCTGCACACCGGAGGTGTGGGTACGCAGCATCAGATCAGGATTGAAGTAGAAGGTATCGTGATCGGTACGCGCCGGATGGTGAGCCGGAATATTCAGCGCATCGAAGTTGTGGAAGCCATCTTCAATCTCGGGACCACGGGCCACCTTGAAGCCCATCTCGCCAAACAGGCGCTCGATGCGCTCGATGGTGCGGGTTACCGGGTGCAGACCGCCATTCTCGATCCGGCGGCCCGGCAGGCTGACGTCGATGGTCTCTGCGGCCAGCTTCTGGTTCAGCACGGCGACTTCGAGTGCTTCACGACGCTCGTTCAGGGCATCCTGAACCTGCTGTTTGGCCTGGTTGATCACGGCGCCCGCGGCGGGACGCTCTTCGGCAGACAAGGCACCCAGGCCCTTCATCTGCTCGGTAAAAAAGCCCTTTTTACCCAGATATTTGACCCGGATTTCGTCGAGGGTAGCGATGTCGCTTACGCCCTCAATTTCGGCTCTGGCTTGGCCGACTACTTCTTCAAGCTGTTGCATGTCTTCCTCGTCACCACTCCCGGTACAGGAGCCTTTAGGCTAAATAAGGTCAAGAGGGGAATAATACAAAAAAAGCCCCTTCGCTGACCATAGTTAAGGTGGGCTTTTCTCCCTACAAATCATTTTGTTATATCAATCGAGTCTCATCGGTTCATCGCTATTCCTGAAATATTAGAACAAACATCTAGTTTGTTGGCATATGAAGCATTTGTAGAACAGGTCATCTCGCACATATCGCCTTGTGTGGAGAAAACTGTAGCGCGTGTAAAACAGTGGACAGAATATGGATAGGATAAAGGGAAAAGTAATGTAAAACCGCAAATGACAGATACAAAAAAGGAGGCCTGAGCCTCCTTTTAGCGTTTATAACAGAACTGGATTAAACCAGAGCTGCTTTAGCTTTTTCAACCAGGGCGGTGAAAGCCATTTTGTCGTGAACGGCGATATCGGACAGGATCTTGCGATCGATCTCGATAGAAGCCTTCTTCAGACCGTTGATCAGACGGCTGTAGGACAGACCGTTCTGACGGGCTGCAGCGTTGATACGCGCAATCCACAGCTGACGGAACTGACGCTTTTTCTGGCGACGGTCACGGTAGGCATACTGACCAGCTTTGGTTACCGCTTGTACCGCTACGCGGTAAACACGGGAACGGGCGCCGTAGTAACCTTTGGCGGCTTTCATTACTTTCTTGTGACGAGCTCGAGCAGTCACACCACGTTTAACTCTTGGCATTTTTCACATCCCCCCTTATGCGTACGGCAGACAAGCGACAACACGTTTGTGGTCGGCAGCAGAAACCATGAATTTCGGTCCCAGCTGACGCTTACGCTTGCTGCTCTTCTTGGTCAGGATGTGACGCAGGTGGTTGTGCTTGCACTTGAAGCGACCCGAGCCAGTCTTTTTGAAGCGCTTTGCAGCACCCCGGTTGGTTTTCATCTTCGGCATTTCATACTCCGCATTGTGAGTGACAACAAAATCGCAAGGCGAACCGACTTATGGGGCTTGCCCCATGAGTCAATTTCTTGTGGGCCTTAAGATTTCTTCTTAGGTGCGAGAACCATCACAGCTTGACGGCCTTCGACTTTCGGGAACGACTCGACTACGGCCAACTCTTCCAGATCGTTCTTGACGCGCTCCAGAACCTTGATACCAAGATCCTGGTGGGCCATTTCACGACCACGGAAGCGCAGGGTGACCTTAGCCTTGTCCCCGTCTTCCAGAAAGCGAACCAGGTTGCGTAGTTTTACCTGATAGTCGCCTTCGTCAGTGCCAGGACGGAATTTGATTTCCTTGACCTGGACGACTTTCTGCTTTTTCTTCTGTTCTTTGGTTGTTTTGCTCTTTTCGTAGAGGAATTTGCCGTAATCCATGATCCGGCAAACGGGCGGCTCAGCATTTGGACTGATCTCTACCAGATCAACTCCGGCCTCTGCGGCCAAGTTCAGAGCATCCTGAATGGAGGTGATGCCAATGGCTTCACCATCCAGACCAGTCAGACGAACTTCTTTCAGACGGATCTCTTCATTGATCCGGTGAGCGCGGGCTTGCGGTTGCTTGCCCAGTTTTTTTCCGCCTTTTATAGCTTATTCCTCCACTTTCTTTTGTCCGCGGGTCTGAACTTCCTGGGTTAACAGAGCGATAAACTCTTCAACAGGATAAGTGCCCAGGTCAGCCCCTTTACGAGTCCGTACTGCAATCTTACCGGCTTCAACTTCTTTATCGCCGCAGACCAGCATGAAAGGTACTCGCTTCAAAGTATGCTCGCGGATTTTAAAGCCAATCTTCTCATTTCTCAAGTCCGCTTTTGCGCGAAGGCCCGCATCATTCAATGCTTTGGCTACTTTCACCGCATAATCGGCCTGATTGTCCGTGATATTCATGACCACAGCCTGAGTCGGTGCCAACCAGGTCGGGAACAGACCGGCGTACTCTTCAGTCAGGATACCGATGAAGCGCTCGATAGAACCCAGGATGGCCCGGTGGATCATCACGGGTACGTGGCGATCGTTATTTTCGCCCACATAAGTGGCACCCAGACGACCAGGCAGGGCAAAGTCGAGCTGCACGGTACCACATTGCCACGCACGATCAAGGCAATCGTGCAGGGTAAATTCAATTTTGGGACCGTAGAACGCCCCTTCACCCGGCTGCAGATCGTACTTCAGACCGTTGAGTTCCAGCGCTTCGGCCAGGGCTTTCTCGGCACGATCCCACATCTCGTCGGAGCCGATACGCTGCTCGGGACGAGTGGAGAGCTTGACCACGATGTTCTCGAAGCCAAAGGTACCGTAAACGTCATAGACCATACGAATACAGCCGGAGACCTCTTCCATGATCTGCTCTTCGGTACAGAAGATGTGAGCGTCATCCTGAGTGAAGCCGCGCACCCGCATCAGACCGTGCAGGGAACCGGACGGCTCGTTGCGGTGGCAGGAACCAAACTCGGCCATACGCAGCGGCAGATCGCGGTAGGACTTCAGACCCTGGTTGAAGATCTGGACGTGACCCGGGCAGTTCATCGGCTTGATGGCGTACTCGCGGTTTTCAGACTGGGTGGTGAACATGGCCTGGGCATACTTCTCCCAGTGACCTGAACGCTCCCACAGGACGCGGTCCATCATGAACGGACCTTTCACTTCCTGATAGTCGTACTCTTTGAGCTTGCCGCGGATAAAGGTTTCCAGCTCACGGAAGATGGTCCAGCCATCGTTGTGCCAGAACACCATACCGGGTGCTTCTTCCTGCATGTGATACAGGTCGAGCTGCTTGCCGATCTTGCGGTGGTCGCGCTTGGCGGCCTCTTCCAGACGCTGCAGATAGGCCTTGAGCTGCTTCTTGTCAGCCCAAGCGGTACCGTAAATACGCTGCAGCATCTTGTTGTTGGAGTCGCCACGCCAGTAGGCGCCGGACATCTTCAGCAGTTTGAAGTGGTGGCAGTGACGCATGTTGGGCACGTGCGGGCCGCGACACATGTCGATGTACTCTTCGTGATGATAGAGACCAGGCTGGTCATCACGGGCAATGTTCTGATCCAGGATTTCGACTTTGTAAGACTCGCCGCGCGCCTCGAATACATCGCGCGCTTCTTGCCAGGAGACTTTCTTCTTGATGACGTCGTAATCTTTGGCTACCAGCGCCAGCATGCGCTCTTCCAGGGCAGCCAGATCTTCATCGGTCAGGGTACGGTCAAGATCAACGTCATAGTAGAAGCCGTTATCGATGACAGGACCGATGGCCATCTTGGTCTGGGGCCAGAGTTGCTTGATAGCATGACCCAGCAAGTGGGCGCAGGAGTGGCGCAGGATGTCCAGACCTTCTTCGTCTTTGGCGGTGATGATGGCCAGCGCAGCATCGGCTTCGATCAGCTCGCACGCATCTACCAGTTCACCGTTTACCCGACCGGCAATGCACGCCTTGGCGAGACCGGGACCGATGTCCGCAGCCACATCCATGACGGAAACAGAGTGGGCAAATTGACGTTGGCTGCCGTCAGGCAGAGTAATGATTGGCATTATGTGTTTCCTTATACAGTGGTGACCCCTACCAAAGGTCACATGCGGGATGGAAAAGAGATTCAAAAAGGTGATGTTTTGGTTCTCCACAGCACTTTGCGAAGACGGCCTGACACGTAAACCACATGTCTAACGTGACAAACCAAGCCAAAACGGCCCCATGCTACCAGAAGTCGGGCCTGCTGTATCGGATTTGCAGATATTTTCTACAGTCAAATGAGTCGCCTGCCGACTATTCACCAAGCAGGGGTTGCCAGTTGAAGTTAAAGGTACTACTCCCCTCCTCGCCCAGCGCCAGCTCTTGCAGCACCTGAAGCGCCAGCTTGTTGCCCTTTTGCGCCGCCTGATAGAGCCACTGTTTCGCCTGAGGCAAATCGACTCTGCCGCTCGCCCCCATCAGATGAAGCACACCGACTTTCAGCATGGCAGGTACATCACCGTTGCGGGCGGCCTGCTCCATCCAGTGAAAGGCTTCTCGCAGATCCCGCTTTACCCCGACACCGCGCAGATAGAGCTCTGCCAGCCGATATTGACCAAAAGCATCCCCCGCCAGCGCCGACTGGCGATAGAGCGTGATGGCCTGATGGATATCCTGCTCGCTCCCCTGCCCCACTTCATGGCTCCAGCCCATCAAGGCTTGCGCCCGAGGTTGGCCTTGATCGGCCAGTGGCGACCAGATCCGGGTCGCCTCATCGAAATGACCGGTACGCCAGGCACGGTTGGCAGCAGCCATCTCCTGCTCGGTGGAGAGCGGAAGCAGACGCCAGATAACCAGCGCAAACAGACCGATAAACAGCCAGCGGGAAGTGGTGGGGCTCATGATGATTTCCGTGATCCAGTTCTCATTTCGTCTATGTAAACGAAATGTAGCGTTGCGATCAAGCAAGAGATCCCTGCGACAACCCTTTTTGCACCCGGTCGATCAGCAGTTGTTGTCATTTATCCGGGGTACCTGCAAAATAACTGTATGTATAAACAGTGTAGATGCACACCATGGCAGGACGAGGCAGCCCCCACAATATAGATCACCGTTTTAGCGGCCCCCTTGTCGAAGCGGTCGATGATGGCTGGCAATCGTCCGATTGGGATGCCGCTTTCACTTCTTCTGTGCCTGGCACCGAGGTGCGGGAGATCGATGCACGCAGCATCATCAGCTACAACAGCTCGCCGGATGTCCCCTTTGGTCGCTCCATCAACCCCTATCAGGGGTGCGAACACGGCTGCATCTACTGCTATGCCAGACCCAGCCATGCCTATCTGGAGCTCTCCCCCGGTCTCGATTTCGAGAGCAAGCTGTTTGCCAAACGCAATGCAGCCGACCTGCTGCGCCGGGAGTTTGCCAAACCTGCCTATCAGCCACAGACCATCTTCATTGGCGCCAATACCGACCCCTATCAACCCATCGAGCAGCGCTATCGCCTCACCCGGCAGTTGCTGGAAGTGATGCTGGCCCACCGCCATCCGGTCGGGCTCATTACCAAGAGCGCCATGATCTTGCGCGACCTCGATCTGTTGACCGAGCTGGCCAGAGAGGGACTGTGTCAGGTGATGGTGTCGGTGGCGACCTTGAACGAAACCCTGCGCCGACAGCTGGAGCCCCGCGCCAGCACGGGTGCAGGCCGCTTGAAAGTGATCGAGAAGCTGGCCAACGCTGGCGTGCAGGTGGGGATACTGGCCGCACCCATGATCCCGCGGCTCAATGAACCGGAGCTGGAGCAGATCATCAAATCGGCTGCCGAGGCTGGCGCCAGTTGCGCCGATTACATCCTGCTGCGCCTGCCCCACGAGCTGGCGCCGCTATTTGATGACTGGCTCGATACCCACTATCCGGGCCAGAAGGAGGCTATTTTGAATCAGTTGCGAGCCAGCCGCGGTGGCGGGCTCAACAGTACCGCCTTCGGTACCCGCATGCGCGGTGAGGGGCACTTTGCCGATCTGCTGGCCCAGCGCTTTCGCCTCATCAGCAAGCGCCTTGATCTGGGCAAACGCCATATTCAGCTCAGGCTGGATGGGTTTATCCGCCCCGGGGAGCAGCTGTCGCTCTTCTAATCCCCCTGCTCACTCCCTTCACACATCAGGCGTGCCAAGAGGTTGAGAGGAAGGCCTGCCGCAACACATTCTGTGGAAACCCCGCTTTTCAGAATTTTCCAACGAAGTAGCCATGTCACGTCAGGATCGCGCTATCCGGTAAAGACAGGGCTAACGCCTTAGCCTGCGCGCTGATCCCGACCCTGCTGCACCATTTCAACCGGTAGTCGCGAGGGTTCATGAGCCACTTCGTGCTCATCCTCTTCATACTGCGGCACCTCTGATTTGCCCCATACCCGGCTCCACCAAATTTCCCACGTGATCCAACTGGTCATATGCAGCTCCTGACGGTGAAGGTGATGGCAACAACGCACCACTTGCCCGGCAGGATAGCGACTGGGAATGACAGGGAAATGACAAAAAATCACTTGTAAAAAGGCAACTGGCGATGGCGAGGAAAAGCCGAAACAGTTCACATATTCGGTGAAATCATCCTGAAAGCGGTCACAAATCTGCAGGTTGTGGATTGCAGCTCACTCTGTTCCCGCCAAAGCTGGCTTGCCCATTCAGGCATCTATAAAAACAGGGACACAATAATGAAACACACAGCGGGAATATGGGCGATCGCAGGCATGCTGATCGCCCCCTTGGCGCACGCCGACGTCATACTTCACGCCTTCAACTGGAAGTACAGTGAAGTGACCGCCAAAGCCGACCTTATCAAGTCGGCCGGTTACAAACAGGTACTCATCTCGCCGCCTCTCAAGTCATCAGGCAACGAGTGGTGGGCCCGTTACCAGCCGCAGGATCTGCGTCTTGTCGACTCCCCTCTTGGCAACAAGCAGGATCTCGAGCAGCTGATCGCCGCCATGAAGGCGCGGGGCATCGCCGTCTATGCCGATGTGGTGCTCAACCACATGGCCAACGAAAGCTGGAAACGCCAGGACCTCAACTATCCCGGCAACGAGCTGCTGCAAAGCTACGCCAGCAACCCGGCCTATTTCGAGCGCCAGAAACTGTTTGGCGATCTGGGGCAAAACTTCCTCTCCGGTCAGGATTTTCATCCCGAAGGGTGCATCAGCGACTGGAGCGATCCGGGTCATGTCCAGTATTGGCGTCTCTGTGGCGGTGCCGGTGACAAGGGGCTGCCGGATCTGGAGCCCAACAACTGGGTGGTAAGCCAGCAACAGGCCTATCTCAAGGCGCTCAAGGGGATGGGGATCAAGGGTTTTCGGGTAGATGCGGTCAAACACATGAGCGATTACCAGATCAATGCCGTGTTCACCCCCGAAATCAAACAGGGGATGCACGTGTTTGGCGAGGTGATCACCACTGGGGGTGCTGGCAGCACCGATTACGAGCGCTTCCTCAAACCCTACCTCGACAGTAGCGGTCAGGGAGCCTATGACTTTCCGCTGTTTGCCTCCCTGCGCGGTGCCTTCAGTTACGGTGGCAGCATGAACCTGCTGGCGGATCCGGGCGCCTATGGTCAGGCGCTACCGAGCAATCGCGCCGTCACCTTTGCCGTGACCCACGACATCCCCACCAACGACGGCTTCCGCTATCAGATCTTAAGCCAGACTGACGAGAAGCTGGCCTATGCCTACCTGCTCGGCCGCGATGGTGGCTCACCGCTGGTCTATTCGGATCACGGCGAGACTCAGGCCAAGGATGGACTACGCTGGCAGGATTACTACCAGCGTGCCGATCTCAAGGGGATGATCCGCTTCCACAATGCGGTGCAGGGCCAACCCATGCAGCTGGTCGGCAGTGGCGACTGCTTCGTGCTGTTCAAACGGGGCAAACAAGGGCTGGTCGGCATCAACAAGTGCGACTACGAGCAGGAGTATTGGCTCGATACCGCCAGGTTCGAGATGAACTGGTATCGCAACTATCGGGACGTGCTCGACCAAGGGGCCGTGGTCAACGTGCAGAGCCAGTGGGTACGGGTCGCTATTCCCGCCCGCAGCGCCAGAATGTGGCTGCAGGAGTGAGCCAGCCGTAAGATCAGCGGAGAGTCTGTCCCGTCCTGAATATGGTTTACACCTTTCCCCCACATAAATGGAGAGCCCAATGGGACAAGGTCTGAAACGGACACAGCGCGATTACTCGCTGACTTTTAAATTGGCACTGGTCGAGCAGATTGAAAAAGGCGAGCTCACCTACAAACAGGCTCAGGTGCGTTATGGCATTCAGGGCCGCTCCACCGTTCTGGTATGGTTGCGTAAACATGGTCGGCAAGATTGGAGCCAGGGGGCTTCTGTGCGTGCCGGCAGGAGCATCACCATGCCTGACCACGACAACCAGACGCCCGAACAGCGCATTAAGGAACTCGAGCAGCAGCTGGCGCTGATGAGTCAGAAAGCCCAGTTCTTTGAGGCGGTCGTCGATGTACTGAAGAATGACTACGGCGTCTCCATCGTAAAAAAGCGACCCGGCAAGTCCTCTCGCAGCGGCAAGTCGAGAGACTGACCATTGTCAGGGCTTGCCTGTTTCTGGGGATAAGCCGGCAAGCCTACTACAAGCGCAATCGGGTCGCCGACGAGCGCCATGCACAGGGATTGCAGGTGGTGCGCTTCGTGCGTCAGGTTCGACTGCGACAGCCTCGGGTGGGCACCCGCAAGCTGCATTATCTGCTGCAGGGTCAGGATGATGGCGGGCTCAAGGTAGGGCGTGACAGGCTGTTTCGGATATTGGCCGAGCACCGCTTGCTGGTGCCACCCAGACGGGCGTATCACAAGACCACCCACAGTTTTCACCGTTTCTACCGTCATCCCAACTTGCTCAAGGCGGGGCCAGAGCAGGTTACGCCGGTGGCCCCGGAGCAGGTCTGGGTTGCTGATATCACCTATCTGCCAGCCAGGAGCGGGCCGCTGTACCTGAGCCTGGTGACGGATGCGTACTCACGCAAGATAGTGGGTCATCACGTGCACGAAGGGATGCATGCCGAGTCGGTTGCGATGGCGTTCAAGAAAGCGCTGAAGCAACGACGTGGCGGCGGGGTGCTTATCCATCACTCGGACCGCGGCGTGCAGTATTGCTCTGGGCTGTATCAGTCACTACATGAACGGTACGGGGTGAAGTGCTCGATGACGGATGGGTATGACTGTTATCAGAATGCGTTGGCGGAGCGGGTGAACGGGATTTTGAAAGGAGAGTTATTGTTGCAAAGCCCGCAGGATTTGACGCAAGCGCGGGAGATGGTGCGTGAAGCGGTGGATATTTATAACGCGGAGCGGCCGCATCATGCGTTGAAATACAGAACCCCCGATGCGGTACATCGGGGGTTCTGAGTGGAGCAAAGCTAGCCGAAAATGTGTAAACCTATTTCAGGACTAGACAAAGACGTTGCTCGGGTAACTGGTGACGATTACTCGTCGCCCGCTTCCCCTGCATCGACCGCATCAGTGCCGGTCGCGGTATCGGTACCTTCAGATACCTCACCGTCAACCGCCAAAGCGTCGTTCTCGTCTTCGTCGCTCTCGGCGATGCGCTGCAGGCCCACCACGGTCTCGTCTTCACCGGTACGGATCAGACGGACACCGCCGGTGTTACGGCCAATGACACTCACCTCGGCAACACGGGTACGCACCAGGGTACCGCCGTTGGTGATCAGCATGATCTGGTCGGTATCTTCGACCTGGATCGCATCGATCACCTTGCCATTACGCTCATCCACCTTGATGGAGATAACGCCCTGGGTACCACGGCTCTTGGTCGGGTATTCGGCCAACGCAGTCCGCTTGCCGTAACCGTTCTCGGTGGCGGTGAGGATGGCACCTTCGCCGCGCGGAACGATGAGGGAAACCACCTTGTCACCGGCACCCAGCTTGATGCCGCGTACACCGGCGGCGGTACGACCCATCGGGCGCACGCCCTTGAAGGTGCCCTTGCTTTCGGTGCCTTCGCCGTTGTCGCTGCCATCATCGTCATTGCCGGCATCGTCGTCGGTTTCAACGTCATCGCTGACATCGGCATCAGCGCGACCGCTGCCTTCCGCGAAGCGAACGACTTTGCCCGCGTCGGAGAAGAGCATGATCTCGTTGCTGCCGTCGGTGATATCCACCCCGATCAGCTCATCACCCTCTTTGAGGTTGATGGCGCGGATACCGGAGGAGAGCGGACGGCTGAAGTCAGAGAGACTGGTCTTCTTCACGGTACCGTTGGCGGTGGCGAAGAACACATACTTCTCGGCGTCATACTCCTTCACCGGCAGGATAGCGGTGATACGCTCACCCTCTTCCAGCGGCAGCAGGTTGATGATCGGACGACCACGGGCGCCACGGGACGCCTCCGGCAGCTGGTAAACCTTGAGCCAGTAGACCTTGCCACGGGTGGAGAAGCACAAAATGGTGTCGTGGGTGTTGGCCACCAGCAGACGCTCCACAAAGTCCTCTTCCTTGATCCGGGTGGCCGACTTGCCACGACCACCGCGGCGCTGGGCCTCGTAGTCGGAGAGAGGCTGATACTTCACATAGCCCTGGTGAGACAGGGTAACCACCACGTCTTCCGGGGTGATCAGATCTTCGATGTTGATCTCGGCACTGGACATGCTGATCTCGGTGCGACGCTCGTCGCCATACTGCTCGCGCACGGCCAGCAGTTCATCGCGGATCACTTCCATCAGACGAGCCGGGCTCGCCAGGATGTGCAGCAACTCGGCGATGAGATCCAGCAGAGATTGGTACTCTTCCAGAATCTTCTCGTGCTCGAGGCCGGTCAGCTTGTGCAGACGCAGGTCAAGGATGGCCTGGGCTTGCTGTTCGGTCAGGAAATATTGACCTTCACGGATACCGAACTCGGGCTCCAGCCACTCTGGCCGTGCCGCATCGTCGCCCGCTTTTTCCAGCATGGCGGCCACGTTGCCGAGTTCCCAGCCCTTGGCAACCAAGCCCGCTTTCGCGTCGGCCGGGGTCGCGCTGTGACGGATCAGCTCGATGATGGGATCGATGTTGGCCAGCGCAACCGCCAGACCTTCCAAAATGTGTGCCCGATCGCGCGCCTTGCGCAGTTCGAACACGGTCCGGCGAGTCACCACTTCACGGCGGTGCAGCAGGAACGCATCCAGGATCTCTTTAAGGTTCATCACCTTGGGCTGGTTGTTATCGAGCGCCACCATGTTGATGCCGAACGTGGTCTGCATCTGGGTGTGCTTGTAGAGATTGTTCAGCACAATCTCGCCGGACTCGCCGCGCTTGATCTCGATAACGATGCGCATGCCGTCTTTGTCAGACTCATCGCGCAGGGCACTGATGCCCTCGATCTTCTTCTCTTTGACCAGCTCGGCGATCTTCTCGATCAGTCGAGCCTTGTTCACCTGATAGGGGATCTCGTGAACGATGATGGTCTCGCGACTGGTCTTCTCGTCCACTTCCACTTCAGCTTTGGCCCGCACATAGATGGAGCCACGACCGGTACGGTACGCCTGCACGATGCCGGAACGACCGTTAATGATGCCGCCGGTGGGGAAATCCGGGCCGGTGATGTAGGTCATCAGCTCGTCAATGGTGAGGTCGCCATTTTCGATCAGCGCCAGACAGCCATTGACAATCTCGGTGAGGTTGTGAGGCGGAATGTTGGTCGCCATACCCACCGCAATACCGGAGGAGCCGTTGACCAGCAGGTTGGGAACCTTGGTAGGCATGACAGCCGGGATCATCTCGGTGCCGTCGTAGTTCGGCACCCAGTCCACGGTCTCTTTGTCCAGATCGGCCAGCAGCTCGTGGGAGATGCGGGCCATCCGCACTTCGGTATAACGCATCGCCGCGGCGCTGTCGCCGTCGACTGAACCGAAGTTGCCCTGACCATCGACCAGCATGTAACGCATGGAGAAATCCTGCGCCATCCGGACAATGGTGTCATACACAGCGATATCGCCGTGCGGGTGATATTTACCGATTACGTCACCGACCACACGGGCCGATTTTTTATAGGGCTTGTTCCAGTCGTTCCCCAACTCGTTCATAGCAAACAGAACGCGGCGGTGAACCGGTTTCAAGCCATCACGCACATCCGGCAGAGCTCGTCCTACGATCACGCTCATGGCGTAATCAAGATAGGAACTCTTGAGCTCTTCTTCGATGTTGACCGGCGTGATCTCTCTGGCCAGATCGCTCATAGAAAGCCTTATCCCTAATTAGTTGTTCTTTGGCTTAAACAGCGCGACATGGTAACACACTGAGCCAAATACCTTAAGCCACAAATCGGGTATCAGATCGGGCTGGTGTGACAAAGTCCGTCCGTTATAATGCCCGCCAGGACAATAGATTGCGCCCATGACTCAGCAGCGGGCGCCCTGCCACAGGATCTTCGAAAAATGAACAGTGATGCCAATGTCGATCTGACAGAAATCGCCAAGTTTGAAGCCATCGCCTCCCGCTGGTGGGACATGGAGGGTGAATTCAAACCCCTGCATCAAATCAATCCGGTACGCCTTGACTGGATCACCGACAAAAGTGGCGGTCTGTTTGGCAAGCGCATTCTCGATATCGGATGTGGTGGCGGCATCCTCTCCGAGAGCATGGCCCGCCGTGGTGCCAAGGTCACCGGCATCGACATGGGCAAGGAACCCCTCGGCGTCGCCCGCTTGCACGCCCTGGAGCAGGGTGTCGAGCTCGAGTACCGCCAGATCACTGCCGAAGCCCATGCCGCCGAAGTGCCAGGCCAGTATGACGTGGTCACCTGCATGGAGATGCTGGAGCATGTGCCGGACCCCGCCTCCGTGTTGCGCGCCATCGCGACTCTGGTACGCCCGGGCGGCCGGGTGTTCGTCTCCACCATCAACCGCAACCCCAAATCCTATCTGATGATGATCATCGGGGCCGAATACCTGATGAAGATGGTGCCCAAGGGTACCCACGATCACAAAAAATTCATCACCCCGGCCGAATTGTGTCGCATGGGGGAAGCAGCTGGCCTGCTGGTGCGGGACATGAGCGGCGTCCACTACGCCCCCCTCACCAACCAGTTCAAGCTCGGCAAGAATGTCGACGTCAACTATATGGTGGAGTTTGTCCGCCCGGAGCACGGTTGATGAGCGCCTCTCACCCTCTGCCCCTGCGCGGTGTGCTGTTCGATCTGGACGGCACCCTGCTCGACACCGCCCCGGATCTGGGGGCCGCCGTCAACCATGTCCTGATCAGCGAAGGCTTTGCGCCGCTCTCTGACGAGATTATTCGTCAGACCACCTCCCACGGGGCGCTCGGGCTGCTGAAAGCGGGCCTCGGCGACGAACTGCTTGAGGAGCTGGGGGCCACCCGCCTGCGCAATGCCCTGCTCGACTACTACGCGGCCAATCTCTGCGTCGGTACCCGCCCCTATGTGGGAATGGTGGATCTTATCGAGTGGCTGGATGAAAAACAGCTCCCCTGGGGCATCGTCACCAACAAGCCGGGTTTTCTCACCGAGCCACTGCTGGCAGCCCTGCCACAGCTTGCCAGTTGCGGCGTCACCGTCAGCGCCGACACCCTGCCGGTACGCAAGCCCGACCCCGCCCCCATGTTCTTTGCTTGTGAGAAGCTGGGGGTCGAGGCGGCTCACTGCCTCTATGTGGGGGATCATGTGCGGGATATCGAAGCGGGCCGCAATGCTGGCATGCGCACCGCGGTCGCTGGCTGGGGCTATCTCAATGATGAGGAAGATCCCGCCTTGTGGGGCGCCGATCTGCAGTTTGATACCGTGCAGGCCCTGCACCACTGGCTGCGCTATGAGTTGACGGCCAAAGCGTAACGCGCAGCCTTACCGGCTGATAAGCGATAACGGGGGCGAAGAGACTCTTCGCCCCTTGCATCTCTTCCTTTACGCACCCGCGTCCTGCGCCACCATCACTCGTTTATTCATGGATAATAAAGGCAGCTTTCTGCCTATTGGATACCCATTTGACAAGCTCGCAACCGTCACAAAACGGCCACAAACCACCGTCATCTGATGCAAACCCCTTGCCACGCTGAGCCCGCGGCTGCGACAACTGGACAGCTTTTGACCCTTGTTGCATAAGGGATAATCAGCCGCCGTTTGCTAGTAAAAAGCCCCCCGTTTCGCAAGCAAAAAAAGTTATTTAAATTTTCCATCTTCGCTCGGGAGACTTGCATTTAGCGGAGCGGACGAATGAAAACCCGCTCACTGTGAGCGGTCACTAACTGATGGGGCAAGACTCACAATTTATCCACAGCTCGTCACTTATCCACACATTGCAATGGCGGGCTGACCTCACTATCTTGTAGCTCGAACTTAAAATAACACTACATCTTGTGATTCATCGCACAATCTCTACCCAACTCCCGCACACCGCCGGGGCCTGGGTGGCGCCATTGTGCGATGGTTTTTCGGGAATCAACTGAAGGTCATCAGCCAATGAACTTGTTTGTGACGAAGCGTAACGGACACAAAGAACCCATCGATCTGGATAAAATTCACCGCGTGCTGGACTGGGCCGCCGAAGGGCTCGACAACGTGTCGGTCTCCCAGGTAGAGCTCAAATCCCACATCCAGTTCTATGACGGTATCCGTACCGCCGACATTCACGAAACCATCATCAAGGCGACGGCTGACCTCATCTCCGAGCAGACCCCGGACTACCAATACATGGCAGCCCGTCTGGCCATCTTCCACCTGCGCAAGAAGGCCTACGGCCAGTTCGAACCGCCCCACCTCTACCAGCACGTGGCTCGTCTGGTGGACATGGGCAAATACGACAAGCACCTGCTGGAAGACTACACCCAGGCCGAATTCGAAGAGCTGAACACCCATCTGGATCACTGGCGCGACATGGATTTCTCCTACGCGGCAGTCAAACAGCTGGAAGGCAAATATCTGGTCCAGAACCGCGTTACCGGCGAGATCTACGAGAGCCCGCAGTTCCTCTATATGCTGGTTGCGGCCTGCCTCTTCTCCAAGTATCCGAAAGATACCCGTCTGGACTACATCAAGCGCTTCTATGATGCGGTCTCGACCTTCAAGATCTCCCTGCCGACCCCGATCATGAGCGGCGTGCGCACCCCGACCCGTCAGTTCAGCTCTTGCGTACTGATCGAGTGCGATGACAGCCTGGACTCCATCAACGCCACAGCCAGCTCCATCGTGCGTTACGTTTCCCAGCGCGCCGGTATCGGCATCAACGCCGGTCGCATCCGCGGTCTGGGCAGCCCCATCCGTGGTGGCGAAGCGTTCCACACCGGTTGCATCCCCTTCTACAAATACTTCCAGACTGCCGTGAAGTGCTGCTCCCAGGGCGGCGTGCGCGGCGGTGCGGCCACCCTGTTCTACCCGCTGTGGCACACCGAAGTGGAAAGCCTGCTGGTGCTGAAGAACAACCGCGGCGTGGAAGAGAACCGTGTTCGTCACATGGACTACGGCGTGCAGATCAACAAGCTGATGTACCAGCGCCTTATCAAGGGCGGTGACATCACCCTGTTCTCCCCGTCCGATGCGCCGGGTCTGTACGATGCTTTCTTTGCCGATCAGGACAAGTTCGAAGAGCTCTACGTCAAGTACGAGCAGGATCCGGCCATTCGCAAGAAGACCCTGAAAGCGGTAGACCTCTTCTCCCTGATGATGCAGGAGCGTGCCGGTACCGGTCGCATCTACATCCAGAACGTCGATCACTGCAACACCCACAGCCCGTTCGACCCGAGCGTGGCGCCGGTACGCCAGTCCAACCTCTGCCTCGAAATTGCGCTGCCGACCAAGCCGCTCAACAACATCGACGACGAGAGTGGCGAAATCGCCCTGTGCACCCTCTCCGCCTTCAACCTTGGTGCCATCGAGAAGCTGGAAGATCTGGAAGAGATGGCAGATCTGGCCGTGCGTGCCCTCGACGCCCTGCTCGACTATCAGGACTACCCGATTGCCGCCGCCAAGAAGGGCAGCATGGGTCGTCGCACCCTGGGGATCGGCGTCATCAACTACGCCTACTACTTGGCCAAAAACGGTGCCCGCTACTCTGACGGCTCAGGTCTGGCGCTGACTCACCGCACCTTCGAGGCGATCCAGTACTACCTGCTGAAAGCCTCCGTGCAGCTGGCCCGCGAATTTGGCCCCTGCCCGCTGTTTGGCGAAACCACCTATGCCCAGGGCATCCTGCCGATCGACACCTACAAGAAGGATCTGGATGCGCTGTGCAACGAGCCGTTGCATCTGGATTGGGAAAGTCTGCGTGAAGAGATCAAGTCCGTGGGCTTGCGCAACTCCACCCTGACCGCCCTGATGCCGAGCGAGACCTCCAGCCAGATCTCCAACGCCACCAATGGCATCGAGCCGCCGCGCGGTCTGGTGTCGGTCAAGGCCTCCAAAGACGGCATTCTCAAACAGGTAGTACCCGAGTATGATCGCCTGAAAGATCAATACGAATTGCTCTGGAAGCAACCGAGCGTTGACGGCTACCTGCAGCTGGTCGGTATCATGCAGAAGTTTGTGGATCAGGCGATCTCCGCCAACACCAACTACGACCCTGCCCGTTTCGAAGGCAACAAAGTCCCGATGAAACAGCTGCTCAAGGACTTGCTGACCGCCTACAAATACGGCCTCAAGACCCTGTACTATCACAACACCCGTGATGGTGCAGACGATGCCCAGACCGATCTGCAAGATGACGGTTGCGCTGGCGGGGCTTGCAAAATCTAAGTCACGGCAAGAACTGATAACCGGGCGGGAGCGACAAGCTCCCGCTCTCCTGTTTTCTCTATTCACATATTCTGGTAACCATGGCCTATTCAACTTTCTGCCAAACCCAAAACGACCAGCTCAAAGAGCCGATGTTTTTTGGCCAATCGGTCAACGTAGCCCGTTATGATCAACAAAAGCACGAAGTGTTCGAGCGACTGATCGAGAAGCAGCTCTCCTTCTTCTGGCGCCCGGAAGAGGTGGATGTCTCCCGTGATCGCATCGACTATCAGGCCCTGCCGCCCCACGAGCAGCACATTTTCATCTCCAACCTGAAGTACCAGACTCTGCTGGACTCCATTCAGGGCCGCAGCCCCAACGTGGCCCTGCTGCCGCTGGTCTCCATTCCGGAGCTGGAAACCTGGATTGAGACCTGGGCCTTCTCCGAGACCATCCACTCTCGCTCCTACACCCACATCATCCGCAATATCGTCAACACCCCCGCCCAGGTGTTCGACGACATCGTGACCAACGAGCAGATCTTGAAGCGCGCCGGCTCCATCAGCCACTTCTACGACGACCTGATCGAAGCGACCGCCCTCTACAACCTGCATGGTGAAGGGACCCACACCGTCGCTGGCCGCGAAGTGACCATCACATTGCGCGCGCTCAAGAAGAAGCTCTACCTGTGCCTGATGAGTGTCAACGCACTGGAAGCGATCCGCTTCTACGTCAGCTTCGCCTGCTCCTTTGCCTTCGCCGAGCGCGAACTGATGGAAGGCAACGCCAAGATCATCAAGATGATCGCCCGCGACGAAGCGCTGCACCTCACCGGCACCCAACACATGCTGAACCTGATGCGCACCGGCCAGGATGACCCGGAGATGGCCGAGATCGCCGCCGAGTGCGAACAGGCCTGCTTCGAGATCTTCAAGGAGGCGGCCATTCAGGAGAAAGAGTGGGCCGAGTACCTGTTCCAGGACGGCTCCATGATCGGCCTGAACAAGGACATCCTCTGCCAGTATGTGGAGTACATCACCAACCTGCGCATGAGCGCGGTCGGCCTGCAGCCAGCCTTTGCCGGCACCAAGCAGAACCCGATCCCCTGGATCAACACCTGGCTGTCATCCGACAACGTGCAGGTCGCCCCGCAAGAGGTAGAGGTCAGCTCCTATCTGGTTGGTCAGATCGACAGCGAAGTCAATGCCGACGACCTGGGTGATTTCGAGCTGTGAGTGACGCCACCAACACGCTGACCCCTGCCCCGCACGCACCTGCCGAACAGCATGCGGTCGTGGCACCACGGGTACATACCCGGGATGGTGCCGTGCTGCACGCCCATCCCGGCGAAAGCGTGTTGGAGACCCTGGAGCGCCATGGTCATCATGTGGAGTTCCAGTGTCGCAGCGGCTATTGCGGCGCTTGCCGCACTCCGCTGATGGCTGGCAAGGTGCACTACCCCAATGTGCCGCTGGCATTTGTCGCCCAAGGGGAGTGTCTCCCCTGCTGCTGCAAACCGGTCGGCGCCATCCGGCTGGATATCCAGAAGAGCTGACACCGCCACCAGCTGCCACTCTCACAAAATAGAAAGCCGCCGGAGCAATCCGGCGGCTTTCTTTGTCTCTTCACATTGCTCGGGCGCCCGATGACAGACGCCCAAAGCCTCAGAGGATTACAACCAGGGGGCGGCAGTCGGCCCGTGGTGCAGGCCAAGCTTCCAGACCCGGCCGAAGTGCTTGTAGTGACCGGCTGCGACACCAGCCTTCTCACCCATACCGTGGTAGAGATCGAGGTGTCCCTTCTTCACCGCCCCGCCCACATCCAGCGCAATCAACAAGCGCAGCTGGTGCTTGCCGGTCCAGTTGCCCTCTTTATCGAGCAAAGGAACTTCGGCGAGGATCGGGGTACCCATCGGCAGCAGGGTCTTGTCGGCGGCAACGGCCGCCAGCGGCAGCAGCGGGATACCGGCCGCGCCGATCACATCATTGGTCGGGCGGCGCTCGAAGAAGACATAGGAGGGGTTCTGCTCCACCAGCTCCTTGACGCTCTCCTCCGGCTGTCGGTTGGCCCACTCCTTGATGGCCTTCATCGACATCTGCTCTTTGGGCACTTCACCGCGGTCGATCAGTACCCGGCCGATACTGACGTAACCGTGGCCGTTCTTGCCGCTGTAGCCCAGATATTGCAGCCGATCGTCATCCCCGTAGTGGACAAAGCCCGAGCCCTGCACATCCATCAGGAAGTTGTCGATAAGGGATTTGCTGTAACCCAGCTCCAGCCCGCGGTTGGCCAGGGCCCCCTGATGGATCTCGGCCCGGGTCGGACAGCGACCGCCACATTTGGGCATGGCATAGATGGGGTATTTGTACTTGGCATCCGGGCGGTGGCGCACCTCCAGCACCGGCGAGTAGTAACCGGTAAAGAGCACGTTACCCATGCGATCGGCACCGCCCAGCTGGGCCAGGCTGATACCGTAACGGGTAATATCGGCAGGATTGCCACCGCCCGCTATCCAGCGGGAGAGCTGATGATAGAGTTCGCCATAACGGCGGGTCATCTTGCCGGAGCGTTCCAATACCAGTCTGCTTTGCGGGCCAAACTTGCTGTAGTCGGCACGCGCACGGCTATTGACCCGCTCCACCCTCACCAGATCCTCTGGCAAGGTCCCGTCCAGATACTGCTTGCCCAGATTTTCCGGCACCTCGCAGTTAAGAAAGCATCTGTTGTCGGTCTGTTTTTTGGGCACTTCTGCTTTGTCAGAGTTGCCCGCACAACCGGCCAGTCCCAGCACTGCGGCGGTCAGCCAGTACGCGTGTTTGTTCATATGTCCTCATATAACGCCAAGAGCCATGCTCGGCGGGGAAGATGCCAAATTTGCAGGGGGAAAGCAAACGACATCAATCACTTGAAGCAGGATTTCTCCAAAGGGGATCCGCTGGGTTATAACAAGGTGACAGGATGTGCGAGGTGATGGATGGAACAGCTCGAAATATTCCCGCTGCAGAGCCCCTGCATCGGGGTCTGCGAAGTGAACAACAAAGGCTACTGCAAGGGGTGCCTGCGCAATCGCGAAGAGCGTTTCAACTGGCTCACCATGACCCCTGCCCAGCAACAAGAGGTGATGCGCTTGTGCCGGGATCGCAAACGCCGGGTCGAGGCTGCGCGGCGCAAGGCTCATGAAGGCGATCAACCCGAACCAATACCGCAATCTGGCTGGGATTTCTGACCCGCTCCTAACATCCCTGCAAGCCATATTCCTGCGCTCACGAGACACGACCTATCCTGCATATAAAAAATGCCGCCCGCTCTTTCGACCGGGCGGCATTGTCATTGTGATGCGCGTTATGAACGCGGCAGATCAACCAAACAGATGATGGCTGACGATGAACAGGCCGCCGGAAAGCAGCATGGTCAACGGCAGGGTCAACACCCAGGCCATCAGGATGGTCTTGATGGTCTGGCTCTGCAGGCCGGATTTGTTGGCAATCATGGTACCCGCCACCGCAGAAGAGAGGATGTGGGTGGTGGACACCGGCATACCGGTCAGACTGGCGACCCCGATGGAGGTTGCAGCCGTGATCTGGGCCGCAATGCCCTGGCTGTAGGTCATGCCGGTGGTGCCGATCTTCTCGCCCACGGTATGAACGATACGACGCCAGCCCACCATGGTGCCGCAACCCAGCGCCAGCGCGATGGAGACGATCACCCAGGTCGGTGCGTATTCAGCGGTCGCGGTCAGATCCTTGCGCCATTTGGCCAGATCGGTCAGCTCCTTGGCTGGCAGCGGCAGCTTGGCAGCCTTGCGGGCGGTGTCATCGATACAGAGCAGCAAACGACGCACTTCGCGGCGGTCGGTCAGGCTCATCTGATCATAAGTACGCACGGCACCCAGACGGGCATCCAGGGTGGCCATCGCCTGTAGCACGCCATCGGCGGAGCAGTGGGTCATCAGCTCTTCCTGAGCCGTTGCCGGTGCAGAGAAGTTGATGACGCCAGAGAGGGCGGACTGGTTGCGCTGGTAGATCTCCATGATGCGCTGGTTGGCATCCTGGGTCCGGTCCAGATCATAGGCGCGGCTGTTCATGTCCAGTGCGAAATAGGCTGGCGCCATGCAGATCAGCACCAGCATCACCAGACCGATGCCCTTCTGACCATCGTTGGAGCCGTGTACGAAGCTGACGCCCATGGCCGAGGCCACCAGGGTCAGACGCGCCCAGAATGGCGGGTGCTTCTTGCCATCCACCAGCTGACGCTCTTCCGGCGTTTTGTGGATCTTGTTGCTGGTCCAGATGCGCTTCATCGCCAGCAGCAGCAGCGCCGCGATGATGAAGCCGATGGTGGGAGAGATGATGAGGGAGAGCATGATGTCGATCGCTTTGCCCACGTTAATCCCTTCTGTCACCGGTTTATGGGTGATCCAGGCATAGGCGCCGCCTACCCCCAGAATGGAACCGATCAAGGTATGTGAACTGGAGGCCGGGATCCCGAAGAACCAGGTGCCCAAGTTCCACACGATGGCGGAAAACAGCAAGGAGAAGACCATGATCAACCCTTGGGTGGAGTCCATCCCAAGCAGCAGGTCGATGGGCAGCAGATGGACAATGGCATAGGCCACACCCAGTCCGCCGAACATGACGCCAAAAAAGTTGAAGATCCCCGATGCGACGACCGCCAGGTGAGCTGGCATCGCCTTGGTATAGATAACCGTTGCTACCGCGTTGGCGGTATCGTGAAAGCCATTGATAAATTCATAGGCAAGCACAAAAAAAACGGCCAATACCAAACCGATTGACCACCACAAACCCAAACCACTAAACATTTCAAACATAAAAAAAAGCCTGTTTATGAGTTGCGGCGGATTATGCCAGATGGCGGCCAACACCATAGCCACCATTGAAATATTTCAGCCATAAAAAAAAAGAGCTTTTTGGAAAAAAATATCCTAGAGCCAGTCTTCATGCGGCTTGCCATCGATTAATTAAAGCCATCAATGATTGCGGGAAAGGGCAAAAATAGCTGACAATTAAGCCAATAATTTCATTTTTATGACGTTTTTATGACAGAAAAACGGGCGAAAGTGGTGATAAAACGTCCCTGCCCCGCCAATCTCATCCGACCAGCACCATCAACCCCATATCCGTTTGATTCCAGATGCAAAAAGGGAGCACCTTGTGCTCCCTTGCATCGTTGCCGTGTTGCCAGTTATCAGTCCTGATTGATACGACTGGCAACGGCGCCCTGTTGGCTCTTGTACTTGGCATTTTCCCGCTTGTTGTAGGGACGGGCCGCGACGCCGGAGAGCATCTCGAAGTTCAAGGCGCCGATCTTCATCTTCGGGCGCAGTGCCAGCGGCAGTTTGCCGCCGTTGTAGAACTCCAGCACGATGCGACCGGACCAACCCGGATCGATCCGGTGCGCGGTCACGTGCACCATCAAACCCAGGCGCGCCAGTGAAGAGCGGCCATCCAGCCAGCCGACGATATCGGCCGGCAGGGTGACGGATTCGTAGGTCACCGCCAGGGCCAGCTGACCCGGGTGAAGGTAGAAGGCTTCGCCATCGGGGATGTGGATCTCGTCACTCATCACCCGATCGATGGCATCGGCCATCTCGCTGCTCGGGCCGCTCAGGTCGATATAGGGCGCGGTATGATCGCGAAACACCCGAAACTCGTTACCCAACAGCACATCGACACTGACACCACTGATCCGCTCTACCCCGGGCCGTGGCTCAATGACGATCTTGCCTTCATCCAGATGGCGTTCAATATCGGTATCACACAGACGCATGGGCGACTCTCCTGACAAATTGTGCTTTTAAAAAAGCCGGGCATCACCCGGCTTGTTTCATCTTAACCAATCAACATGTGGCGAATACGCGCCTTGAGCATGTCGATGGCGATGCGATTCTTGCCACCACGGGGCACGATCACATCGGCATACTGTTTGGACGGCTCGATAAACTGCAGGAACATCGGACGCACTGTCTTCTGGTACTGCTTGAGCACGGAGTCCATGGTACGGCCACGCTCCTGAACATCACGCACCAGACGGCGCAGCAGGCAGATGTCGAGCGGGGTATCCATAAAGATGGAGGCATCCATCAGATCCCGCAGACGGCTGTCGGTCAGCAGCAGGATCCCTTCCAGAATGATCACCCGGCGCGGCGCAAACGGGGTCACTTCGCTCATCCGGGTGTGTTCGGTGTAGGAGTACTGGGGAATGGCAACTGCGTCACCTTTGACCAGCTGGCTCAGGTGCTGTACCAGCAAGTCGTGATCCAGCGCGTTGGGGTGGTCATAGTTGGTCTTGACCCGCTCTTCCATGGTCAGGTGGGTCTGATCACGGTAGTAGCAATCTTCGGTGATCACACCAATCTGACCTGCGCCCAGTTCGGCCACCAGCTCTTCATAAATGGTCTGGGCTATAAGACTTTTGCCAGACGCAGATGCGCCCGCAATACCGATGATCACACACGAATGTTGAGTATCAGACATGACAAATACCTAAAAGAGAAGAGCAGTGGGGATGGTTTAAACCGATCCATTATATAAAAAAGGGTGGGTCATGCCCACCCTCAATTCCCTTTCAAGTGACCGACCGCCGATTATTCATCCAGCGCCATGGCATAGAGGGGGGTCGCAATCGGTTTTGCGCTGAAAAAGAGTTCAGCCCCTACCCTGCGTGCCAGCTTCAAATAGGCCTGAGCCAGGCTTCCTTCCGGTGCGCCGAACACCGTCGGACAGCCATCATCCATGTGTTGGCGGATATCGATGTGCAGCGGTAATTGACCAAGCAGTGCCACTTGATACTGCTCTGCCATCTTCTGGCCGCCACCGGTACCGAACAGCGGCTCATGGTGACCGCAGGCGCTGCAGACGTGGTAACTCATGTTCTCGATGATGCCGAGCACCGGCACATTGACCTTGTTGAACATGGCTATCCCCTTGCGGGCATCGGCCAGCGCCACATCTTGCGGGGTGGTAACGATCACCGCCGCCGAGGTGGGCACCTGCTGGGCCATGGTGAGCTGGATATCGCCAGTGCCCGGCGGCATATCTACCACCAGATAATCCACCTCGCCCCAGCGGGTCTCATGGAGGATCTGCGCCAGCGCCTTGCTCGCCATCGGGCCGCGCCAGATGGTGGCATCCTGCTCGGAGACCAGATAGCCGATGCTGTTGCTCTTGAGGCCGCAGGCCATCACCGGCTCCATCAGCTTGCCGTCATGGCTGACCGGGCGCTCCTTGAGAGTGCCCATCATGGTGGGAATGGAAGGGCCATAGATATCGGCATCGAGAATAGCGACCCGCGCACCCTCTTTTTGCAGGGCCAGCGCCAGATTGACCGCGGTGGTGGATTTGCCCACCCCCCCCTTGCCGGAAGCAACCACGATGATGTTGCGAATGCCCTGCACGGCATTGAGGCCCTGCGCCCGCGGCATGCTGGCGACGTCAATCTCCAGTGCCCAGTCGATACGGGCAGCACCGGTGGCGCTGCGCAGTCTGGCATCGTAGTTCTCTTTGAGCTGATCGAGCAGCGAGAGACCGGCAAACGGCAATACCAGCCGGATAGTAAGCCCCTGACCCTGATTGATGATCTCGCGAACGAATCCGGCATCCACCAGATCCTTGTGCCAGCCTGCTGGCTTAAATTCGGCGAGGATCTGTTTTACTGAATCAATCACCATTAACTCCTCATTATGTTGTCATTATCTTGAGGTGAACGGTTACCGCACACAAATCAGTGGCTTGCCTGCGGTGCTGATGGTGTATCCGGCCAAGCCCGGCACAGCCACAACCCTAGGCAGGCTACCCCCAATTCGGGTAACATGCACGGCACTCTATCATCCCAACAAGCACATCAAGAACGTAATATGGCAACTGATCCTCGTAAAATGCTGGTAACCTGCGCCCTCCCCTATGCCAATGGCTCCATTCACCTTGGCCACATGCTGGAACATATCCAGGCCGATATCTGGGTTCGTTATCAGCGAATGCGCGGTCATCAGGTGCACTTTATCTGTGCCGATGATGCCCACGGCACCCCGATCATGCTCAAGGCACAGCAGATGGGGATCACCCCAGAAGAGATGATCGCTGCGGTCTCCAAGGAGCACCAGGCAGATTTCGCCGGGTTCAACATCAGCTTTGACAACTATCACTCAACCCACAGCGAAGAAAACCGCGAGCTGGCGGAGCTGATCTATGGCCGTCTGAAAAATGGTGGTTTTATCAAGAGCCGCACCATCTCCCAGCTGTTCGATCCGGAAAAGTCCATGTTCCTGCCGGATCGTTTCGTCAAGGGGACCTGCCCCAAGTGCAAGTCTCCGGAGCAGTATGGCGACAACTGCGACAGCTGCGGCGCTACCTACAGCCCGACCGAGCTGATCGAACCGAAATCTGCTGTCTCCGGCGCAACTCCGGTAATGAAGGACTCCGAGCACTTCTTCTTCGACCTGCCGCAATTTGAAAAATGGCTCTCTGAGTGGGTACGCGGCTCCGGCGCCATTCAGGAAGAGATGGCCAACAAGATGCAGGAGTGGTTCGAGAGCGGCTTGCAGCAGTGGGACATCACCCGTGACGCCCCCTACTTCGGGTTCGAAATTCCCGGCGCGCCGGGCAAGTATTTCTACGTCTGGCTGGATGCCCCCATCGGTTACATGGCTTCCTTCAAGAACCTGTGCAACAAGCGTGGCGACATCGACTTTGACAGCTACTGGAAAGCGGACTCCGAGGCCGAGCTCTACCACTTCATCGGCAAGGACATCGCCTACTTCCACTGCCTGTTCTGGCCGTCCATGCTGGAAGGTGCTAACTTCCGCAAACCGACCAAGGTCAACGTGCACGGTTATGTGACCGTCAACGGCGCCAAGATGTCCAAATCCAAGGGCACCTTCATCAAGGCATCTACCTACCTGAACCACCTGGATCCGGAGTGCCTGCGTTACTACTACGCCGCCAAGCTCAACAGCCGCATCGACGATCTGGACCTGAACCTCGAAGATTTCGTGCAGCGCGTCAACGCTGACGTGGTCAACAAGCTGGTTAACCTCGCCTCCCGCAACGCCGGCTTTATTGCCAAGCGTTTTGGCGGCAAGCTGGCGGCAACCTGCGCCGAACCCGAGCTCTACGCCGAATTCGCCAATGCGCGCACCGCCATTGCCGAGGCTTATGAGAGCCGCGAGTTCAGCCGCGCCATCCGTGAAATCATGGCGCTGGCCGACAAGGCAAACCGCTATGTGGACGACAAGGCTCCCTGGGTTATCGCCAAGCAGGAAGGGGCAGATGCCGAGCTGCAAGCGGTTTGCTCCGTCGGTATCAACCTGTTCCGCGTGCTAATGGCCTACTTGAAGCCTGTCATGCCGCTGCTGGCCGAGCGTGCCGAAGCCTTCCTGGCCGAAACCCTCAGCTGGGATGGCATCGAGATGCCGCTGGTCGATCACACCCTAGCCCCGTTCAAGGCCCTCTTCTCCCGCATCGAGCCGGCGAAGATTGAAGCCATGATCGAGGCATCCAAGGAAGATTTGGCCAAAGAGCAGGCACCGAAAGTGACCGGCCCGCTGGCTGATGACCCCATCAGCGAAACCATCACCTATGACGATTTTGCCAAGATTGACCTGCGCGTCGCGCTGATCAAGAAGGCCGAAGCGGTACCGGAAGCCGAGAAGCTGCTCAAGCTGCAACTGGATATCGGCGGCGAAACCCGTCAGGTGTTTGCCGGTATCAAGTCCGCCTACAACCCGGAAGATCTGGAAGGCAAACTGACCGTGATGGTGGCCAACCTGGCGCCACGCAAAATGCGTTTCGGCATGTCCGAAGGCATGGTGCTGGCCGCAGGCCCGGGCGGCAAGGATCTCTGGATCCTGGAGCCGCAGGAAGGCGCCCAGCCGGGCATGCGCGTCAAGTAAGCGCATCGACCCCATACAAAAGAGGCCTGCGGGCCTCTTTTTTTGTCTCTGCACTCTTTTAAATCTCTGCGACTCTGCGGATTACTCCCGTTGAGCATCCGGCAAGATGGTTAGAGCGGGCTATCCAGCATCGCCACCTTGAGCCCCACCAGTTCCGCCTGCTGACAATCGAGGCGGCGCAATCGCGTCACTATCTTGAGCTTGAGTTTGCACCTCACCCTGCGCTGCCGCTTGTTTCCTTTCAGGGCGCTCCGCCACTGCCGCCAATCCTGTAACTGCCCGAGCCGTTCCTGCCAATGACTAAAGGCGCTGACCCACTGCGCCTCTCCCGCCCCCAGCTCCAGCAGTAACTCGGCGCCGTAGCGCGCCTGTTTTATCTCAAGGCGCAGATGATGCCAGCGACGCAGCTGCTGGCGATGGGAGACGTCGCCAGCCGGGCGCTCATCAAGTCGGCTCAATGCTCCATCGAGGCGACGGGCAAGGTGGCGCCGGTAGTGACGAGCCAGCCCTGAGGTATCGGGAATTTGCTCCAATGCATCCAGCCAGTGGGCAAGCAGGCCCGAAAAAAGGGGAACCGTCACCCTGGGCAAGACGATTGTGGATGACGCGCCAAAGCGCGCGGCGTAAACCTGTGCATCGCGCAGGGCCGAGAGTCGGCCAATGGCCCGCTGCAGCCGTCGTTCCAGTTTTGGATGGCAAAGGGCGGGTCGCCATAATGCAAGCAGCGCCTGCATGCGGCGCGCAGCGATGCGATAACCATGGACATGGGTTTCGCTCGCTTCACGGCGCACCGCGCGAGCAGCATGGTGGTAGCTGGCAACCAGCACCCGGGCCTGCGCCAGCAAGGGATCACGCGTATCGGCAGTCATGATGTCCCCGACAGATCAGTTGGTGTGAAAGCCCTGGCCGGTGGGCGGCAGCGCCTCCTCATACTCCATCCGGGTCACTCTGGCGGTGCGCGGGCCATGCTCCAGCCACCCCAGCATCATCTGCACCCCCTGCGCGGGGCCGCTGATGAGGATCTCCACCGAGCCATCCTCCAGGTTGTAGGCATGGCCCCGCAAACCCAGTTGCAGCGCCCGCTCGCGGGTGAAATAGCGAAATCCCACCCCCTGCACCAGCCCCCACACCCGAATGACAAACGATTGCTCTCCCATTTCTCACACCTTCCGCTTAAGAAAAAAATTCCCGAGACGATAATGTGCCCGACACTCTATCTCTGCAGGATGCAGCTCCATTATGAAAGAAGTTAAATTCCGGTGGGTTGACCGCTATCTCATTCACCTCACCATCAGTGAAAAATTCCATATCGCGTTCTGGTTACCTCTCTTCATCATCGCCTTTCTCAGCTGGTATATGCTGGCGGCCAGCCATCAGCAGGAGATCTCCCTGCGGGTAGCGCAGTTGCAACAACGGGTCGAAACCACGGCGCAGCTGGTCAGCCAGCAGCCCACTCTGGTGTTGCCTGCTGATCTGCGTCTGACCCGGCAAGGCAGCAGCGGGTTGCAGCAGCAAGGAGGTCACTACCTCTTTAGCGCGCCAGCGGGTCAGGCAGGCTACGTCATCGGCGATCTCGACACCGGCAACCTCTCCATGTGGGAGGATCAGGGCTCGACCCTGCTCCTGATCGGCGCGCTGGCCGCCCTGATGGCACTGGTGATCCACTACATGATGACCTTTGTCTCCGGTGCGCTCTACTCCACCAACAAGGCGCTGCAAACCGTGGCGGACGGGGATCTCACCTTCCGTCTCAACTTCTTTCCGGTGCGGGACGAGTTCTCCACCCTGGCGGGCAGCATCGACCGCTTTACCGACCGCCAGCACCAGATCGTCAAACTGGTGGAAGAGTCTGCCGAAGCGCTGACCATGGCCGCTGACGAGTTTCGTGACCATGCCCGCGAAGGCGAGACCATGGCGCGTTCCCAGCGCCAGCACATGGATTCACTGGCCACTGCCATGGAGCAGATGTCGGCGGCGATCCGCGAAGTGGCGCGCAATGCCAACGACACCCTGCAGCAGACCCGCCAGTCGAGCGAAGAGGCAGCCAATGGCGCCAACCGGGTAGCCCGCACCATCGAAGCGATCCGCACCCTGGCCGACGAGATTGGCAACGCCTCCGGTGCGGTCGAGCGTCTGACCCACAACGCCAACCGGATCAACGAGGTGGTCAACGTCATCAACGCCATCTCCCAGCAGACCAACTTGCTGGCCCTCAACGCCGCTATCGAAGCGGCACGGGCCGGTGAGCAGGGTCGCGGCTTTGCGGTGGTGGCCGACGAAGTGCGTACCCTCGCCAGCCGTACCCAGCAGGCGACGGTGGAGATCCAGCAGATGATCGAAGAGCTGCAGACCGGTACCGGGGCGCTGAACGAGATCATGGAGAAAACCGTGGGGCGCGCCACCAGCAGCCAGCAGCTCATCAGCGCGGTGGGGCTCGATATCGAGAAGCTGAGCAACCACAGCGATGCGGTCCTGGAGATGAGCACCCAGATAGCCACCTCCAGCGAGGAGCAGAGCTCGGTTGCCGCCGAGATCACCCACAATCTGGATCAGGTGCGCCATGAGGCGGCGCAGGTGGAAGAGTCCGCCAGCGCCTCGGTAGCCGGTACGCAGGGGCTGAAAGCCACCGCCAGCGAGCTGACCCAGGCACTCAAGGGGATTAAACTCTGACCATATGAGGTGTCAGATCAGGGCAGCCCCATCCATTACACAGGGTTGTTTGAGTTTTACTTGCGGGCCACATAGAATGTGGCCCCTTTTCTTTCTACCATCGGCAAACATCCATGAGCGCTTCCATCTATCTCGTCAAAGGCCGCGAAAAATCCCTGCTGCGTCGCCACCCCTGGATCTTCTCCAAGGGGATTGAGCGGGTTCAGGGCAACCCCATTGACGGCGATACCGTCGAGATCTATGCCAACGATGGCAAGTGGCTCGCCCGTGGCGCCTGGTCAGGCAGCTCCCAGATCCGTGCCCGGGTCTGGACCTTCGACAAGGATGAGACCGTCGATCTCGACTTCTTTATCCGTCGTCTCAAATATGCGCAGGAGTCTCGCGATCCGCTGATCAAGCGTCAGGGCCTCACTGGTTATCGCCTGTGCGCCGCCGAATCCGACGGCCTGCCGGGTCTGACCATCGACCGTTATGCCGATTTTCTGGTGTGCCAGATCCTCTCTGCCGGCGCTGAGTTCCAGCGTGAGCTGATAACGCAAGCGCTGCGTACCCTCTACCCCGAGTGCAGCATCTATGAGCGCTCCGACGTGGCAGTGCGCAAGAAGGAAGGGCTGAAAGAGCGCACCGGCGTCATCTATGGCGAGACCCCGAACGAACCGGTGGTCATCGAGGAGAATGGCGGCGTCAAGATCCTGGTAGACATTCGTAACGGCCATAAAACCGGTTTCTATCTGGATCAGCGTGACAACCGTCAGGCTGCCGCCAAGTACACCGAAGGCAAGAGGGTGCTCAACTGCTTCTGCTACACCGGCGGGTTTGGCGTTTATGCCCTCAAGGGCGGCGCCAAGGAAGTGGTCAACGTCGATCTCTCCCAGAATGCGCTGGATATTGCCCGCCAGAATGCCGAGCTGAACGGGCTGGATACCAGCAACACCCAGTTTGTCCGTCACGACGTGTTCAAGCTGCTGCGTGAATACCGCGAGAAGGGCGAGAAGTTCGATGTCATCGTGCTGGATCCGCCCAAGTTTGCCGAGAGCAAGGCCCAGCTGCTGGGTGCCTGCCGAGGCTACAAGGACATCAACATGCTGGCGTTCCAGCTGCTGGCGCCGGGTGGCGTGCTCTTGACCTACTCCTGCTCCGGCCTGATGGAGCAGAGCCTGTTCCAGAAGATCGTTGCCGATGCGGCCCTCGATGCCGGTCGCGATGCCCAGATCCTGGAGCTGCTCTCCCAGGCCTCTGATCATCCCATCGGTACCGCCTATCCGGAAGGCTTCTACCTCAAGGGTCTGGTGGTACGCGCCCGCTGATCGGCAACCACCCTCCCCTTGTGATCAATCAGGCCCCTTGCGGGCCTGATTGTTTTGCATCGCGCCGTATGGGCCTGAGCCTGATGCGCGCCCCGATGACAACCCTCTTTGCTTTATGGGGGTTCTCTCTCCTCCTCTTTCACTACCAGCTCCCCACGGCTTCTCCGTGTAAATTTCCTTGCACAATAACTGCACATTTATGATTCAAGTCACACTCGAATGACTCTCTTTCCCGTAGTGTGATCCCGCCTGTGGCAGCCAAGCCGGGGCAACCGTCCCGTCAGGATTGATGGACGGTACAACAACAAAAATCGATGTCAGGCCAAGCTGAACATCACAAGGGATCCCGTTATGAATCAATCATTGCCGCTGTTAACGCCGCTGCGGGGCATCGCTGCCCTGATGGTGGTGCTGTTCCATGCCCGCTTGCTGCTCTTTCCCCAGTGGATGGAGTCGATCGCAGGCCACACCCAACTCATCGAGAATGGCTACCTCTGGGTCGACCTGTTCTTTATTTTGAGCGGCGTGGTGCTGGCCCATGTCTATGGCGAGGCCTTCACCCGCACGCCCCGCACCGTGAGCTATGGCCGTTTTCTCTGGCTGCGGCTGACCCGTGTCTACCCCCTCTATCTGGTGACCCTGCTGCTGCTGGTCGGCTGGGAGCTTTACAAGGCGCAGCACGGGGTGGGCTTCTACGCCGGCCCCTTGTTCAAGATGTGGGAGTGGGAAGGGATGCCCCCCTTCGGCTCCCCCTTCACCCCGGCCGAGGCGTTGCCGAGCGCCTTTCTGCTGCTGCAGGTGGTGACCGATCACGGGCTGACCTGGAACTTCGCCGCCTGGTCGCTCAGCGTGGAGTGGATCAGCTACCTGCTGTTCCCGCTGCTGATCCCGCTGGCGGTCACCCGCAGTCGCTGGAGCCATCTCGCCCCCCTGCTGGCGCTGACTGTGCTGGCCTTTATCGTGCACAGTCGCGGCACCCTGGATGTCACCAGCGGCGCGCTGGCGGTGGGGCGCGGGGTGAGTGAATTTGTGCTCGGCCTCTGGCTGCTGCCGAGGGTCAAGGCCGCAAAAGGCTTGCCCATGATGAAGCGAGATCTGCCGCTGCTGGTCGCCTTTGTGCTGCCCTTCGCGCTGATGCAGTTCACCATGACGCCGCAGCTGACACTGCTGCTGATCGCCTCCTACGTGCTGCTAATTTGGATTTCAGCCGCTCAGGGGGAGCGCCAAAGCCCGCTGCTTCGCCTCCTGGATAACCGCTTCACCAACTGGCTTGGGGATCTCTCCTACTCCATCTATCTGCTCCATGCGCTGGTGCTGCTCACCGGGTGCGAGCTCATCCACTATCTGGCGCCGGGGATCACCGAGTGGTGGTATGGCCAGACCAACCCGCTGCTGGGGGTTGTGGCCACCTTGCTGATGCTGGCAGTGCTGATCGGCCTCTCGGCATTGAGCTACAACCTGCTGGAGCGACCACTGCAACGGCGCCTGCGCCGCTGGGGCAAGTCACGGCAACCGGCGCTGGAGCAAGCCGGATAAGCTAATCTCGCCCTGTCTGGATGAGTTGACGGTTTTATGCCAACTCATCCAGTACCAGTTCATCCAGATTGCTCATCACCCAGGCGCTCGGGTGCTGGCTAAATCCAAGCTTGGGGTAGTATGCAACCGCCTGCGGCGCGGCCAGCAGGATCAGCTTGCAGCCGGGCTGCAATTGCAAAAACGTCTCGCGAATAAGGGCTTTGCCAATCCCCTGCCCCTGCACTGACTCGGCCACCGCCAGATCCGAGAGGTAGCAACAAAAATGAAAATCGGTCACCGAGCGGGCCACCCCGACCAGGGTCTCGCCCTGCCAGGCGGTGATCAGCAAATTGGCGTTATCCAGCATGCCCTGCAGGATGGCCGGATGGTCCAGCGGCCGTCTCGCCCCCAGCGAGGTCTGCGCCAACAACGCCGCAAACTGCGCCGTGGTAATGGGGTGGTTAACCAAAAATGTGGTGGTCACTAAGCTCTCCTCCTGATGACGCAGTGGTTGCGTGCGCTATTGCTCTCAATTGACGTTCTCTTGGCTGCATCTGTACTGCAATCAAGCAGTGCGCGGCGGTTCCAGCCCGATGACAGGCAAGTGCGGGCAATTCCCTGCTGTTTATGTGAATTCCTGTTCGAACCCCAAGGGGCAAATGTGGCATAATGCCCCGTCCTGTGGCCCTTGGCGGGGCTGCGCTGGCGCACCTTGTCGCCCTTTTCTTCCCCGTCCGGCCTGGCGGTCTTTCATAACTGCCAGTCATCGCTGCCCCTGTTGGCACCGAGGCCACCCATATTTGCGGCTTCTTGTCATTCTCTCTACAAGACCGCCCATTGACCAAGACGGCTCCACAGAGCCTCTGCTCTGTTTGCAAATAAAAGGGGTAAGTATGTCTTCCATTCGTCTGACCCAATACAGCCACGGCGCTGGCTGTGGCTGCAAAATCTCTCCCAAGGTGCTCGACACCATTCTCAAGAGCCAGATCCCGGGCTTCAACGACCCGACCCTGATCGTTGGCAACAGCAGCAAGGATGACGCGGCCGTGGTCGATATCGGCAATGGTCAGGGCATTGTCTCCACCACCGACTTCTTCATGCCCATCGTCGATGACCCCTTCACCTTTGGCCGCATCGCCGCCACCAACGCCATCAGCGATATCTACGCCATGGGCGGCAAGCCTATCGTTGCCATCGCCATCCTCGGCTGGCCCATCAATACCCTGGCGCCGGAAGTGGCCCAGCAGGTGATCGACGGCGGCCGTCAGGTGTGCCACGAAGCGGGGATTTCGCTGGCCGGTGGTCACAGTATCGATGCCCCCGAGCCCATCTTCGGCCTCGCGGTCACCGGTATAGTGCCCCTTGACGCCATCAAGCAGAACGACACCGCCAAGGTGGGTGACACCCTCTATCTGACCAAGCCCCTCGGCATCGGCATCCTCACCACCGCCCAGAAGAAGGGCAATCTGAAGCCGGAACACGAGCAGCTGGCCCCCAATGCCATGTGCACCCTCAACAAGATCGGTCAACGCTTTGCCGAGCTGCCGGGTGTCCACGCCATGACCGACGTCACCGGCTTTGGTCTGGCTGGCCATCTGCTGGAGATGTGCGAAGGATCCAATGTCAGCGCCCGCCTCGACTTCAAGGCGCTGCCGCTGCTGGACGAGGTGGATTACTACCTCACCGAGGGCTGCGTACCGGGTGGCACCCTGCGCAACCACGACTCCTACGGACACAAGCTCGATGCCATGGACGATCGCACCCGCAACATCATGTGCGATCCGCAAACCAGCGGCGGCCTGCTGGTCGCAGTGGGTAAAGAGAGCGAAGCCGAGCTGCTCGCCATCGCGCGCGAAGCTGGCCTTGCGCTCTCGCCCATCGGCCAGATCAAGCCCCTTGAGGGCTCCCGCTTTATCGAGATTGTCCAATGAATGAATTGCCACTGGCCACGGACTACGCCCAACTCTTTTTGGACGATGTGCCGTTGATTGATGTGCGCGCCCCCATCGAGTTCAAGGAGGGGGCCTTCCCCTGCTCGACCAATCTGCCCTTGATGACAGACGATGAGCGCGCCCAGGTGGGGACCTGCTTCAAGAAGCAGGGTCAGACCGCCGCCATTGAGCTTGGACACAAGCTGGTGGGGGGCGCAGTACGTGCCGAACGACTCGAAGGCTGGCTGGCGCAGTTGCGCCAGCAGCCCGATGCCGTGCTCTACTGCTTTCGCGGCGGCCTGCGCTCGCAAACCGTACAACAGTGGCTGGCAGATGCCGGGGTGACTCGCCCCCGCGTCGCCGGTGGCTACAAGGAGCTGCGCCGCTTCCTGATCGACACCCAGGACAAGGCCTCTGCCGAGTGCCGCTGGACTGTGCTGACCGGCATGACCGGCTCCGGCAAGACCCATATGCTGGACCATGTGGCCCAGGCGCTCGATCTGGAAGGACACGCCCATCACAGGGGCTCGTCGTTTGGTCAGCTGCCCGGCGGCCAGCCCAGCAACATCAACTTTGAAAACAACATGGCCATCGAACTGCTCAAGCGCCGCCATCAGGGCGAGCATGCCTTCGTGGTCGAAGATGAGAGTCGCCTGATCGGCCGCTGCTGCCTGCCCCTCTCCCTCCATGAGGCCATGAGTCAGGCACCGCTGGTGGTGGTAGATGTACCGCAGATCGATCGCGCCGAGCAGATCCGCGAAGATTACGTGCACGATCTCTGGCTGCGCTATCAAGCCATGTATGGCCAAGAAGAGGGATGGCCGCTGTTTGCCGCCTACCTCACCGATGCGCTGGCCCGCCTCAAGCGCCGTCTTGGCGATCTGGCCCACCGTGAGCTGGATGCCCTGATGCAGACCGCCCTCACCGAGCAGGAAAAGAGCGGCGATACCACGCTGCATCTGGCCTGGATCACGTTGCTGCTGACCCGCTACTACGACCCCATGTATCTCTACCAACTTGGCAACAAGCAGGAGCGCATCGTATTCCGCGGTGACAAACAGGCCTGCCTCGACTATTTCGCCGAGCAGCATGCCAGCGCGCTGCGCGGCTGACCCATCCCAAGAGAGGAACTCTATGTTGAAATTCGAGGTGATCCCGGTCACCCAGTTCGCCCAGAACTGCTCCCTCATCTGGTGTGACGAGACCCATCAGGCCGCCCTGATCGATCCGGGCGGCGAAGCGGACAAACTGCTGGCTGCCATCGCCAAGCGCGGCCTGACCCTGACTCATATCCTGCTGACCCACGGTCATCTGGATCACGTCGGTGCCGCTGCCGAGCTGCGGGAAAAAACTGGCGTCGCCATTACCGGCCCCCACAAGGAGGACGCCTTCTGGCTCGACATGCTGCCCCAGCAGAGCCAGATGTTCGGCTTCGCCCATACCCCCGCGTTCACGCCGGATCGCTGGCTGGAGCAGGGTGACAAGGTGCAGCTTGGCCAGTGCGAGCTGGATGTCTACTTCTGCCCCGGCCACACCCCGGGTCATATCGTGCTGCTGAACCAGGCCGAAAAACTCGCCTGGGTTGGCGATGTGCTGTTTGCCGGCAGCATCGGCCGCACCGACTTCCCCCGTGGGGATCACAGCACGCTGATCAAGTCGATCACCGAGACCCTGCTGCCGCTAGGGGACGAGATCGTCTTTATCCCGGGCCACGGCCCCAGCTCCACCTTCGGTCGCGAGAAGGTGAGCAACCCCTACCTGACCCAGCCTATCTGGTGATCAAAAAAAGCAGCGGTGTTAGCCGCTGCCTTTTCTTCTCTGCTCTCTTTTTCATTCTCGACTCCCGCCATCCGGCCAGCCATGTCCCACCTGCGTTCCACATTTCAGCATGCCCATTTGTCTCTTTCGCCCAATAAAAATCCCCACCCGAGGGTGAGGATTGATTTATAGGTGCAACACTCTGGTGGCTTATTGTGCCAGCAGGTGACCGACCAGCTCATGACGCCACCCTTGCAGCAGCATCGGCTTGTCGCTGCGGGCCCGCTCTTCGTCGTTCATCCGCCAGCTCCAGGTGAAGTACTGGTGAATGATCTTCTTGCTGGCAATCAGCTCGGGCGGAATATTGCTCGCCTTGGCCTTCTCTTCCACCATGGCCTTGATGCGCTTGAGCTCGGCCTTGTACTGGGGGAAGTCCACCAGCCGGCGAATGGGCTCTGGCCAGCTGTCAGGATCGCTCTGCTGCGCCTTGGCGACGATATCGAGCATCCGCTTGCCGTGGATCTTGATCTCGATGGGCGATAGGCCGAGCTCGTTGAGATCCCGCAGGGAGGCAGGACGACGTTCTGCCACCTTGAACAGGTGCAGCTCTTTGACCACGAAGTTGAGGGCCAGATCTCGGCGCACCGCCTCTTGCTGGCGCCAGGCGGCCAGCTCACGCAGGATGGCGAGCTCGCGGCGCCCCAGTTGCCAGGCGTTGACGATGTCAAGATATGCCTGACGGGGATCGCTACCCTGGGTCTTGCGGGCAGAGTGGTTCTGGCACTCCTGTTCGAACCAGGCAAACTTGCCGCTTTCCCGCAGTTTGGCCATCACTTTCTCGTAGAGCGGCATCAGGTAGAAGACATCCGCTGCCGCGTATTCGAGCTGACGTGGCGTAAGCGGGCGGGCCAGCCAATCGGTGCGCGCTTGGTCTTTTTCCAGCTCGACCCCAAGGAATTCGTTCACCAGCGCACCAAAGCCGACCGAGACACCGTAACCGAGAAAGGCAGTAGCAAGCTGGGTATCGTGCATCTGGTTGGGCAGGTGGCCCGCCTGATGCTGGATAAGCTCCAGATCTTCGCCAGAGGCGTGCAGGATGGCGATCTGCCCTTCCCTGCCCAGTCGCTGCCAGAGGGCAGAGAGATCCAGCGTTAGCGGATCCAGCAGCGCCAGATGCTCGCCGTCATAGATCTGGAACAGGCCAAGCTGGGGGTAGTAGGTACGGGTGCGAACGAATTCAGTATCGATAGCCAGGGGAACGTCGGCCAGAGAAGCGAGATACTGCTCAAGTTCGTCTTGCTGAGTGATAAGTTGATAGTGCATCTGTGCCTGCGCGGTTGATCAGGGCCAAAAAGAAAAAACCGTGGGATGACCCACGGTTTTGCATAACGACGGTGCTGGTTTGCAGAGGCTTCTGCAGCCACAGTCCGGTTATTGCTTGGCAATCTCCTCGTCGCGCAGTACGCGGCGCAGGATCTTGCCCACATTGGTCTTGGGAAGTTCGTCACGAAATTCTACCAGTTTCGGCACCTTATAGGCAGTCAGATGTTTGCGGCAGTGGGCAATAATCTCGTCCTCCTGCAATTTTGCATCTTTCTTGACCACAAAGATCTTCACCAGCTCGCCGGAGACATTGTGCGGCACACCCACGGCGGCCACTTCCAGCACTTTCGGGTGCAAGGCAACGACATCTTCGATCTCGTTCGGATAGACGTTGAAACCGGAGACCAGGATCATGTCCTTCTTGCGGTCAACGATCTTGAAGAAGCCCTGCTCGTCGCACACGGCGATATCACCGGTACAGAGCCAGCCATCCTGCATCACTTCGGCGGTCGCCTCGGGACGCTGCCAGTAGCCCACCATCACTTGCGGGCCGCGCACCTGCATTTCGCCCGGGGTGCCGAGGGCGTGGATCACCTGACCGTTGTCATCCACCAGCCGGATCTCGGTAGAGCAGACCGGCAGACCGATGGAACCGTTGTAATCGGTCAGATCGTAGGGGCAGACGCTCACCAGTGGCGAACACTCGGTCAGGCCATAGCCTTCCAGCAGCGGGGTATCGGTCAGTGTCTTCCACTTCTCAGCGACCGCGCGCTGCACCGCCATGCCGCCACCGATGGTCAGCTTGAGCTTGTCAAAGGCGATCCCCTGAAACTCTTCATTGTTGACCAGCGCATTGAACAGGGTGTTCACGCCGGTAATGCAGGTAAACGGGTACTTCTTGATCTCTTTTACAAAACCCGGGATGTCGCGCGGGTTGCTGATCAGCAGGTTGTAACCGCCGATACGCATAAACAGCAGGCAGTTCACGGTCAGGGCAAAGACGTGATAGAGCGGCAATGCGGTGACCACGAACTCCTTGCCACGCTCCAGCATGGGGCCGTAGACGCCGAGGCACTGCTCGACGTTGGCAATCATGTTGCGATGGGTCAGCATGGCCCCTTTGGAGAGGCCGGTGGTGCCGCCGGTGTACTGCAGGAAGGCGAGATCGTCGTTGGTGATCTCCGGCTTGATGTACTGCAGGAAACGCCCCTTGGAGAGGGCCTGACGCATGGTGGTGGCGTGGGGCAGATTGTATTTCGGCACCAGCTTCTTGACGTACTTGACCACGAAGTTGACCAGGGTGCCCTTGGCCAGCCCCAGATTGTCACCCATCCGGGTCAGGATGACGTGCTTGATCGGGGTGTCGTAGACCACCTTTTCCAGGGTATGGGCAAAGTTGGAGACGATGACGATGGCTTTGGCACCGGAATCTTTGAGCTGATGCTCCAGCTCGCGCGGGGTATAGAGCGGGTTGACGTTGACCACGATCATGCCGGCGCGCAGGATGCCGAACACGGCGATGGGGTATTGCAGCAGGTTAGGCATCATCACCGCAACCCGATCCCCTTTCTCCAGCTTCAGCTCGTTTTGCAGGTAGGCAGCAAAGGCGCGGGACTGCTCTTCCAGTCGGCGGTAGGTGATGGTTTGGCCCATATTGACGAAGGCGGGCTGATCGGCAAACTGGGTCACCGAGGATTCGAACATCTCGACCAGGGAGCTGTATTGGTCTGGATTGATCTCGGCGGGGACCCCTTCCGGATAACGTTTCAGCCAGACTTTTTCCACAAACTTCTCCTGCATAACTAGCACCTGTGCGCTCACTGTGTTGCCTCCGTCCCGGTTCACACCCATTTTAATCGGTTGTTTTAAGCTGATGCTCTAATGCCGCACATATTTACACAGCGCAACATCAATTAACAGCAAATTAACAACAGAAAAATGTGAGGGAGAAAACAAACCTGGAATTATTGAAAGCTGGCGATTCTACCGAACTTGACAAAACTTTACGATACAAACGGCCGTATCAACCGAATTTTCCATATGAAAATGGTGGTTCCCACCCAATATGACCCGCTCGATCTGCTGGAAGGCATCCTGACGGGCCTGCCATTGGGCTTCAAGTGCAGCAAAGCCCTGCTCCCCCTGAATCAACAGCACAGGACAACGGATAGCCGCCATCAATGCCCGGGCCTGCCCTTCGCTCATTCTCAGGGGTGAAAGATCCCGCAAGCGGGGGTCGCTGCGCCAGTGCCAGCGCCCTGCCCTCATCTCAAGCTGCCGCTCACAGATAAGACGCGCCGCCTGCGGCGTGATATCCGCCACTTTGCAACGGGCGGCGACAGCCTCATCGATGGAGGCAAAGCCGTTGGCACTGCGCTCCCGGGTGCGACTGCGGTTTAAAATCGCACGTCGCAGCTGGGCAGGTACCTCATCATCGGGCTGGCTCAGCGGCCCCAGCCCCTCCAGCATGATCAACCGCTCCACCTGTTCGGGGAACACCCCGGCATAGGCGGAGGCGATCAGCGCCCCGAGGGAGTGACCGAGCAGAGTGAAGCGCGACCACCCTGCCTCCTGCACGATCTGGTAGAGATCGTCCAGCCAGTCGACAAAGACATAGGGGGTGGTTTTGTGATCGGAGTGACCATGTCCCGGCAGATCGACACAGATGAGGTGAAAATCTCCCAGATGCGGCGCCAGCGGCAAGAAGCTGGCACTGTTGTCGAGCCAGCCATGCAGGGCGATCAGCAGAGGTTTGCCCTGCTGAGCCTCATCCGCGAGTTGATTCTCAAGCAGGGCCGCCTGCCGACCATCTGCCAAGGTGAGCAGACGTTCGTGCAGAGTGCTTTTGATGCTCTTGATCATGGCAAGCCTTAGCGACGCAGCGGCCGTCTCGGCCAGAAGGGATCATAGAAGGGGTCATAGAAGTAGGGGTCCATATAGCGTACCTCCACCTCTTTGACTGGCGGCCACAGCTTGCTGCCCGTCACATTGAGCACAGAGAAGCGGTACTTGTGCTCGCCAATCTGGCTATCAACCGGTTTGCCTATGGTGCCAAGCACAGTCAGGCTGCGCCCCTTGGCATAGAGGGTCGGGTCGACAAAGCCCTTCATGATGGCCAGAAAACGGCCCGGGCTCTGCTCGGTCTGCTCCGGCACGCCGTTGGACTTGAGCGGCAAATAGACCACTTCAATGACGCTCTGATCCGCCTTGTTGTGCACCGCCGAGATAACGCCGCTCCAGCGGGCCGGTTTGCCCTCCATCCCGCCAAGGGCGGGCTGATAGGCCACCAGCTGGTTTTCTGGCTCATAGGCCAGCTCTTTAGGAACCGAGCTGCAGGCCCCGAGCAGCAGGGCCAGCGCCCCGACCACCATAGTGCGTTTCATCATGTCGATTCTGGTATTACGCATCATGTCACTCTCCTGTTGCCAGCGTGGCCCGTCGGGCCATCCGCTTGTGTTGCAGCTGATGAGCGGCAAGAGCGACATGACGTCAGCGCTCCTGCCCTTATTCGCGACCCGGCAGTTTTTTCCAGGTCACCTTGTCACGCAAATAGACCGGCGTCGCCTGCTCCACCGGCACCGCCTCCCCCGCCAACCAGGCGGCGCGGGCCAGCGGCAACATATCTTCTGCCGCCGGGAAACGCACCTGGCTCACCGCCAGCTCATCGGCCAGACCACTCAGGGTCTCGCCATAGGTTTCAAAACCGGTGCCGACGCAGGTCACCCGACCAGCCAGCTTGCCACGAACGTCAACCAGTGCCGCGGGCTCGCTCACCACCTCGTCCCCCACCAGTTGCATGCGGCCATCAATCAGCTCATAGCGGCCGAAATAGACCTCGTTCATCCGCGCATCGATGGCGGTCAGCACCTGCTGGGCGCCATCCAGTCGATAGGCTCCTTGCGCCATGGCAGCCAGGGTCGAGATGCCAATCAGAGGCACACCCGCACCAAACGCCAGACCTTGCGCCACACTGATACCGATCCGCACGCCGGTAAAGGAGCCCGGGCCGCGACCGAACGCAATGGCATCAAGGTCACTCAAACTTATCCCGGCATCCTCTAACACAGCCTGAACCATGGGCAGGATTTTTCGGGTGTGATCCCGTGGCGCCTCCTCCCAGCGGGAGAACAGCTTGTCACCCACCAGCAAGGCGGCGGAGCAGGCTTCGGTGGCGGTATCAACGGCCAGGATCTTCAACTCGTTCATGCTTTCCAATCTCTATAAAATCAGTCAATTACATAACCGGCAAGCGAGATATGCTCACCCGTTGTTCAAATCTGCTATCTGGCGGCACACTTATTCACCGCGTTCAGTGCGATCGAAAAAACTCCCCAACGTGCCCAACTCCCGGGTGCGAGGGATGGCGGGCAGACTCTTGATAAAGGTGGCGCCGTAAGGCTTGTTGACCATTCGTGGATCACAGATCACCAGTACCCCGTGATCACTGCGATCACGAATAAGCCGCCCCACCCCCTGCTTGAGGGCAATCACCGCCTTGGGCAACTGCAGCTCGGCGAAGGGATCACCCCCCTTGAGCTTGCAATCATCCACCCGCGCCTTGAGCAGCGGATCATCGGGGCTGGCAAACGGCAGTTTGTCGATGATAACACACGACAACGCCGCCCCTCGCACGTCGATCCCCTCCCAGAAGCTGCTGGTCGCCACCAGCACGGCACGGCCATTCTCGACAAACTCCTTGAGCAACCGCTGCTTGTTGTCCTCCCCCTGCAACAAGACGGTGCGACCAATTTCCCGGCGCAGCACCTCGGCCACCTGACGCATCACCTGATGGCTGGTGCAGAGGAAGAAACAGCCCCCCGGCGTCTTGTTGATAAGCGGGATCATCAGATTGGCCAACTGCTCGCCACGGCCAAAGGCGTTGGGCTCCGGCAGATAGCGGGGCACACAGAGCCGCGCCTGCTCGCCATAGTCGAACGGACTGTCGAGGATCAACTCGGCGCTGCCCGCCAGCCCCAGCTCGGCCTTGAAGTGATCAAACCGCATATCCACCGTCAGGGTAGCGGAGGTGAAGACCCAGGCCACTTCCGGTCTTTGCACCTCGGCACTGAATCGCTCGGCCACCGACAGCGGCGTCAGATTGAGGGTGAAATGAAGCCGTGAGCAGTCGTACCAGTAGGAGAAACCGGTCTGGTTGACCGCCAGCACTTCACCCAGGCGGGTGCGCAGTTCACTGATTCGCTCGAAGGCGTGATCCAGCTGCTCGCCCCGGCCGAGAGCGAGTTTCAGCACCTCGTAGCAGAGCCCGATGGCGTCGTTAAGACGAGCCAGAGCCTGCCCCCAGAGCGGCTGGCGCAGCATGTCGCGGGTATTGCCGCGACCGCCATCCACCCCGAAGGCCAGACGCAGATCCTGACTGGCGATAGCGAGCCGGTCCGCCGCCTTGCCGAGCTGGGCCATGTCGTGGGCCTCGGCCCGATAGGCCAGCTGGATATCCTGCGCCAAATCCTGAATCGTTCGGCTGCCTACCGACTTGCCGAAGTAGTTGGTGGCGATCTCCGGCAGCTGGTGCGCCTCGTCAAACACATAGACTTGCGCCTCCGGCACCAACTCGCCAAATCCGGTGTCTTTCACCGCCATATCGGCGAAGAAGAGGTGATGATTGATCACCACCACCTGGGCATCCATGGCGCGGCGTCGAGCCACCACCAGATGGCAATCGTCGTAATAGGGGCAGTCGCGACCGAGGCAGTTGTCGTTGGTGCTGGTGACGTGGGCGAGGATCTCGGCGTTCTCCTGCAATCCCGGAATATCCCCCACATCGCCGTTATCGGTAGCGGTGGACCAGGATTTGACCTTCACCAGATCGTTCAGGATTTCAGGCTTTTGCAGATGGGATTCGCTCAAGAGCCGGTTCATACGCTCGATGCAGAGATAGTTGCTGCGCCCCTTGAGCAGGGCCACCGGCGGGGTGTAGGAGAGCGCCCCTGTGATGGTCGGGAGATCCCGATAGAAGAGCTGCTCCTGCAGGTTCTTGGAGCCGGTGCTGATCACCACCCGCTTGCCGGATTCCAGCGCAGGGACCAGATAGGCGTAGGTCTTGCCGGTACCTGTTCCTGCCTCCACCAGCAGACGGCCACCACTCTTGATGGCGCGCGCGACCGCTTCGGCCATCTCCAGTTGGGGAGCGCGGGCTTTGAAACCGTCGATATGGCTGGCCAGAGGGCCATCTGGCTTGAACAGGGTCTGGATGGTCAAAAGGGCGTCCCGCAGCAAAAGCGGCCATTATGCCAAAAGCGCGGCAAAAGCGGGACAGATAATCTGCCTAGACGAACAGATCGATCTGATGCTCGGGGTCCGGCTTGTGATCGTCCTCCTCCGCCTTGGGCTGATCACGCTTGGCGGGCGTGCTATACGCCTGCTGGCGCTGCTGGGAGTCACTGTTGTCAGTGCTGGTCTTGCGCAGCTGGTGCTTTTTGCTGATCTGATTTACTTCCCGCTTGATCTCTTCGCTGCCGGGCGCAGCGGGCGCCCGGGGCAAAATGGGGAACAACAGGTCCTGGCTGGGCATGATGGCGACTCCTGCAGGGGTTATTGTCTAGTTATCGACCAGAAAACCGTTTTCGCCACTTTAATCGATCAAATCACATTTTCGGGTTGCATTTTCTGTCAAGGCAGGTAGTTTAAATCAGGCGTCAATTACGACATCTTATTTTGTAAAGGATTGATTACATGAAGTTCACCACCCTGAAGACTCATCACCACCATCATCATCCCGACTAGTCTTTCAGGAGGTTGACTGCTGGAAGACACTTAACTGGTGACTTCCAAAAGGACCGCAAGATTCATAAACCCTCGGAAGCACCCACTTCCGAGGGTTTTTTCGTTTTTGACTAGAAGGAAATCGAGCAATGGAAACACAACGTCTGCGTATCGCCATGCAAAAGTCCGGTCGTCTGAGCCAGGACTCCCAAGCCCTGTTCAAGAGCTGTGGCCTGAAAATCAACCTGCGCGAGCAGCGCCTCATCGCCCATGTCGAGAACATGCCCATCGATATTCTGCGGGTGCGTGATGACGACATCCCGGGTCTGGTGATGGAAGGGGTGGTCGACCTTGGCATCATCGGCGAGAACGTGCTGGAAGAGGTGCAGCTTATTCGCGCCTCCCAAGGCCTCCCCTTCGAGGTCAAAACCCTCAAGCAGCTGGACTTTGGTGGCTGCCGCCTCTCGCTGGCGGTGCCGGAAGATGTGACCTACACAGGGCCACAGAGTCTGGCGGGCAAGCGCATTGCCACCTCCTACCCCGGGCTGCTCAAGCGCTTCTTCGATGAAAAGGGCCTTGGCTTCAAGAGCGTGATGCTGGGCGGCTCGGTGGAAGTGGCGCCCCGCGCGGGTCTCGCCGATGCCATCTGCGATCTGGTCTCCACCGGTGCAACCTTGGAAGCCAATGGCCTGAAAGAAGTAGAGGTGATCTACCGCTCCAAGGCAGTGTTGGTACAGGCCCCCAACCCCTTGTCTGATGCCAAGCAGAAGCTCATCGACAAACTGCTGCCCCGCATTCAGGGGATGCAGCAGGCCCGCGAGAGCAAATACATCATGCTGCACGCCCCCAAAGACAAGCTCGATGCCATCACTGATCTGTTGCCGGGCGCCGAACGTCCCACCATCATGCAACTGGCCGGTGACACCAATCAGGTTGCCTTGCACGTCGTCTCCAGCGAGACCCTGTTCTGGGAGACCATGGAGCAGCTCAAGGCCCTCGGAGCCAGCTCCATTCTGGTGCTGCCCATCGAAAAGATGATGGAATAAGGAAGGGACATCATGCAGACCCTGATCTGGAAGACCCTCTCCCCCGCCCAGCAGGCCGATGTGCTGACCCGCCCCGCCCTCAATGACGAGGCCGATATTGGCGCCGTGGTCAAAGAGATCATCGCCGCGGTACGCAGCCGTGGCGATGAGGCCCTGCGCGAGCTGAGCCAGCGCTTCGAGCGCGCCCCCCGTGAGCAGCTGCGCGTCAGTGAAGATGAGATTGAAGCTGCCTGCGCGCGGCTGGATGACGACATCAAAAATGCCATCGAAGCAGCCATTGCCAATATTCGCACCTTCCACACTGCCCAAATGCAGCCATTGGTACGGGTAGAGACCCAACCCGGAGTGGTGTGCGAGCTGCGCACCCAGCCCATCAGTCGGGTCGGCCTCTATGTACCGGGGGGTAGCGCGCCGCTCCCCTCCACCGTGATGATGCTGGCCATTCCGGCTGCTATCGCCGGTTGCCGTGAAGTGGTGCTCTGCACCCCGTCCCCCGCCAGCGACGAGATCCTGTTCGCCGCCCGCGCCTGCGGCGTCGAGAAGGTGTTCGCCATCGGCGGCGCCCAGGCCATCGCCGCCATGGCTTACGGCACCGAGAGCATCCCCAAGGTGGACAAGATCTTCGGCCCGGGCAACGCCTTTGTGACCGAAGCCAAGGGGCAGGTATCCCGCGACTGGCGCGGCGCCGCCATCGACATGCCAGCCGGCCCCTCCGAGGTGCTGGTGATTGCCGACGAGAGCGCCAATCCGGCCTTCGTGGCGGCGGATCTGCTCTCTCAGGCCGAGCATGGCCCCGACAGCCAGGTGGTGCTGGTGACCACCTCGCCCCTGCTGGCCGATGCCATCGCAGGGGAGATCAAGAGCCAGCTGGCCAAGTTGAGCCGCCGCGATATCGCCGCCCAGGCGCTCGGCAGCAGTCTGGTGATCCTCTGTGACGATCTGGCCGAGGCGTGTGCCATCTCCAACGCCTACGCGCCGGAACACCTGATCGTGCAGACCCGAGCACCCCGCGAGCTGCTGGACCAGCTTGAGAATGCCGGTTCCATCTTTCTGGGAGCATGGACACCGGAATCGGTCGGCGATTACGCCAGCGGCACCAACCACACTCTGCCTACCTATGGCTATGCCCGCACCTGCTCGAGCCTTGGCCTTGCCGATTATCAGCGCCGCTACACGGTGCAGGAGCTGAGCGCCGAAGGTATTCGCGGCCTTGGCCCCATTGTCGAGCGCATCGCCCAGGCCGAAGGGCTCGATGGCCACAAGAACGCCGTGACGCTGAGATTGAACGCCCTGGTCGCCGCGCCCCAACCAACAGCACAGCAGAAGGATTTGTCATGAGCATTGCCAATCTGGCGCGCCGCGTGGTGCGGGCCCTCACCCCTTATCAATCCGCCCGCCGCATCGGCGGCAAGGGCCACGTCTGGCTCAACGCCAACGAGGCGCCGCAGGCCTATCCCTTCACCATCGAGGGAAGCCGCCTCAACCGCTACCCCGAGTGCCAACCGGCCGAGGTGGTGAACGGCTATGCCGCCTATGCCGGGGTCAATCCCGATCAGGTGCTGGTGAGCCGCGGCGCCGACGAGGCCATCGAGCTGCTTATTCGCACCTTCTGCGAAGCGGGTGAAGATCAGATCCTCATCTGCCCGCCCACCTACGGCATGTACGCCATCAGCGCCGAGACCTGTGGCGTGGGGATTGTTGAGCAGCCGCTGACCGCCAGCCGCCAGCCTGACTGGCCCGCCATCGCGGACCGTCTGTCTGATGTGAAACTGGTGTTTCTCTGCTCCCCCAACAACCCTACCGGGGATCTGGTGGGACGTGACGGTCTCATCGCTTTGCTGGAAAAAGCCCGGGATCGCGCCATCGTGGTGGTGGACGAAGCCTATATCGAGTTCTGCCCCGAGGCTTCCGTGGTGGACCTGCTGGCCCGCTTCCCCAATCTGGTGGTGACCCGCACACTCTCCAAGGCTTTTGCCCTGGCGGGGATCCGCTGCGGCTTTACCCTTGCGAGCCCCGAGGTGATCGCCATGCTGGCCAAGGTGATCGCCCCCTATCCCATCCCCGAGCCCATCGCCCAGATCGCGGCGCAGGCCCTCTCCCCCATGGGGCTGGAGCTGATGCGCGAGCGAGTAATAGAGCTCAACAAGCAAAAAGCCGCCTTCAAGGCAGAGCTGGCAACGCTTGCCTGCGTGAAGGAAGTATTTGAAGACAAGGGCAACTTCGTGCTGGTGCGCTTTGTGGATGGCGCCGCCGTCTTTGCCGCCATGAAGGCCGCCGGCATCATACTGCGGGATTTCTCGACCAAACCCGGCCTTGATAACAGCATTCGCGTCACCATCGGCTATCAGGGCGAGATGGATGCCGTGCTGGCGGTACTGCGTGATCTGCCCTCTCCCACTTTGTAAGACAAGGATGTAGCGATGAAGACCCCGTTTTTGTTTATCGACCGCGACGGCACCCTGATTGAAGAACCGGTGACCGACAAGCAGGTGGATAGCCTCGCCAAGCTGCGCTTCGAGCCCATGGTCATTCCGGTGCTGCGCGAGTTGCAGACCGCCGGCTACGTGCTGGTGATGGTGACCAATCAGGACGGGCTGGGCACCGCCAGCCTGCCGCTGGAGAACTTCCAGCCCCCCCACGACCTGATGATGCACCTGTTTGAATCGCAAGGGGTGAAGTGGGAGCAGGTGTTGATCTGCCCGCACTTCCCCACCGACGGCTGCAGCTGCCGCAAGCCCCACCTCGGGCTGGTAAAGGAGTACCTCGCCTCCGGTCGCATCGACTTTGCCAACTCCTTCGTGATTGGCGATCGCCAGACCGACCTGCAGCTTGCCGAGAACATGGGCATTGGCGGCATTCGCTACCACCCACAGGATCACGACTGGCTCGCCATCCGTGATCAGCTGCTATCCAAGGGACGCGTAGCCTCGGTGGAACGCTATACCAAGGAGACCCGCATCCAGGCGGCAGTGGATTTAGACAAGAGCGGCGGCAACCAGATCGCCACCGGCATCGGCTTCTTTGATCACATGCTGGATCAAATTGCCACCCACGCCGGTTTCCAGCTCAAGCTGAACGTCAGCGGTGATCTGCATATTGACGATCACCACACGGTGGAAGATGTGGGGCTGGCGCTGGGTCAGGCGCTGCGTCAAGCCCTTGGCAACAAGCGCGGTATCGGCCGCTTCGGCTTCGTGCTGGCGATGGACGAGGTGCAGGCGGTGATCGATGCGCGCCCGCTGACCGAGCAGGAGGTGAGTACAGCGCTGGATCTCAGCGGTCGCCCCTACTTCGTGTTTGACTGCCCGAGCGGCTTTGGCCGCGACAACGTGGGCGAGATGGCCACCGAGATGGTACCCCACTTCTTCCGCTCGCTGTCGGACGCCATGGCCATCACCTTGCAGATGAAGGTGGGCAGCGGCAACACCCACCATCAGGTGGAAGCGCTGTTCAAAGGCTTTGGCCGCGCCCTGCGTCAGGCTATTCGGCTGGAAGGGAGCGAGCTCCCCTCCAGCAAGGGAGTGCTGTGATGGATGTGAGCAAGCAGAAGCTGGTCATTATCGATACTGGCTGCGCCAATCTGGCCTCGGTCAGAATGGCGTTCGAGCGCCTCGGCGTGCAGCCGCTGGTCTCAAGCGTGGCGGCCGATATCGAGCAGGCGGACAAGCTGATCCTGCCCGGTGTCGGCACCGCGGTGGCCGCCATGAAAAACCTCAACGAGCGCGGGCTGGTGCCCCTTATTCGCGCCGCCAAGCAGCCGCTGCTGGGCTTTTGCCTCGGCATGCAGATGCTGGCGGAGGCCTCCGAAGAGAGCATGAGTGCCGATGGCAGTGAAGGCGATCTCATCGACTGCCTTGGCATTGTGCCGGGCAAGATCCGGCTGATGGAGGTCGGCACCTTACACCAGTCAAGCATGCGCCTGCCCCATATGGGCTGGAATCAGATTGAGCATGACGAGACCCATCCCCTGCTCAAGGGGATCCCAAGCGGCAGCTACTTCTACTTCGTGCACTCCTATGCGCTGGAGGTGACAGAAGCAACGCTGGCGACCTGCGACTATGGCCAGCCGTTTACCGCCATCGTCGGTGGGGTTGCAGAGCACAGCAACTTCTTTGGCGCCCAATTCCACCCGGAGCGCTCAGGCGCAGCCGGTGCCCGTTTGCTGCAAAATTTTCTGGAGCTGTGACTAGCATGATCATTCCCGCAATTGACCTTATCAACGGTCAGGTAGTTCGCCTCTATCAAGGGGATTACGAGCAGAAGACCGAATACAGCAGCAGCCCGCAGGCCCGCTTCGATGAATATGTCTCCCAGGGGGCGGTGCAGCTCCATCTGGTAGATCTGGACGGTGCCAAGGATGCCAAGGCGCGCCAGCTGCCCCTGCTGACCCAACTGCTGTCGGCCACCGAAGCGCCGGTGCAGGTCGGCGGCGGCGTGCGCACCGAACAGGATGTGGCAGATCTGCTGACCGCCGGTGCCAGCCGGGTGGTGATTGGCTCAACCGCCGTCAAATCCCCGGATCTGGTGGCCAGCTGGATGGAGAAATATGGCCCCGAGCAGATCGTGCTGGCGCTGGACGTCAATATCGATACCCAGGGCAATCGCCATATCGCGGTGGCGGGCTGGCAGGAGAACAGCGGCGTGACCATCGAAGCACTGATCGAGCGCTTCCTCCCCGCCGGGCTCAAGCATGTGCTCTGCACCGACATCAGCCGTGACGGCACCCTGGCTGGCACCAACGTCGAGCTTTATCGTGATCTCTGCGCCCGCTACCCGAGCGTCGCCTTTCAGGCCTCCGGCGGCATTGGCGGCATCGCGGATATCGAGGCGCTCAAGGGCTCCGGCGTCAAGGGGATCATCCTTGGCCGTGCCCTGCTGGAGGGCAAGTTCTCGGTAGGTGACGCCATCGCCTGCTGGCAAGCACCCGCAGCCGATACCAGAGGAGGCAACTGATGCTGGCAAGACGCATTATTCCCTGCCTCGACGTGAAAGATGGCGTGGTGGTCAAGGGGGTACAATTTCGCAACCACGAGGTGATGGGCGGCATTGTCGAACTGGCACGCCGCTACGCCGAAGAGGGTGCTGACGAGCTGGTGTTCTATGACATCACCGCCTCCAGCGATGCCCGGGTGGTGGACAAGAGCTGGGTGAGCCGGGTAGCGGAGGTGATCGATATCCCCTTCTGCGTCGCCGGTGGCATCAAAAGCGTGGAAGATGCCCGCCAGATCCTCGAATTTGGCGCCGACAAGGTCTCCATCAACTCTCCGGCCCTTGCCGACCCGACCCTCATCAGCCGACTGGCCGAGCGCTTTGGCGTGCAGTGCGTGGTGGTGGGCATTGACTCCTACTTCGACGCCGAAACGGGCCACTATCAGGTCAAACAGTTTACCGGTGACGAGAGTCGCACCCGCACCACCGCCTGGCACACTCTCGACTGGGTGCAGGAGGTGCAAAAACGCGGCGCAGGCGAAATCGTGCTGAACGTGATGAATCAGGACGGCATGCGTCAGGGTTATGATCTCGATCAGCTCAAGCTGGTGCGCGGCGTCTGCAAGGTGCCGCTGATTGCCTCCGGCGGCGCCGGTGCCATGACACACTTTCGCGATGCCTTTACCCTCGCCGATGTGGACGGGGCGCTGGCCGCCTCTGTGTTCCACAAGGGCCTTATCCCCATTCCCGAATTGAAACGCTGGCTGAAAACCGAAGGAGTCGCCATCCGTGAATAACTTCTCTGAAAATGCACAAACCACCGCCAGCGCGCGCCCCCTTGCCGAGCAGCTCGATTGGGCAAAATGCGATGGCATGATACCCGCCATCGTCCAGCATGCCGCCAGCGGCGAGGTGCTGATGCAGGGCTTTATGACCCGCGAAGCGCTGGAGAAGACCCAGACTACCGGTCAGGTCACCTTCTTTAGCCGCAGCAAACAGCGACTGTGGACCAAGGGTGAAAGCTCGGGCAATGTGCTCCAACTCGTGGCCATCAGCACCGACTGCGATCAGGACTCTCTGCTGATTGCCGCCAACCCCGTCGGCCCCACCTGCCACAAAGGGACGACCTCCTGCTTCCATGGTCACCCGCTGCCACCGCTCGGTTTTCTGGCAGAGTTGGAACAGACCCTGGCCGCCCGCAAAGGGGCCGATCCGGCCACCAGCTACACAGCCAGCCTCTATGGCAAAGGGACCAAGCGGATCGCTCAGAAGGTGGGTGAGGAAGGTGTTGAAGTGGCGCTGGCCGCCATGGCCAAGGATCGGGAGGAGCTCATTAACGAATCCGCCGATCTGCTCTACCACCTGACCGTACTGCTGCAAAATGAAGGGCTGGGATTACAGGATGTCGTTCAGCGACTTTACGAGCGACATAATAAATAAGTTGATAGTAAAGCCGGGTTATCCCGGCTTTATTTAGTCAAGATGCACAGCCAGCTCAACCAAATTTTTATACGTTGTTAAACGTCGCTCCAATAGTGAGAGTTCCTTTTCTGCCAAAATAGTATTTTCTTCTACAGTCAAATTTCGCATTCGCTTAACACAATCTTTTGCTAACGTGATAAAACGATATGAACACTCATCATCTGAAGTCGATTTCAATAGACTTTCATAAGAAATGGCTAACATATTTTTTAATGAAACCATATATGTTCCATCTATAAAAGGATTTAGATATCGTTCATGTTCGACATCCTCAATATAACTTCCTATTGCACTCCCTGCTTTTATAAAACATTGAAAATGTTGTTCTTCATACTCACTTGTAAGAGTATTGAAACCTTTTAGCTTAGGATGGTTATCTGTCGTAGGCATTTTGCCATCCGCTACAGCACGATAATCTCCATTGCGTTTCTCGCAAAGAGAGAACATGTAAACAAGAAAAATCAGATTTAATGTGCAACCTTGGAAATTTACGATTGACGCGATCGTTCGATCCAACACTTGCTCTGTTTTTCTTAAGCTCAATGAAAAATGATCACAAACAGCTGTCAATACATTTACCAACACTTGGCTATCAGTGATCTCAGGCCATACGTTGACATGCTCAAAATGCAATTTTTTATCTACAATTGCCTGCTGAATAAACTCTCGCCGAGAGATACTGCCTAACGTAAATCGTCTATGAAAAAATCGGCCAAGATAACTTTCTGCATCAAAACCATCGCCATAAATTACCTTGATAGCATGCTGTAACTGCTCGGTATCCGTGGCCAGTACAAACACCACGCGCTTAATATCAAAGATATGCTTGATAGTCTCCAGCATTTCTACCGCATAGGAGGGACGGCAGCGATCCAGTTCATCAATCAAAATAAAGGCGGGATAGTCCAGTTCTCCGTTACCTAATCCAACAACCCCTTCCACCCATTGCCTTATCTCTTGTTTAAGATACTGAATAGATTCATAACGCTCTTTGTGATTGCTACAAAGCGTATCAACCAGCTTATCTGCATCTTCGCCTTCCACAGAAAAATCACTATCTTCCCATCCAGCTTTTTTAATGGCTGACTTGAGCACCAATTTCCCGCCCACTTTGAGCAAACCCAATAGTTTGGACTTGATGCCATCAGGTATTGCAACCTTATTTCCTGTTGCATCTTTCAATTGATCGATAATCGACGAAATAACCGTCAATAAAGGATCATCGGAAAAATCCTGCTGCCAGGCATCGATATAGACGGTGGGATAGTGCGCTTTCAGCTCCATATACCAGCGCTTGATAAACCAGGTTTTACCCGCCCCCCACTCGGCATTGAGGTTAAGCACATAGTTGCGCTGCTTGCCTTCGGCGGCCAGGTAGTTGGTCAGAAACTCTGCATAGCGGGCACGATCAAGCCGATCGGCACTCAAGATCTCTTCGCTACCCGCAATGGCCCCCGGCCCGTCCCACTGAACGACGTCATCCCAATTAAACGGTGCCACTGCCATCTCGAATCTCTCCATATTGCGTTGCTGAGGATGATATCAGGGGCACAGTGAAAATAGTTTGATTAAAGACCTGTTTGTTGCCCTTTCTGCCGCTCGGGCTGGCGTATTTGACTGCCGGGCAATTGCTCTGCTGCTGGCCCACGATGCCGGGCCGATATAGGTGGGACGGTTATCTGCATAGCCACGGACTCAGTTGATTTCCTTTGACCACACCAACGATGACAATCGTGTGACATGGCGCAGATCCTGCGGAAATAAACGCGAAACATGGCCTGTGAAGTGCTTAATTTAAACCGTTGGTACATATATTCGCGCTGTATACAACGATGCCCTTAACCAAGGATGGTTAGCCCCATGAAGGATGAGCCCTTCTCTATCCAGTTACAGCATGAGCTGGATCACCTCAAAGCCATCTTCAACGAGACGGACGCCTACATGTTTACCAAGGATCTGGCGGGCTGTTACACCTATGCCAATCAGGCGGTGCTGGATCTCTTTGGCTGCACCCTCGCCGAGTTGCAGGGGCAGGATGATCGGGCTTTTTTTGATCTCGAATTCTCGGATGCGATTCAGCGCAACGATCAACTGGTACTGGAGCAGCAGCTTGCCCTCGCCCAAGAGGAGGTCAACTACCTCAAAACCACCGGGGAAAAGCGCTGCTACTGGACTGTCAAAAAGCCCATGTATGACCGGGATGGCAACCTGATCGGCCTGTGCGGCATCTCCACCGATATCACCGAACACAAGCTGATTGAGGCCCGCATGGCGGAGCAGCATCAGCTGCTGGAGCTCATCCTCGCCAATGTGGATGCCCATATCTATATGAAGGACAGCCTGCACCGCTTTCTCTACGTCAACCAAAAGGTCGCCGATCTGCTGGGCCTTCCTGCCGAGCAGATCATCAACCGGCGCGATGACGAGGTAATCCCCGCGGCCAGCGCCTGCCAGCTGTGGCGGCTGGACAACCGGGTATTCGAAACCGGCGAGCTGCAAGCCGGGGAAGAGATGTTGACCGATCCCGAGGGAAATCAGCACTACTACTGGTCGGTCAAGGTGCCCTTTCTGCTGGGGGATGGCACCCCCACCCTGATCGGTATCTCCTCCGACATTACCGAACTGCACCAGCTCAAGGAGCAGCTGCACCAACAGTCGGTGCGCGATGGCCTCACCGGTCTCTACAACCGCCGTTTCTTTTTCGAACTGTGCGAGAAGAACCTCAGTCTGGACATGCGCCACCACCTCACCTCGGTGCTGATGGTGCTGGATGTGGATCAGTTTAAGTGCATCAACGATCGCTTCGGTCACCCCCTTGGGGATAGCGCGCTGGTGCATCTGGGCAGGGTGATGCAATCGGTGCTGCGCAGCGAAGATGTGCTGGCCCGCATCGGCGGTGACGAGTTTGCCATCTTGCTGCCCAACACCACCCTCTCGGCCGCCACATCCCTGGCCGAGCGACTGCGCCTGCAGGTGATGCAAAGCCCGCTGCCCCTGCCCGATGGGGATAAGCTGGTCATCACCATCAGCGCCGGACTGGTGGAAAATGGCGAAGGGGAGCTGATGGAGAGCCTCTACGCCCGCGCCGATCAGATGCTCTATCAGGCCAAACAGAGCGGCCGCAACTGCGTTGCCTGCAAGGCTCCCTAGCACACCACGGGAGGGCCCGCAGCCCTCCAGCTCCCTCGTATCTCCCTCCTATGAATGGCTGTGCTGGCTCCTTACGAACAGGCTGCTACCCCAGCTGTTTGCGCAGCACGAATTTTTGCACCTTGCCGGTCGAGGTTTTCGGCAGCGGGGTAAAGATGATGCGTTTGGGGGCCTTGAAGTGGGCCATCTGCTCGCGGCAAAACACAATCAGTTCGGCCTGGGTGAGTTCGCGCCCCTCCTTGAGCTTGACGAAGGCGCAGGGCACCTCCCCCCATTTCTCGTCCGGCATGGCGATCACCGCCACCTCGTCCACATCGGGATGGCGATAGAGCACGTCCTCCACCTCCAGACTGGAGATGTTCTCCCCGCCCGAGATGATGATGTCCTTGGATCTGTCCTTGATCTCCACGTAACCGTCCGGGTGCCATACCGCCAGATCGCCGCTGCGAAACCACCCCTCCGCCATCGCCTCGGCGCTGGCAGAAGGATTCTTGAGATAGCCCTTCATCACCACATTGCCACGCAGCACGATTTCGCCCATGGTCTTGCCGTCCCGGGGGACCGGCTCGCCGCTGACCGGGTTGATGACCCGCATCTCCCCCTGCAGGGGTGAGGCCACCCCCTGGCGTGCTTTCAGACGCGACAGCGTGGTGGCATCCTGCCCTTGCCAGCTCTGCTGCGGCTCGCACAGCACGCAGGGGCCATAGGTTTCGGTGAGGCCGTAGACGTGGGTCACGGCGATCCCCATCGCCTCCATGCCGGCGATCACGGTGGCGGGGGGCGCCGCCCCTGCCGTCATCGCCTTGATGGGGTGATCGAGCCCGCGTTTGAGGGCAGGATCTGCGTTGTTGAGCATGTTGAGTACGATGGGGGCAGCGCAAAAATGGGTCACCTTGTGCGCGTGCAGCGCCTCATAGATGGCTGCCGCCTGCACATGGCGCAGGCAGATGCTCACCCCAGCCGTCGCCGCCAGGGTCCAGGGGAAGCACCAACCGTTGCAGTGAAACATCGGCAGGGTCCAGAGATAGGCGCTGTGCTTGGGCAGCTCCCAGGAGAGCACGTTGTTGACCGCATTGAGGTGGGCGCCGCGATGGTGATAGACCACCCCCTTGGGGTTGCCGGTGGTGCCGGAGGTGTAGTTGAGCGAGATCGCCTGCCACTCATCTTGCGGCAGCCAGCCTGGCTCATCCCCCCCCCCCTCTGCAAGAAACGCCTCATAGCTGAGGTCGCTGACCAGCTCCCCCTCCCGGTAGAGGGGATCGTCGATGGCGATGAGGAGCGGCGCGAGTTCAATCAATGCCAGCGCCTTGCGCACCACAGGGCCAAACTCCCTGTCCACCAGCACCACCTTGCTCTGGGCATGCTGAAAGATAAAAGCCATCGACTCGGCATCGAGCCGGGTATTAATGGTGTTCAGCACGGCGCCGCTCATGGGCACCCCGAAGTGTGCTTCAAACATCGCCGGGATATTGGGCGCAACGATGGAGACGGTATCCCCCTCCCCGATGCCGCGAAGCCGCAGGGCCGAGGCCAGCTGGCGGCAACGGCGGGCAGTCTCGCCCCAGCTCTGGCGTAGCGAGCCGTGGATCAGCGCCGGATAGTCAGGATAGACCCGCTCCGCCCGCCCCAAAAAGCTGATGGGGGTCAGGGCCTCAAAATTGGCGGCGGTTTTGGCAAGGTCGCGCTCATAGATGTTCAGCACTGTCATCGGATTCCTTCCTCACAGGTGGCACAAAACGGGCAGTTTCGGGATGATTCAGAGATCAGACAGCGACATGGGCATCCTGCCCGTCACTGGTCTCTTATGGGGATGACAGCCTAACAGCGAGCCTGCGGCGGCAGGTATTAGCAAAACGTCTTAGACAGGAGCTGCCGCCTACCAACAGGGCCCCCTGTTTTCGTTGCAAAAAATATTTCGTTACTGGAAAGCGTGCCATTTTTTTCACAGGCTGTTTTTGGCGAATAACGAAAAATGGCGATAATGGAATATTATTCCGTCAAAACTGCTTTATATGTCATTTCATTCATCTCGGCACGCACTATTTTCATGACCTTTATTTAAGGTAAACCGCATAAAACGAAAGCTGAAATAGTTATTGCATAATAACTTTTATTTCATATCAGCTGTTAAATCCATGGAAAATAAATTTTGTGAGCCATCCCATAAAGCGAGCATGGCACCATGTTCATTCAGCCACACACGGGTTACGGTTACAACGTGAAACAATCTACCGGATGTTCAATATCAGGCCAGATTTCTCGCCAATCACTACGCAATCCACAGTGAGTTTGCGTACCTTGGATGTATGACGTAGAAACCCTATCGACCCGATATTCCGCCGAGCCCAAACCTGCTTTATCAAGGAGCATTTTATGTGTGCCGTGCCGAATACAACACCACGCAGACAATTCCCTACTGCATTTACCATTCTGTTTCTTATTATGTTGCTGGCCATTGCGCTGACCTGGATAATTCCGGCGGGTGCCTATGCCAAGCTTTCTTATAATCCGGCCAGTGAAAGCCTGATGGTCAATAGCCCACAGGGGGAAATTAGCCGACTTCCCGCAACCCAGGATGCCCTGGCAAAACTCAATATCAATATCGCGGTAGAGCAATTTACCAACGGCACCATCCGCAAGCCCATCGCCATTCCCGGCACCTATGCACGGCTGGAGCAAGCGCCCAAGGGGCTCGGTGACGTGGCAGTCAGCATGGTCAAGGGCACCATAGAGGGGGCGGATATCATCGTCTTTATTCTGGTGCTCGGGGGGCTGATCGGCGTCATCAACAAGACAGGTGCCTTCAGTGCAGGGCTAGTGGCGTTGTCGCGAAAGACCCGGGGCAACGAGTTCCTGTTTGTGGCGCTGGTCTGCTTCGTAATGGCGCTGGGAGGCACCACCTGCGGACTGGAGGAAGAGGCGGTCGCCTTCTACCCCATACTGGTACCCATCTTTCTGGCGCTCGGCTATGACTCCATCGTCTGCGTAGGGGCCATCTTCCTCGCCGCCTCCATGGGAACCACCTTCTCCACCATCAATCCCTTCTCAGTGGTGATCGCCTCCAATGCCGCCGGCATTCCCTTTACCGAGGGGCTGATCTTTCGCGCCATTGGCTGTCTGGTGGGCACCCTGGTGGTGATCGGTTATCTCTACTGGTACTGCAAGAAGATCAAGGCCAACCCTGCCTTCTCCTACACCTATGAGGACAGAGAGAGTTTTCGCGCCCGTTTTCTCAAAGAGGGCTCTATGGACGAAGGGGTGCCCTTCACCCTGCGCCGCAAGATCATTCTGACCCTGTTTATCCTCGCCTTCCCGCTGATGGTGTGGGGCGTCTCCATGGCCGGTTGGTGGTTCCCGCAGATGGCGGCCTCCTTCCTGACCATCGCCATCATCATCATTTTTATCTCGGGTCTCAAAGAGAAAGAGGCTGTCGAGGCCTTTACTCAGGGGGCGTCGGAGCTGGTGGCCGTTTCGCTCATCATCGGGCTGGCACGGGGAGTCAATCTGGTGCTGGATCAGGGGATGATCTCGGACACCATTCTGGCCTACGCCTCCGATCTGGTCTCCGGCATGCACGGCGCCGTGTTCGCGGTGGCGCAGATGCTGGTGTTCACCCTGCTGGGGCTGGTGGTGCCCTCCTCCTCGGGGCTCGCAGTGCTCTCCATGCCCATCATGGCGCCGCTGGCAGATACCGTGATGATCCCCCGCTATATCGTGGTGTCGGCCTACAACTGGGGGCAATACGCCATGTTGTTTCTGGCCCCCACCGGACTGGTGCTGGTCACTCTGCAGATGCTCGGCATCCAGTTCAACAAGTGGGTCAAGTTCGTGCTGCCCATGGTGGGTTTTGTGCTGGGATTTGGCGCCCTGATGCTGGTGGTGCAAGTGATGTTGGCCTGATGGGCCTGTGATACATGAGTGACAACACCCCGAGCCTGGCGCGGGGTGTTCTTTTGTCAGTCTTAGTGACGCACCCGCCCCTGCTGGCGGAAGCAGTAGAGCTTGAGGCTGATGTCGGCGATATCGGCAGGAAGCTCCTCTCCCTGCTCGGCCAGGGGCCGGTAGAGGGATGAGAGCAGACGTTCGGCCTGCTGCACCGTAATGATGTTGGCCTGGATGGCCGGGGTGATCCAGCTGGGTAACATTGACATATCTCCCCCTCGTTGATCCGGTGATCTCGGGTGAACATCTTCATTTCAGGTCTTACGCAGTTGTCTGCCGACCCGTTCACCCTTTGCTTCACCCAATCAAAGCAAAATGCTTGCCGTGATCTCTTATCGGCCAACATCCGATGGGGCTGGAGCCATTTATCAATTACTTGCGTGGCCATCTCAACGAACAGAGCCCTTGCTCAAGGCCTCCCTTGACCTGTCCCCGTCAGCACTTTGCCACTCTGGCATTCTGCTCACCGCCCGCCTTGCAAATTGCGACTCGAATTGCTCCTTATCACACAAGCAAAGCCCGCCATGCGCCGGAAACTGGTCACTTTTAGTTCGTTGTCGCCAAAGTCAGACACTTTTTTGTGGTGGCTATTTTTTGACCTTGCCAGCGCCTGTCGCAGGCCCATCCCCCTCGCCTTGTCCGGCCAACCGGTTATGACAAGATGGCGCCAGATTGGAACAGCCCGTATGGGTATGCAGGAGAACAACAAGATGAACAGATCCATGATGGCAGGTATCGGTATTGGCATCGCCTCGGCCCTGGCGCTCTCGGCGGCGGCCAGCGGCTCCCTCTTTACACCCCAGCCCACCTTTGCCGAGGTGATCGCCAGCAAGCCGATCACCGAGACCATCAAGACTCCCCGCCAGGAGTGTCGCAACGTCACCGTGACTCACCGCAAGCCGGTACAGGATGAGCACAAGATCCTCGGCACCGTGGTGGGCGCGGCGCTGGGTGGCGTGGTCGGCCACCAGTTTGGCGGCGGCAGCGGCAAGAAGGTGGCTACCGCCGCCGGGGCGGTCGCGGGAGGTTATGCCGGCAATCAGGTGCAGGGCAATATGCAGGCGGGGGATACCTACACCACCACCGAACAGCGCTGCAAAACCGTGCAGGATACGAGCGTCAACACCATAGGTTATGACGTGACCTATCGCCTCGCAGGTCAGGAGGGGGTGATCCGCATGAAGCAAGCCCCCGGTGCCACCATTCCGGTCAAAGATGGCAAATTGGTGATCGAACAGCCAAAAGTGTGAGGTCTCCTGGCCCCACTCAGCAGCAGGCCCGCCTCTTTCGAGGCGGGCCTGTGTTTTGGGCGGCTTGTTTCCTTTCTTAAACAACGGCACGTACCACTCACGGCCCCCGAACTATCACCCCTTGCAGCACTTCTTCACCGCCCGCACCACGTTCTGATACCCGGTGCAGCGGCACAGATTCCCCGACAGCCCGCGGCGGATCTCCGCATCGGTCAGCGGACGACGTTCGGTCTTGTCGAGCAGGGCGGCGCTCGCCATCACGAGGCCCGGGGTACAAAAACCGCACTGCACCGCCCCCTCGTCGATAAAGGCCTGCTGCACGTCGGAGAGATCATTGCCTTTGCGCTCCCCCTCCACGGTGCGAATAGATTTGCCATCGGCCCAGACCGCCAGATAGAGGCAGCTGTCGATGGCAGTGCCATCCACCCGCACGGTACAGGCGCCGCACTCACCGACACTGCACCCCTCTTTCACACTGATCAGCCCCTGCCCGCGCAGGAAGTGGAGCAGCGACATGGTGGGCGGCACTGCATAGGAGTAAGGCTTGCCGTTGATCTCGCACTGGATCTCCACGGCAGGACAGCTTTGCGGTTGCATCATAGGATCTTCCCTCCGGCACGTTCGACTGCGCAGGCGACCACCCGCTGCGCCAGGGTTTTGATAAGGTGCAGGCGAAATTCCTTTTCAGCCCGCCAGGAGGAACGCGGCGCCACATCGGCCACCACCGCCTCGGCAATCGCTGCCAGTGTGGCGCGAGTCAGGGGCTGCCCTTCAGCTGCAGCCTCCGCATGCGGCGTTCGGATCGGGGTCGGGGCCGCCACCCCGTAGGCCAGCCGTAGACGCTTGAAGTGACCATCCTCAATCTGGCAGTAGGCGGCGCAGCCGATGGTGGCGATATCCATGGCATCGCGCATGGCGTATTTGAAGTAGTGGGAGCCCACCTGGGGGTGCGCGTCCGGGGCAAAGTGAAACGCCACCAGGATCTCCGCCGGTTGCAGCGCCACCTTGCCGGGGCCGGTATGAAAACCGGCGATGGGGATGCGGCGTGTGCCATCGGGCCCCGCAATTTCAAGCTCTGCTTCCAGCGCGACAGTCGGCGCTGCCGAGTCAGCACTGGTAGCGCCGTTGCAGATATTGCCGCCATAGGTGGCGACGTTGCGGATCTGCGGGCCGGCGATGGTAGCGGCCGCCTCGGCCAACATTGGCAGGCGGCGCTGCACCAGTTCGTTTTCAATCAGCTCGGTAAAGGTGGTGCCGGAGCCGATACGGATCGATCCGTCCGGCAACTCGCTCACCCCTTTGAGTTCGGGCAAGTCGTGAATATCGACGATATGGCGATAGACGGCGTTGAGGTGATGAAGCTGGATCATCACATCGGTACCACCGGCCAAGAGGCGCGCCTCGGGGTCGGCCTGGCGCAGGGCGACGGCCTCGGCCACGCTGTGCGCCTTGTAGTAACGGGCAATATCAAACATGGTGTTGCTCCTCCCCTGATCCCTCGCCAATCAAACCCGCCGCGACAAACTCCCGGAACAGGGTTTTGGGGGTGATGGGCAACTCGTTGATGGCCACCCCGGTCGCCATTCGAATGGCGTTACGGATGGCGGGGCCCGGCGAGATGATGGGCGGTTCCCCCAGTGATTTGTGGCCATAGACCGACTGGGGCTCATAGGTCTGCACGAAGTCGCATTCAAGCTCCGGCAAATCCAGCATGGTGGGGAACTTGTAGTCGAGCAGGTTGGGATTGCGCACCACGCCGCTCTTGGCATCGATGATCATCTCCTCGAACAGCGACCAGCCGATCCCCATCCCCATGCCGCCATGCACCTGTCCCTCCGCCAGTTGCGGGTTAAGGATCTTGCCCGCATCGTGCAGGTTAATGATGCGATTGATAGTCACCTTGCAGAGATCGATATCGACGCTGAGATCGACAAAGGTGCAGCCAAAGCTAGGCGGGTTGGTGGTGGTCTTGTGGGAGACCTCGGAGGTGATCTGACCGCCGATAGTGAGGTGGTAGTAGGCGTTGACCGACACTTCGGCGACGCTGATCAGTACCTTGTCCGGTGCGCCAGCCAGCACCACGTAGCCGTCGATCAGGGTGAGGGATCCTACATCCTGATGACAGAGCTGGGCCGCCAGCGACAAAATGCGGGCCCGCAACTGCAGCGCCGCCTGATGGATGGCGGGGGCCGCCACATAGCTCTGACGCGAGGCGAACGAGCCAGGATCATAGGCGGTGATGTCGGTATCCTGAGTCGAGATGACCCGGATCTGCTCAAACGGAATGCCCAATGTCTGGGCCGCCATCTGGGCAAAGACAGTGTCCGACCCCTGCCCTATCTCGGTGGCGCCGATCTGCAGATTGACGGTGCCATCCTGATTGAGCAGCATGCGGGCACCGGCGATCTCCACCCCCACCGGATAGGTGTTGGAGCCGTAGCTAAAGCACGCAACCCCGATGCCGCGCCGCACCCTAAGGTGAGGATCCTGCCCCAGACACTCGGCCTTGAGTCGATCCCACTCGAACATCTCGCGGCCACGCAGCAGGCAGTCGGGCAGACCAGCGCTGTAGATGGTCTTCTGGTTGACCTGATTGACATCCCCTTCCCGCGCCACGTTGGCGATCCGCACATCGAGCGGATCCAGCCCCAGTTCGGCGCAGGCATCATCCAGCATGCACTCGAGGGCAAAAATCACCTGGGGCGCGCCGTAACCGCGCATGGCACCAGCGGTGGGCAGGTTGCTGTAGAAGGTCTTGGCGTCATAACCGAAGGCGCTGCGCGGATAGAGGTAGCTGATCTTGTTGCCCCCGGCGCTGGCGATGGAGTGGCCGTGAGAGGCATAGCCGCCGGTGTTGGAGAGCACGTCGAGCTGATAGCCCTTGAGGATGCCATCGCGGTTGAGGCCCATCTTGCCATCGATGGCAAAGCCGTGGCGGGTGCGGGAGGCAAAAAAGCACTCCTCCCGGCTCAAGGTCACCTTGACCGGCACACCGCCGAGTTTGTAGCTCAAAAACGCTGCCATCGGCTCTTCCAGCACATCCTGCTTGTTGCCAAAGCCGCCGCCCATATAGGGTTTGATCACTCGCACGCTAGACCAGGGCAGGCCGAGGGATTTGGCCACCCGGCTGCGCACAATCTGGGGGATCTGGGTACTGCTGACGACGATGATGTGGTCCGGTTGATCCATATAGGCGTAGCAGGTCACCGTCTCCAGATGGCAGTGCTGCACCACAGGCGTCCGGTAGTGCGCCTGAAATTGCAGGTCAGCGGAGGCAATGGCCTGCTCCGGGTCATTGGCGCGAAGCTGGCTTTGGCGCAGCAGATTGCCGCTCGGGTGGATGGGATAGGCTCCGTCGGCAAGGGCACTTTCGGCATCCGTCATCACTGGCAGCGGCTCGTAAGTCACCTTGACCAGCGCGGCCGCTTTTTCGGCAACCAGCGGATCGCGCGCCACGACTATGGCGACCCCATCGCCAAAGTGGCGTACATGGTCGGTGAGCAGACGGCGGTCTTTCACATCCCGTTTCGCCTCATCGAGAGACCAGGCGTGACCGGCGGTGCGAAAACAGGTGGTGGGGACATCTTCATGGGTAAACACGGCTTCGACCCCGTGCAGGGCCAGCGCTTCGGTCGCATCGATGGCAAGCACCTTGCCGTGGGCAATATTGCTTCGCACGTACTTGGCGTGGCGCATCCCGAGCATGATGTTGTCATCGGTATAGCGAGCGCTGCCGGTCACCTTGGCCTCGGCATCCACCCGCTTGAGCGGTAATCCTATGGACATATGCAAGTCCTTTTTCGAATGGAAAAATCTGGAACCGGCATAAAAAACAGCAAGATATGCGCCTGTTTCCCGCCATCGTCAGGAGAATGGGGAGAAGTGTGAAGGGGATCCCATCTAGCCTGCTTTTGTTGGCTCGCAGCGACAAGCCAAGGGCAGCCCCTGAGCAAACGGGGCCCGTCGGCGGTGAAAAAAACGGCAAAGCGAGGAGAGCAAGGGTGGAAGCCTATCAATCTGGTAGAGGGATTTATCAAAATGGTATCGCGATGAATCCCCCAACTGCGGAGACGGCCGAGGCGTGATAGCCAGCCAAGGCAGGCTGATCAACACAGGGATAAAATAGCAGACATAAAAATGGGGCCGCCAGAGCGACCCCAAACGGGCGGGTTATCCCTAAATAGCCCACCCTCCAGCATAAAAGAGCACCAGCGCCAGGGCGATGACCACGGTGCCGACGTTGAGCTTGTGCCACTCCTTCGAGCAGATGCGGCCGATCACCAGCGAGCTGAAGCCAAGCATGATGCCGGTCACGATGTTGCAGGTGAGCACGATAAAGACGGCGCACACCAACCCGGACATGGCCCCGACAAAGTCATCGAAATCGAGCTTGGTGACGTTGCTCAGCATCAAGAGCCCCACATACATCAGGGCCGGTGCAGTGGCATAGGCGGGCACAAGATAGGAGAGCGGCGAGAGGAACAGCATCAGCAGGAACAGGCCGCCGACCACGGTCGCGGTCAGGCCGGTTTTGCCTCCCGCCGCCGTGCCCGCCGCCGATTCGATATAGACGGCAGCGGGGGCCGCCCCCACCAGACTGGAGAAGATGCTGCTGACCGAGTCGGCACTGAGCGCCTTGCCGCTGTTGATGATGTGACCATCCTTATCAAGCAGGTTGGCCTGCCCCGCCACGGCGCGGATGGTACCGGTGGCATCGAATACCGCCGTCATCACCAGCGCCAGCACGCTGGGCAACACCAGCGGCGAGAGGGCCCCCATGATATCCAGACTGAAGATGAGGGACTTGCCCTGATCGTCCGAGAGGCTCGGCAGGGCGAACAATCCCTGATACTTCACCGCCGGATCGAAAATCAGGCCGAAGATTGAGATGGCGATAATCACCAGCAAGATCCCCCCCGGTACTCGCAGCTTCTCCAGCCCGAAGATCACCGCAAGGCCGATCAGGGACATGATGACCGGCATGGAGGTAAAAGCCCCCAGCGCCACCGGCAGCCCCTCCAGCGGGTTCTTGATCACCAGCCCCACCCCGTTGGCGGCAATAAGCAGCAGGAAGAGACCGATACCGATGCCGGTACCGTGGGCAATCCCCATGGGCAGGTTGTCGAGGATCCAGCTACGCACCCCGGTCACCGAGATGGCGGTAAACAGCACCCCCATCAGGAATACGGCCCCCAGCGCCACCGGAATGGGGATCTGCTGCCCCAGCACCAGACTGAAGGCGGTAAACGCCGTGAGGGAAATAGCGCAGCCGATGGCCATCGGCAACTTGGCCCAGAGCCCCATCAAGAGCGAACCGAACCCCGCCACCAGGCAGGTGGCGACAAACACGGCGCCGGGAGGAAAGCCCGCCTTGCCGAGCATGCTCGGCACCACGATCACCGAGTAGACCATGGCAAGGAAGGTGGTGAGGCCCGCCAGCACCTCCTGTCTGACGTTGCTGCCCCGCTCGCTGATCATAAAGTAGCGATCAAGAGCCGTGAGCGGCTGTTGCTTTGGTGCGCTCTGGCTGGCGTCATCATTGGCCAGCTGTTCCACGCTGTTTGTCCTGCTGTTTGCTTGGGTCATACCCAACTCCTTCACACGCGCCTGAATGTTCCATGACGAAATGGCGACAGGATCTGCGGGTCTGCCTCGCGCCAGTCTGATGAGAAACAGGCGATGCTGGCAGAGGATGCGACAGACAGACCAGGGCAGGCAGCCTTGACTCAAACGTTTGCCTTGCTGGTCAAAAAAACCGGGCCATTTCACGTTCTATGCGGGGAGATCCCCTGTGGTGCGGCAAGACTGGCGTCCCGTGGGGCACGCCAGCCGCCGTATTCGTTGGGGCTGCGCCGCGGCAGCCCACTCCAGCCCCTACCCCCGTTCATGCACCAGTTGGCCATCCACATAGGTGCGGTAGATGGATCTGTCATCCCCCAGGGTCAACAGCACAAAGAGCTTGTCCCGCAGGGTGGTGGAGTTGTCATAACGCAGCTGCTGCAACGGGGTGGCGACCGGGTCGAGCACCACGAAGTCCGCCTCCTTGCCCACCGCAAAGCTGCCGATCTTCTCGTCCAGCCCCAGCGAATGGGCGCCGCCCAGGGTGGCCAGATAGAAGGCCTGATAGGCCGATAGCCGCTCGCCCTGCAGTTGCATCACCTTGTAGGCCTCGTTGAGGGTCTGCAGCATGTTGAAGGTGGTGCCGGCGCCGATGTCGGTGCCCATCCCCACCTTCACCTGCTTGCGCCACGCCTTGTGCAGCTTGAAGAGACCGCTGCCCAGATAAAGATTCGATGTGGGGCAGAAGGCGATGGTGGAGCCGGTCTCCTTCAGGCAATCCCACTCCTGCTCTTCCAGATGGACGCAGTGGGCAAACACGCAGTTGTGGCCGGTCAGGCCATGCTGGTGATAGACATCGAGATAACCCTTGTGCGCCGGGAAAAGAGATTTGACCCAGGCGATCTCATCCTTGTTCTCGCACAGATGGGTGTGCAGATAGGTGGTGGGATACTCTTCGCGCAGTCGCCGCGCCATCGCCAGCTGCTCGGGTGTCGAGGTGGGTGCAAATCGTGGTGTGATGGCATAGAGCAGGCGACCATTGCCGTGCCAGCGCTCAATAAGCTGCTTGCTCTGCACATAGCTGCTCTCGGCGGTATCGAGCAGATAATCGGGCGCATTGCGATCCATCATTACCTTGCCGGCGATCATCCGCATATTGATACGGCTGGCCGCCTCGAACAGGGCGTCTACCGACTCGGGGTGCACTGTGCCGAACACCAGCGCCGTGGTAGTGCCGTTACGCAGCAACTGCTTGATAAAGAAGGTGGACATCTCGCGGGCATATTCGAGATCGTTGTAGCGCCGCTCGGCCGGGAAGGTGTGGCGGTTGAGCCACTCCAGCAGTTGCTCGCCATAGGCCCCTACCATCTCGCTCTGGGGATAGTGAATGTGGGTATCGACAAAGCCCGGCACTATCATCTTGCCGCGGTAATCCCGCACCCGCACTTCGGTCGGAATGCGATCCTTGCCCTCCTCCCACTCACCGAACCAGTCGATGCAACCGTTGCGAATGATCAGCAGACCATCCTCGATAAGGCGGGCGTTGGACTCAATCTCCTCGGGCTGATCCACCACCCGGGTGATATCGAAGAAGCTGCCGCGTACCGCTTTGACAGAGTTGTCGTTTTTCATAACCGTTTCCCTGTTTTTCTTGTTCTGTTGACGTTTTTTGCCGGTTTAACCGTCAGATCCGTTCCACTTGTGGCGCCACCGCCTGCCCGGGCACTGGCTCTGGTGAACCCTCCCCCTTGCTGGCCGATGGCTGGCCCACACTGCGGGCGGTAAAGCTCACATCCGGCTTGTCGCTCAGCTGGATCACTTCAACCGCCTCTGCATCCCTGACGGCCGCCTTGCGTTTGCGGCTTTGCGGCAGCACCAGATTCATGATGATGGCGGTTATGCCGCCGGCGCAGATGGGATTCTCCACCAGCATGTAGATACCCGCAGGCAGCACCTTGAAGACGTTCGGGTCATAGGAAACACCGAGCCCAAGACCCAGCGAGGTGGCGACAATCAGGGTCTCCCGCCGATCGAAACCGTGGCTGATGATGATGCGACCACCGGCGATGGCGATCATCGAGAACATGATGACCATGGCGCCCCCCATCACAGGTGACGGTATGGTGGTAAAGAAGCGCCCTACTACGGGGAAAAGCCCCAGCAGCACCAGGATGACGGCGATAAACTTGCCCACATGGCGTGAGGCCACCCCGGTCATCTGGATGACGCCGTTGTTCTGGGCAAAGGTGGTGAGCGGCAAAGAGCCGAGTGCCGAGGCAATGACCGAGACCAGACCATCAGCCAGCACGCCGCCGGAGAGCCGTTTTTGAAATTCAGGCCCCTGAATATCCCGGTGGGAGACCATGGCGGTGGCGGTGATGTCACCCACCGCCTCCAGCACGCTCAACAGATAGATGGTGCCCGCCAACATAAAGGCGTGAAAATCGAAGGAGAAACCGTACTTGAACGGGATAGGCACCGTAATAAGCGGCAGGTTCTCAAGGGCGGAGAAATCCACCATACCGAGCATCAGGGCCACCGCATAACCCACCATCAGGCCGATGGCAATGCCGCTCATCCGCAGCAGCGGGCTTCGGCTGCAGTTGAAGGCGATGATGACGCAGAGCACCAAGAGCCCCAGCCCGATGTTCTCGTATTTGCCGAAGGTGCCGCTGCTCATGGCGGAGAAGCCGCCGCCAAAGTCGATGATCCCCACCTTGATAAGGCTCAGGCCAATCATCAGCACCACTACCCCGCTCACGGTCGGGGTGATCACCCGCTTGAGGTAGGGCAGCACAAAGGAGGAGCCCATCACCAGAAAGGCACCGACAAAGGAGACCCCGAGCAGGGTCGAGACGATCAGCTCCTCATGGATGCCATCTTTTTTCATGGCGCCGCCGAGCGCGATCATCACGGTGACGAAGGAGAAGTTGACCGACTGGATGGAGAGCAGCCCAGACCCGATGGGGCCATAACGGTTCACCTGCAGCCAGGTGCCGATACCGGAGGCGATCATCGCCATGGAGACCAGATAGGCGGTGATCTCGGTGGAGAGACCCAGGGCGCCGCCGACGATCAGCGCCGGGGTTACCATAGGAACAAAAATGGCCAGCAGATGGGTCACTGCGCCCATCAGGGTTTGATAAAACGGGGGTTTGTCTTCCAGCTCGTAAATGAGATCCGAGTGCTTGCGTGTTGTTTTAGACATCGTGTTTGTCCCATCACACAGAATGTAGGCGGAGTACTCATTCCGCCGTCAGGCGCTGGGGGCGAGCGTTCACCCGCCCCTCACCTTTTCTTTTGTTATGCCGACACTTTTTGCTCCAGCTTGCCCAGTTCGCGCAGGATCTGCTCCGGCGTGAAGTGCCACTTACGCAGCCAGACACCGCAGGCGTCATGAATGGCGGTGGCAATGGCGGGCGCCGCGCCGTTCACCCCGATCTCCGAGATGGACTTGGCGCCGTAGGGGCCAACCTTGTCGTCACTCGGTACCAGGAAGGCCCGAAAATCGCGCGGAATATCGCCAATCTTGGGCGCGCCATAGCTCTTCAGATCCCGGGTCAGCGGGATGCCCTTGCTGTCGTAGCAGATCTCTTCGGTCATGGTGTGGCCGATGGCCCGCATGGTCGCCCCGTAGATCTGGCCAAGCGCCAGCTCCGGGTTGATGGGAGTACCGCAGTCGAGCAGGGCGTAGAACTTGTCGAGGCGGATCTCGCCGGTTCTGACGTTGACCGCCACCTCGGCGAAGTTGGCACCATACGGGAAGGCAAGCTCCGAGGTGATGTAGCTGGCAGTGCCCACCAGAATACCGAAGCCGGTACCGGTCTCCGCCTTGTGGGCCAGCTTGGCAAGGGTCACCTCCCCCTGCTTGCCGCGCACTATACCCGGATGAACCAGCTCCACATCCTCCACCGGCTCGCCCAGCATGGCGGCGCCGTGGAACAGGATCTTCGCCTTGAGGTTCTCGGCCGCCATCTTGGCCGCATTGCCGGAGAAGCAGGTGCCTGACGAAGCGTAAGCCCCCTTGTCGAACAGGGCGTGGTCGGTGTCGCCAGAGATCACATGCACATCGCTGAGCGGGCAACCGAGCACCTCGGCGGTCAGCTTGGCGACCACGGTATCGAGGCCGGTACCGATATCGGCGCCACCGGAGTGGACGATAAAGGTGCCGTCCGATTCCAGCTTGACCATGCAGTTGGCCTGATCGATATCCGGGATCCCCGATTTTTGCATGATGATGGCGACGCCACGACCGATGCGCCAATCCCCGTCAGCGGGTTTGGGGCTATCCCAGGCAATCAGTTCGCGACCCTGTTTGAGGATGGGCTCGAGGGCGCAACTGGCCGCGTGGGGCACAGAAGTCGGCATCTTGCCCTCGCCGATGGCCCCCAGCACCTTGAGGATATCCCCTTCATGCACCCGGTTGTGCTCCACCATGTCGAGCTGATCGATCCCCAGTTTCTCGGCCAGTTCGGCAATCGCCATGGTCAAGGCGAAGTTGCCCTTGGGCGCGCCGTAGCCCTGATAGGCCCCGGTCGGGCAGATGTTGCTGTAGTAGGTGTTGACGGTAAAGCGCACGTTGTCGCACGGATAGAGCGGCAAAGAGAGCGCCGGGCCGTTGCTCGGTACCGTCAGAGAGTGGTTGCCGTAAGGGCCGGTGTTGGCGCGAAAATCCATATCGATGGCGGTGATGGTGCCATCTTTTTTGGCCCCCACTTTCACCTTCACCTTGGCCACGTGGCGAGAGGTGTTGCTGATGAACTCCTCTTCACGGGTGTAGCGGAAGGTGACCGGACGGCCGGTGACCTTGGTCGCCCAGGCGCACACCTCTTCCAGCAGGATGTCCTGCTTGGAGCCAAAACCGCCACCTACCCGCTCCTTGATCACGTGCACCTGATGTTGCTTGAGGCCGACGATACGCGCCACCTGACGGCGCACGTGCCACGGCACCTGAGTAGAGGCGTGAATGACCAGACGCTCCCCATCCATATAGGTGAAGCAGATGTGCGGCTCGGTCGGGCACTGCTGGGCCTGGGTCGATTCGTAGGTGCGCTCGACAATCTCGTCCGCCTCGGCAAAGCCCTTGGCCACATCGCCGATCTGGCCATGGACGCTGGCGGCCAGGTTCTCGTGGGGGCGGGAGCCGATGGGGAAGTTGATGATCATGTGCTCATCGCCGCGGCGCACCGAGCAGGCGTTCTGCTGCTCGAGATCCGCAGGCGCACCGGCCATGTAGACGATGGGCTCGTCGTGAACCAGGGGTGCGTTGGGAGCCATCGCCTCATCGATGGTCATGACCGCAGGCAGCACCTGATACTCAACCTCGATGAGTTTCAGCGCTGCCAATGCGATGGCTTCGCTCTCGGCCACCACAGCGGCAACACGATCACCGACATGGCGCACCTTGCGGCTGAACATGCGGCGATCGAGCGGTGACGGCTCAGGGGCACTCTGACCACCCGGGGTGTAAAACACATCCGGGCAGTTGAGGTGGGTGATGACATGCACAACGCCCGGCAGCGCCTCGGCGCGGCTCACATCGAGTTTGGTGATCACCGCATGGGGATGGGGACTGCGCAGCATCTTGATGATCAGTGCATCTTCAGTAACCCGATCCTCCACATAGCAGGGCTTGGCCTGCACCATCTTGGCGGCGTCCACTTTTGGGCAGCTCTTGCCGATATGGCGCAGATCGTCGCGAAACTCCGGGGCGATCTGGCACAGGTAATCGGGATCCTTCATCCGTGAGCAGGCAAGTTCGATGGCCTGATAGAACTGCTGATAACCGCCATCGCGGTGAAACAGGCCCGAGAGGGCATCGTCGATTTGATCACGGGTGGGCTCGGGGTGGCGATCAAGCAGGTCGGTGACGATGAGCGCGGCGGCCGGATCGTTGTAGCCGGACTGCACCACGCCCACATCCACCATTGCCTGCTGCACCAGACTGAGCTGGTTCCAGCTGCCCAGCGACTCGGCGGTGCGCACTTCTGATCCATCCAGCTGGGCGGCGATCAGAAGGGAGGCGTTGATCACCTTGCCGTTGAAGAGAATGGCGTCGGAGCCGGCGAAGCCGAAGCCGTCGTCGCTGTTGCGCACCGAGTGCATCCGGCACTGGTTGAACAGCACCCGCTGGGCATTGTCACCGGCCTTGCAGATGACGGTGCGCAGGGCACCGTTCAGGGTAAAGTTGAGTTCCATCATGCTTGCACCTCCTGCTGCTGGCAGTCCACCAGCAGATCCGCCACTACCACACCGGTGATATACCGCTTGTAACTCACGCTGCCCGCCAGATCCTCACGGGGCGCAATCAGCTCGCTCACGGCGGCTTCCAGCGCGGCATCGTGCAGATCGCGGCGCTCCAGATCACGCAAACGCATCGGCTGCGGGGTAACGCCAGCGACGGCCACCCGCATCTCGCCAATGCTGTCGAGGGCCACGGCGGCGGTCATCACCGCCAAGCCATCGGCGTTGCGGCTGATGCGGCGAGTGGCGCAGCGCAATTCAGGCTCCGGCAGCACAACTCCGAGCACCAGGGCATTGCGCTGGCCCGCCAGATAGGCGTCGATGGGTTGCAGCAGGTTGTTCTCCAGCACCACCACGGCTTCGAGTACCAGCAGTACCGGCAGCAAGGGTGAGTCCTGCTGCTGGCAGGCAATTTCGCCGCCGAGGGTGGCCTGATTGCGCAGATGGCGGGAGTAGACAAACCCCAGCGCCTCGCACAGGGCGGCCGGGGTACGGGGGTCGTCTTTGAGGGCTTGCAGGGTGACGGTGGCGCCGATGTGGAGTTGACCGTGCTGCTGCTCAATCTGGCCAAGTCCGAGCTTGTCCAGCGAGATGGCGACCTTCTTGTCGGTGCGGGTCGGGGCTGCGTTGAGCTTGCTGCCGCCCCCCATGTAAACGGCGTCGTTACCAAAGCGGGCCTTGAGTTCCAAAGCCTGACCCAGTTGCTCGGGTCGGAAGAATTGCTCAATCATGTGTCGTCCTTACTCTTGCTGCCCGCCGCCGGGAAAATCCACAGGGCGGGCAATCCAGTCCAAACGTGCGGAGGGGGCCTTAGGCCAGCTGATCCATCCGTTGCCACAGGCGGCTCGCCACCTTGCTGGCCTGCTGATAAATGGGCTCGACGTCAAAGGCGAACTCGCGATCCTGATAGACCATGCGCCCCTCGACCATCACGCTGTTGACCGAGGATGAGCCCATACCAAAGGCGAGATGGCCGCCGAGGTTGCGCGGCGCCAGCGGGGTCGGTGCGTCGTAGTCACAAATGGTGAGGTCGGCCTTGTATCCCGGCTCCAGGCGGCCAAATTTGGCGTCGAAGTTGCGCTCCAGCAGGGTGTTGCCGTTCCAGAGGAACCGGGCAAAGCTGTCGGGCCAGAGCGCGCCACCGGCATCCTTGTGCTTGAAGTAGGCGAACTTGAGCTCTTCGAGCATGTCGGAGCCGATGCCATCTGTGCCAAGCGCCAGATTGCGATACTCCGGCAGGTGCATGTTGTAGCCCACGTGGTTGTTCATGTTGGAGCGGGCGTTGTGCACCAGGAAGGCATCGCGGCTGTTGAGCAGCTCGATGTCAGCCGGGCTCAGGTAGATGCCGTGGGCAATCAGTGTCTTGCTGTCGACAAGGCCAAACTCGTCCAGCCGGGCGATGGGCTCCTTGCCATAGTGGTGGTGACCGTGGGCCATGTCGTAGCGGTCTTCCGCCACATGGATATGCAGCCCGCGACCGGTGACCTGCACCGCTTCGCGCAGCATGGCCAGCCCCTCGTCCGGTACCGTAAAGGGGGCGTGGGCGCCGATATGAGCCTCCACCAGATAGGGTTCGTTCCCCTTGGCCTTGGCGGCATCAATGGCCTGCGCGAACAGGATGTTCTCCTCCACCCCGGCCTGCAGCTCGGCAAGGCCGCCGTTGCGATCCGTGGTCTCGAAGCAGGTCATGCCGCGCAGGCCCGCCTCCATAAACCCTTTGCGCAGCACATTCAGGGAGCCCTTGATGAAGTTGGGCGAAGCGTGGTGGTCGATCACCGCACTGCAGCCGCTCTTGATCGCTTCCAGCGAGCAGATGAGACCGCTGTAGTAGAGGGACTCTTCATCGAGCGCCCGATCGAGCCGCCACCAGAGATTTTTCAGGGTGGAGATAAAGTCCGGGCAGGGGGCGATATTGGCCATGATCCCCCGCGACAGGCCGGAGTAGAAGTGGTTGTGGGCACAGACGATGCCCGGCATCACCAGCTTGCCGCCCATCTCCCGATAGTTGGCCTCCGGGTAGAGGGCCCGCAGATTGGGCCCCACCGCTTTGATAAGCGATCCTTCGATGGCGATATCCACCCCTTCCAGCACCCGGGTCGGCTCCAGCTGGACAGCGGTGACGTTCTTCAGAATAAACATGGTTTGCTCCTTCGCTTATTCGTGGTTCGCTCAGGCCTCGACGGCCCCCAGCAGGTAATGGTGATGAGCATGGACATGGCTGATGATCCGGCACATGTCGCCAAGGGCCGCTGGCGCATCCTTGATCCGGCTTTGGGCGTCTATGGTCAGGCGATATGTCTCGCCATCCTGACGCACCCGCAGTTCGCCACCGTCAGCCAGATAGAACCCGGGGTTGCGGCTGTTGTCGAAGTCCTCGGGCAGGCTGAAGATGGTGACCTTGTCCTGATAGGGCTTGCCTTGCCACGGGCAGAACTGGGCGCAGTTGCCACATTCGTTGCAGTAGGCATCCAGGTGCAGGGTCTGGAACTGATCCTTGAAGCCCGGTACCGCGATGGCGACGTTGGCCCGGTTGGGGCAGACATCCACGCACTTGCTGCAGAGGTAGTTGCACTCGAGGCAACGGTGCGCCTCTTGCGCCACGAAGGCATCACGCTCGCTCTTGTCAACCATGGTGACGGCGATGCTCCCCTTGCGGCGGTAGATCTCGTCTTTGCCCGACGGCTGGATGGTCACTTCACTCTGCTGGCTGGCGATATGCTCGCGAGAGAGCACCAGATCCGCGGCGCGGCGGGCACCACCGATGGCACCGACGATGGAGGATGGGCCGCTCTGCACGTCACCGATGAGGAAGACGTTGCGACGGCTGGTTTCGCCGGTCTGGCCATCCACCTCGGGCCAGCCATCGCTGCCAAGGGGAATCCCCATCGCTTTGAGCACCTCGCAGTCAGGCTGCTCGCCGATGGCGGTGATCAGGGCATCCATCTGCATCACTTCGGTCTGCTCGGTGGGCACCGGACGGCGGCGGCCCTGCTCGTCAGGTTCCCCCAGCGCCATCATCCGCACGGTAAGCTTGCCATCTTTCTCAAAGCGCTCCGGATTGGTGAGGAAGCAGAAACGCACCCCATCCTCCACCGCTTCCAGAACCTCCTCGCGATAGGCGGGCATCTCTTTTTCGCTGCGACGGTAGATAACGGTCACATCGCTGACACCGGGCACCTTGAGGGCGGCGCGGGCACAGTCCATGGCGGTGTTGCCTGCACCGATCACCGCCACATGGCGGCCCAGCGGCAGCGGTTTGCCCTGATTGAAGCTGCGCAGGAAGTTGAAGGACTTGTAGACCCGATCATGTCCACCTTCGAGGCGCATGCCGCCATTTTTGTCGGCACCGATGCCAACGAAGACATAGCTAAAGCCCTTGGCGTGCAGCTTGTCGACGGTGAGCGCCGGATCGCAGCCAAACTCGAACTTGACCCCGTGGGCGGCGACAAAGTCGATGTCGTGCTGGATCAATTCAGCCGGAATGCGGAACTCGGGGATGATGTGCTTGACCACGCCACCGGCATCGGCTTCACGCTCGAACACGGTGACCGGATGGCCGGCGCGTGCCAGGAAGTAACCGGCGGAGAGACCGGCGGGGCCTGCACCAATAACCGCAACCGGGTGCTTGTCACCGCTGCCTGCCGGCTTGTGCCAGCGGGCCTTGTACCCTTCCCAGCCCAACTCGAGGGCCACTTTTTTCAGCTCGCGGATATTGAGCGCGCTGTCGTAGTCCAGACGGGTACAGTTGTACTGGCACTGGTGATCGCAGATATGGCCGGTGATGGCGGGCAAGGCGTTGCGCTGATAAATCAGCTCAAGGGCCGCGACATACTCCCCCTCGCCCATCAGGCGAATGTACTCGGGGATATCCTGATGCACGGCGCAGGCGGTGACGCAGGGCGCTACGTAGCAGTCGGTCAGCGGCAGACCGCCACCCACTTCGATGCGATCGTCGGATTTCCACTCCTTCTGGGTGTAATCCATGGTGAGGGCCTTGGCGGCAAGCGCTTCCAGCTTGGCCACATCTACCTGACTCATGCCCCAGCTGTCGGAGGCATCTATCTCTTTGAGGCACTCAATCTGGCGCAGGTAACCACCCGGTTTCAGCAGATCAGTGGCCATGGTGATGGGACGAATGCCGGTTTCGAAGATCTCCGCGATGTTGAACTTGCTGGCGCCGCCCGAGTAGGAGATAGGCAGCTTGCCATCGAAGGCGCGGGACAGCACGGCCGCCACGTTGATGGAGAGGGGGAACAACGCACGGCCGGACATGTACATCTCATCCCCCGGCAGCGCCCCTTTGCGGTTGATGGTGCCCAGGGTGTTGGTCAGCTTGACCCCGAAGGTGAGCCCCTTCTCGGCCCCGAGCGCCATCAGACGGGTCAGCATCGCCTTGGCCTGATCCAGCTTGAGGTCGTGATCGAACGACTCTTCGCTCAGACCAATGTAATCAAAGCCACAGGTGTCGAGGATCTCGCGCACCCGCGGGTAGCCCAGCAGGGTCGGGTTCAGTTTGACGAAGGTGTTGAGCCCCTTCTCTTCCAGCATGTAGCGGCAGATGGCCTCAATTTCATTCGGTGGGCAGCCGTGCATGGTGGAGAGAGTGACGCCGTGAACCAGATTGGCCGGGATGCGATCCACCAGCTGTTGCAGGCGATCGCGGCGCGCCCCCAGTCCTAGCTCGGCGATAAACTGCTCGTCGGCCACCAACTCGCGCAGCACCTGCTGGAACTCGGCAAATTTCGGACTTTGACTGGCATCCATCAGGCTGTGGATAAACTGCTGCATCGGTGGCTGTTTGATGCCATCGAGGTTGTAACCCACGCTCATGTTGAAAATGAAGGACTTGGCCTCTCCGTCGAGGCGCGGGTCGAACACCTCCTCCAGCAGATAGAGGGCAAACCAGGCTTTAAGATACTCGTCAAACGCCTTGGGCAGGGTGAACTCGGTAGACCACTCTGTGTTGAAGCACTCGTCTTCGGCATCGATGCAGGGCTTTTCCAGTTCGAGACGGTCCAGGATCTGCACCGTCTTGAGCTCGATAAAGCGCCCGCCGGTCAGCCAGGAGGTGACGATATTCTGAGCCAATTGGGTATGGGGGCCGGCTGCCGGGCCAATGGGGGTCTCGCAGGTTTCACCGAACACCTTGATCTTGCGCTCGTCCTGCTTGCGATAAAATTGTGCGGCGGGAATACCGAAAATAGTCTGACTCTCTTTATATTCCGCAAAAATACGGGTCAGCAGATTCTTGAAGGGAACGGGTCGCATAATATCGCCCATGGCTATCTCCTTGCAGCTGTTCTGCGCATTGGCAGCATGAATAAATGGGGTATCCCGCACGGGCATTACCCCTTGGCAAGGAGAGGAGCAACTATCAGGCCACTCCATCGGCAAAACTATTTTTTAGGGTAAAAGCGTGAGATGGCTCGAATTAATGAAGGCGGTTTGGCATGTCGCCATTATGATTAATGAGAGTGGTTCTCACTCACTTGAAATTTTATTCAAGGCAATGCCAGAGAAAAATGAAAAGTATCAAATCGGCAGCGATAAATATCACTTTGATAGGGTAAAAATCATCCAGCATTATCGCAAGCCAGCCCCGACCAATATGGCCGGGGTTTGCTTAAAAGTCACTGCTATATAAAAGGCGGTCGTCGCTATTTCGGTTTATCCAAAGGCTGCGAGATGACTCGGCGTTACCGCCCCGCTGGCTGCCATTGCACGCAGAGGGAGGTGGGCCCCAACGATGCGACTCAGCCCTGCTCGGTCGTAAACTCGTCGGCAGAACGCAGCTCCAGTTCGCCATGGATCAGCGCCTGATAGCGCTCGGGGGTATCGATATCAAAGAGGATGGCAGGACTCTCGACCGGTATGGTGCGATGGGGACGTTGCAGCAACCAGCGGCGCACCGAACCCTGTGCCGGCGCGGCAGCCAGCTCCCTTGCGAGGGATTTTGGCAGCAAGACCGGGTGGCCCGCCTCCCCCTCAAAGCTCGGGAACAGGGCGAACTCTCCGCGCGCCAGCCACAACTGTTGATAGACCTCGCGCGGGATACAGGGCAGATCCCCGTGGCTGATAAAGAGGTAGTCAGCGTCACTGGCCGCCAGAGCGCAGCGGATTGAACTGCCCAGCCCCAACTCATAGTCAGGGTTGTGGACGATGAGGATGTCGGGGCGATTCTCATAACAGGCAGCGAGCTCGGCCCCGCGATGGCCCACGACCAAAATAATCCGGGAACAGAAGGCCTGGGCATTTTTGAGACTTGCATCAAGAATTGTCCCCGAGCCATAAGGTAGCATCATTTTCCATGCCCCCATGCGGGATGACAAACCTGCTGCGGTAATTATACAGTCACACTGTTCATGCCCCCGAGCCTGCACCTTTTCATTCACCTCGCTATTTATTTCGGTCATTGCCATGTCCTTGCCACACTCTGTTATTCACGCGTTTCCGGATATTGGTTCGCTTTTAAATCCACTGCTTGAAAATAGTGACAACCATACCACGCTAATTAGCCTTTGTGGTGCCGGCGGAAAAACCAGCACCCTGTTCTGGCTGGCGGAATATTTTTATAAGCAGGGTAAAAAGGTGCTAATTACCACCACCACCCGGATGTTTCTGCCAGCCCCGTCACACTATCGGGAATTGATTATCGAGACGGATCCCGTTCGTCAACTTACCCGCTGTCAGGCTCTGCCGGATGGCCCGACCCTGGTTGCCCTGTTCAGCCATCTCGACGAGCGCACCGGCAAGGTTGCAGGGCCGGATCTGCGCCAAATCGACCTGCTCAAAGGACAGCAGCGCTTCGATCTCATCCTGGTCGAAGCGGATGGCGCCCATCACAAGTTATTGAAAGTGCCCGCTTTGCACGAACCTTGCATTCCACACCAGAGTGACTGGGTGATCGCCCTGCTGGGCAGCGCCATGGTGGGAGCCAATGCCGAACCGGCGCAGATCCACCGCTGGGCTGAATTGCAGGCCCTGTGCGGGATTGCGGCGGGTGAGCCACTTGACTGGGCACTGTTTGACAGGCTGATCTCCCACCCCGAGGGGGTGTTCAAGGGCACCCCGCCCGGGGCGCGCCGGATCTGGTTTATCAATGGCGATTATCAAAATGAGGCGTCGTGGCTGGCGGAATTGATAAAGCTGCAGAGCCGCCACCCCGAGATCCACGCCATCTGGCAGGGGGCCGTGCGCGAATCCCCCCCCATCCGTCACCTGATCTGCACAGCTCCGCACGGGGAGGCGCTTTAGCCTCACCCCTGACGTTTTAAGGATGAAAAGAGGTACCTTATGAATCTGTTTGCACACGCAGCCCGACTGGAACAGGAGAACACGCCGTTTGCCATGGCCCAGATCATCGAGAGCCGGGGCTCCACCCCGCGCCATCAGGCCCAGATGCTGGTGATGGCCGATGGCCAGATCCTCGGTACCATCGGCGGCGGCATGATCGAGCGGCTGGTGATCGAGGAAGCGATGGCCGCCATTGCCGAACGCAAGCCCCGTATCTTCCACGGCCGGATGGCACGCAACGGTGAGAATGCGGTCGGGTCGGATTGCGGTGGTGCCATGTCGGTCTATATCGATGTCTATGGTCTGCGACCACGGCTGGTGCTCATTGGTGCCGGCCACGTCAACCGGGCTGTGGCCCATGCTGCGGCGCCACTCGGCTTTGATGTCCATGTAGGGGATTGCTTCGAGGGGAGCCTCAACCCTGACCTCTTCCCAGCCGGTACCCATCTGGTGCAGGCCGATACCATCAGCGCGGTGATCGAGAAACTGGCCATCGAGCCCGCCAACTTCGTCATCATCGCCACCAACCATCAGGACAAGGAGGCGCTGGATCGGCTCATCAGCCGTCCCCTCGCCTATCTGGGGCTGCTCGCCAGCAAGCGCAAGGTGCAGACCTTCACCCAGGCACTGCGCCAGCAAGGGGTGAGCCAGGAGCAACTGCAGCAGCTGCACGCCCCCATCGGCTACAACATAGGTGCCGAGACGCCCGAGGAGATCGCCATCAGCATCCTAGCCGAGCTGCTGCAGGTGAAAAATGGCAAGGCCGGTGGGCTAATGCAGGACGATGTTCGCCTCAAGCGGGATCAGCTGGTGGTGATGCGCGGCTCCGGCGACATCGCCACCGGCGTCGCGCTGCGGCTGCACAATGCCGGCTTCAAGGTGGTGATGCTGGATCTCGACAAGCCCACCGTGATCCGCCGCACCGTCGCCTTCGCGCAAGGGATGTTTGATGGTGAAACCAGCGTCGAGGGTGTGCGCGCCAAGCGGGTCGAGAGCGTTGAGCAGGCGTTCGAGCAGCTGGATCGGGGCGTCATTCCGCTGCTGGTTGACCCCGACTGCGCCACCCTCGCCGAGCTCAAGCCCCGCTATCTGGTGGATGCCATTTTGGCCAAACAGAACCTAGGCACTCACAAGGAGATGGCCCCCATTACGGTGGCCCTTGGCCCGGGGTTTGAGGCGGGGCGCGACTGCGATGCGGTCATTGAGACCAACCGCGGTCATCATCTGGGCCGGGTCATCTATCAGGGCCCTGCTCAGCCCAATACCGGCATTCCCGGGGTGATCGAGGGACACTCCGCCCGCCGGGTGGTGCGCGCCCCTGTCGCCGGGGTGATGAAGAGCATTATCAAGCTCGGTGATCTGGTGCAGGAGGGGGATGTGATCGCCCATGTGGGGGACGCCCCCATTATCGCGCCGCTCTCCGGTATGGTGCGGGGGCTGCTCAGCGATGGCATTGAGGTGACCATCGGCTTCAAGATCGGTGACATCGACCCCAGAGGCGAGCGGGCCGACGCAACTACGGTATCGGACAAGGCTCGCGCCATCGGCGGCGCCGTGCTGGAGGCCATGATGCATCTGGCCCAGCGCCGATAACGGCTCTTCGCGTCCCCCCCACCAAGCAAAAGCCCCTCCATGATGGTGGGGCTTTTTTCCGCCTGTCGGTTGATGCAGCTCCTTTACATCAGGAGAACCTGCATCACGACCGGGTTCGTTGCAACCGCCAGGCTCGCACCGCCAGCACAACCAGAGTGATGGCGGTGAGCGGCAACACAAAACCGGTCAGCGCTGCACTGAACTGACCTTGCAGCGGACTGGATGTGGCGTGGAGGATCAGCCAGCAGGTGTAGCCGATGTAGTAGGCCAGAAACAGCGCCCCTTCCCAGCGGGCGATGGTGTAACCGGTAAAGAAGATGGGCAGGCAGGCAAGCGCCACCGCAATCATTACCGGAATATCGAACTGAAGGGCGGTGGCCGACACTTCAAGCCCACCGGGAGTGACGATGGAGGTAAGCCCCAGCACGCAGAGGATATTGAAGATATTACTGCCCACCACGTTACCCACAGCGATATCCCGCTCCCCGCGCAGGGCTGCAACGATGGAGGTCACCACTTCGGGCAAGGAGGTACCGGCCGCCACTATGGTCAAGCCGATGATTAGATCGCTCACCCCGAAGTAGTGGGCAATCTCCACCGCACTGCCAACCAGCAGGCGGGAGCCGAGGATCAGCAGACCCAGACCTGCGGCAATAAAGAGCAGATTGCGCAACCAGTTGCCCGCCGTACTCGCTTCACGGGTACCAAACTCCTGCTCGTACTCCGCCTGCACCGCTTTGTTTTCCCGTCGACTCTGGACAAAGAGAAACCCGGTGTAGGCGATGATGCCGGCAAACAGCAGCGCCCCTTCCAGTGGCGCAATACGGCCATCGTAGCCCAGCAACAACACCAGAAAAGAGACCACTATCATCAAGGGCACATCGAGACGTACCAGTTGCTGGGAGACGGTCAACGGTACGATCAGTGCCGAAATACCTAAAATAAACAGCACGTTGAAAATATTGCTGCCGACCACGTTTCCCACCGCTATCCCTGCCTGCCCCTCGAGGCCAGACTGGATGCTCACCGCCAGCTCGGGAGCACTGGTCCCAAAGGCCACTATGGTCAATCCCACCACCAGTGGCGATATCCCCATCATGGTGGCGAGGCGAGATGCGCCCCGCACCAGAGATTCGGCCCCCACCACCAGACACACCAGGCCTACAGCCAACCACACCAGCGTCATCATACGGTCTCATCCTTGCCGTTAGGTTCGTTGAAATAATCACAATAAATCAGATACCTGTGCTCCAGCACAGTCAGACCACGCCATTGTAACGAGGGGCTGGTCCCCTGTCGCGGGCTCTTTTGAGTGCCGTTTATCGTGCCACTGGCAGCCCAGTCACCACTCAACCATGCTTGATGCGAGTCTCCCCCGCCACCGACACCACGGAGCGTTTGCCCTTGCGGCTAATCACCAACAGCGCCAGCACGATAAGGGCGATACCGCTCCCCTCCACCGGCCCCGGATTTTCGCCGAGCAGCCACCAGGAGAGCAGCACGCCGGTCACCGGCACCGCCAGAGTGCTAAGGCTGGCGATACCCGCTGGCAGTTTTTTCAGCACAAACAGCCAGAGACTCCAGGCGATGGCGGTGGCGAAGATGGCGCTATAGGCCAGCGCCCCCATCACGTAGGGCTGCCAGTCGATGGGGCGCTCCGGCACCAGCGCCGCCACCAGCGCCATCACTATGGTTGCGTAGATCATCTGCCAGGTGGTGAGGGACATCAGATCCACCCCGGGATGGCGGGCATACATCCGCTTGGCGATGATGGCGCTGATCCCCCAGCAGATACCGGAGGCAATCCCCAGCAGCGCACTCTTCATGGAATCCAGGTGCAGTTGCCAGGGCTCGATCACCAACAGCAGCCCGCAGGCGGCCACTCCGACCGCCAGATAGTGCAGCTTGCGCATCCGCTCACCGAGAAAGAGCGCCGCGAAGATCACCACCCAGAACGGCATGGTATAACTCAAAATGGCCACCTTGCCCGCCCCGCCGCTGATCAAAGCCCACTGGGCCAACCCCACCATGCCGCAGGTCTGGAACAGGGCGATGGCGAGGGTATAGCGAAACGGGGTGGGTTTGAGATAACGGCGCCCGCGCAGGGCCAATACCAGCAGCAGAACCAGAGATCCGCACAGGCAGCGCAGGGCGGTGAACTCGAAGGCTCCCGCGTAGAGCATCACCTGCTTCATCACGATCCAGCTGTAACTCCAGATGGCGGTGAGCAGGATCAATCCCACCAGCGCCGCCATATTGATCTTTCCGCTCATTTGTTTGTTACTCACCTCTTGTCACTCATTGCGCCGGGTCTGTTCTCGGCGTCTTGCCCGCGCTTGAAGGCGGCCATCTTACGCCGCTCATCCTCCGCTGGCCATGACTGCCCCAAAATGAACAAGGGGGCCGTCGGCCCCCGCAATCACACTCAACCCGTGCTGGAACACCTAGCGGCTGATAAGGGTTCCCGTCTTGCCGGCAATGCCGTCGGCGGCCTTCTCCAGCAAGGTGATCAGGGATTTGCGCCCCGGCATGGAGGTCGCGAACGAGAGCGCCGCCTCCACCTTGGGCAGCATGGATCCCTTGGCAAACTGCCCCTGTGCAATAAAGCTGTTGGCATCGGCGACGCTCAGCTGATCGAGCCACTGCACATCGGGCTTGCCGAAGTTGATGGCCACTTTCTCTACCGCGGTAAGGATGATCAGCATATCGGCGTCGATAAGCTCCGCCAGCTTGGCACTGGCCCAATCCTTGTCTATCACCGCACTGGCACCGCGCAGGTGATTGCCCTCCCGCAGCACCGGAATGCCGCCGCCACCGACGGTGATCACCACCTGACCGGCAGCCAGCATGGCAGAGACGGTCTCTTTCTCGATGATATCGACGGGTTTGGGGGATGCGACCACCCGGCGATAGCCACGGCCGGCATCCTCTTTTAGCCGCTCGCCCCTGGCCATCAATGCTTCGGCCTCCTCCTTGCTGAAGAAACCGCCGATGGGTTTGCTGGGGTCCTGGAAGGCGGGATCGTTTTTATCCACCTCAACCTGGGTCACCAAGGTAGCAACCGGCTTGTGAATACCACGCGCCAGCAAGGCCTCGCGCAGGGCGTTTTGCAGGTCATAACCGATATAACCCTGACTCAGGGCCACGCAGACCGACATGGGCAGATGGGGCGCCTTGGAGTCGTGGCGGGCCGCCACCTCGAACGCCTGCTGGATCATCCCTACCTGCGGGCCGTTGCCGTGGGTCACCACAACTTCATGCCCCTGGGCGAGCAGGTCGGCAATGGTGCCTGCCGTGCTCTGCACCGCCTTCATCTGCTCGGGCAGGTTGTTGCCCAGAGCGTTGCCCCCCAGGGCCAGTACGATACGCTGTTTCATCTTGTTATCTCCAGTGATGGGACAAGCCGGCGCAATACCGGCCCACCTTTCGTTGTTCACATAACCTTGCTGCTCTGCGTGTTTCGAACGGATTGTCAGCCTGCAGCCGCGGGACAAGGCGAGTGCAGATCCGGCGCCAACGCCGGATCAAAGGGCGCTCTGGCCAGAAAACGGCCGTGACCACGCCGCCCCAGAAACTCGCCATCACGGGCCACTATCTCGCCGCGACTGAGGGTCATCCTGATCTGGCCGGGACAGCGCATCCCCTCGTAAGGGCTGTAGTCGCCGTTGTCATGCAGGGCGACGTGACGGATCTGGGTCTCGCCACGGGGATCCATCAGCACCAGATCGGCATCAGACCCCGGTTGCAGGTTGCCCTTGCGCGGCCAGAGGCCAAACAGGCGCGCCGGATTGGCGCTGGTGAGAGCTACAAAGCGAGATGGCGAGATACGCCCGCCCAACACCCCTTGGGCAAACAGCAGCAGCATCCGGTTCTCGACGCCCGGCAAGCCGTTGGGGCAGCGGCTGAAATCGCCCCCCGAGAGGGTCATGCGCTGGGCATGGGAGAAGTTGCAGTGATCGGTCGCCACCGTATCGATGTCGCCAGCAGCGATACCGACCCACAGCTTGTCCTGCTCGCGGCGCGAGCGCAGCGGCGGGCTCAGCAGATAGTCGACCCCGTTCTCCTTGTAATAACACTGCTCATCGAGCAGCAGATATTGCGGGCAGGTCTCCACCCAGACCGGCTGACCCTGACGACGCGCCAGTTTCAGATACTCCAGTCCCAAGCCATTGGAGAGGTGGACGATATAGAGTGGCGCATTGCCAGCAAGTCCGGCCAGATTGATCATCCGGGCGATCGCCTCCGCCTCGCACTCCATTGGGCGGCTTTGCGGGTGATACCAGGGTTCATGGTGACCGGCGGCCAATAGGGCCGCCCGGCGCGCCGCGATGGCGGCATCGTTCTCGGGATGGACGGTGGCAAGCGCCCCCACCTCCTTGAGGCGGGCCAGCGCGCGCAACACATCGTGATCTCCGAGCTTGTACTGGTAGGTGAGATAGAGCTTGAAGCTGCTGATCCCCTCCTCCTGCACCATGGCGGCCATCTCGTGGAGGATGGCGTCATCCACATGCTGGACAACGCCGTGAAAGCTGTAGTCGATCACCGCCTGATCGGCGGCATAGTCGTGATAGCGGGCCAGCTGGTGATGCAGGTTACACCCCGCCGGGCCAAATCCCATGTGATCGACGATGGTGGTGGTGCCACCACAGGCGGCGGCACGGGTACCGCTGAAAAAGTCATCGCAACTGCGGGCAATGCCCACATCGATGTTGAAGTGGGTATGGACGTCGATGCCACCCGGCATCACATAACAGCCGCTGGCATCGATCACTTCGGTCTCGCCATCGGGCTGGATAGCGGCGGCCCGCTCAAGGATCACCCCGTGCTCGATCAGCAGCTCCTGACGATATTCACCCTGCGCATCGACCAACACGCCGTTCTTGATCAGCCGTTTCATCCCCACCACCTCGAATGCATTTTGCCTTCAAACAGCAAGGCCCCGCCTCAATGGAGACGGGGCACTTGCAACAGCCGGGCGGCGATGGCAGTCACCACCCGGCAGACCCCTTACTTGTCCAGCTCGGCCAGATAGAGCATGGGGATCACGGCGTACATGGCGGCGCACTTGACCAGATGCTCTTTCCAGGTCTTCTCATTCGGCGCGTGGGCCTCCGGCTCTTTACCCGGGCCAAAACCGATGACCGGAATACCGTGGCGCCCCATGATGGAGACCCCGTTGGTCGAGAAGGTCCACTTGTCCACCACCGGCTCCTTGTTGAACAGCTCGCGATAAGCCTTGGAGAGGGTTTTGACGGTGATGTGATCCTCTTCCACCTTCCAGGTCGGGAAGTAGCACTCGGTCGGGTAGACCAGACCGGTGTAGGCCGGACGATCGTACTGGTACATGGAGACCTCGGCACCGGCGGCTTGCACCGCTGGCAGGGCACGGATCTCGTCGAGCGCCCCTTGCCAGGTCTCGCCCCAGGTGAGGCGGCGGTCGATGGAAACTGCGCAGCTGTCCGCCACGGCGCAGCGGCTTGGCGAAGTGAAGAAGATCTCGGAGACGGTCAGGGTGCCCTTGCCGAGGAAGTCGTCATGACCGAGGTTGTGGCTCAGCTCCTGCAGCTCGCCAAGAATGGGGCCCATCTTGAAGATGGCGTTGTCACCACGCTCCGGCGCAGAGCCGTGGCAACTGACCCCCTGCACTTCCACACGGATCTCCATGCGGCCACGTTGGCCACGGTAGATCTGGCAGTCGGTCGGCTCGGTACTGACCACGAACTCGGGGCGGATCTTGCTCTGCTCGATGATGTACTGCCAGCAGAGACCGTCGCAGTCCTCTTCCTGCACGGTACCGGTCACCAGCAGGGTGTACTGATCTTCCAGCCCCAGATCCTTGATGATCTTGCCCGCATAGACCATGGAGGCCATGCCGCCTTCTTGGTCAGATGCGCCGCGGCCACCGATGATCTCGTGATCTTCCATCCCCTCATAGGGGTCGAAGGTCCAGTTGGCGCGGTTGCCGACACCGACGGTATCGATGTGGGCATCCATGGCGATCAGGTGCGGGCCGTGGCCGATATAACCCAGCACGTTGCCCATGGGGTCGATCTCGACCTTGTCGAAACCAACCTTCTCCATCTCCTGCTTGATGCGCAGCACGACGCGCTCTTCATCGCAGCTCTCGCTCGGGATGGCGATCATGTCGCGCAGGAACTGACTCATCTCGGCCTTGTACTGGTAGGCCTTCTCCAACACCATTTCAAACGGAATTTGCTTGCTCATTGTGATTCTCCATAACAACTGAGAGTGCGCGGCCTGTTCATCGGCAGCGCCCTGTGCCCGTTACCGCACCCCGTTGGCGAGGTGCGATCAGTTCTCCAATTCGTGTCTCTGCTCTGGCGGGAGAGTTAGTCGCAGGCAGGATGCTTGCCTTCCCACACCACTTCCCGGTAGTGGGTCACATCGGTGTCCCCTTCGGTGTTGATGATCAGCACCACGGAGTCGCGACTTAGCCCGAGACGTTCCATCAGCGCCGCGCGATCCGGGTGGTGACGCACTGCCGCCAGCACGCCGGTACCGACCGAGCCGGACTCACCGGAGATGATGCGCGGATCATTGCCAAGGGGGTTGCCGAGCACTCTCATGCCCAGCGCCGACACCTTGTCGTGACAGGAGATGAACTGGGTGGTGCAGCTTCTGAGCAGCGGCCAACCGAGGGGGTTGGGTTCGCCACAGGCGAGACCGGCCATGATGGTGCGCATATCGCCCCCCACGTTGACCATCTCCCCCGCCACACCGGAGCGGTAGATGCAGTCGGCCTGATCCGGTTCGACCACGATACTGTGCAGGTTTTTCGCCCCGAAGCAGTCCACCAGATAACCGAGCACACCGCCCGCCAGCGCCCCGACCCCGGCCTGCAGCAGCACGTGGGTGGGCTGCTTGATGCCCATGGCCTGCATCTGCTCGACCGCTTCGTCGGCCAGAGTGGAGTAACCCTGCATGATCCAGGTCGGGATCTTGGTGTAACCCTCCCAGGCGGTGTCTTGCACTATGTGCCAGCCGCGCTCTTCGGCCATCTTCATGGTGAGGCGCACGGTGTCGTCGTAGTTCATGTCGGTGACGATGCACTCGGCACCGAGATTGAGGATGTGCTCCACCCGCTCCTGCGCCGAGCCCTTGGGCATGTAGACCACCGCATGCTGGCCCACCTGCTTGGCGGCCCAGGCAACGCCACGACCGTGGTTGCCATCTGTGGTGGTGGCGAAGGTCATCGGCTCCTTGATGGTGCGTTTGATGAGATCGAAGGAGAAATCCTCGATGGCCACCCCATATTTTTCACAGAGCAGGTTGGCGATGGCATAAACGCCACCCAGCATCTTGAAGGCGTTGAGGCCAAAGCGCTTTGACTCGTCCTTGACCAATATATTTTTCACCCCGATATAGGCGGCCAGATCTTTCAGGTCGCACAATGGGGTCGGTTCATAACCGGCCAGTTTTTTATGAAAAGCGCGAGCCTTTTGTGCTTCGGCGCGAGAAAAAAGCGGAGATGGCTCGGCGGTAAAAAAGCGGTTATCGGCAATATCCATCTTCAGCGAAAATTGGGACATGCTTACCTCACTAGGCGTTACCTGACAAAGAGCTGCCTCGCCGGGAGATCCGTTATTCAGATACCACGGAGAGAAAACTCAAAATAATGGGTTCGACAGTGTAGGCAGGATGAATATTCACCCTGCCCTGCCGTTATTTATTTCACCCGCTTTTGCGCCTCTTTAATCAGATTTTCCAGGGTTTCTGCCGGGGCGGAGAATTTACGGGCCATGATCATGGCGGCGATAATATAGGGCTTCCAGCTCGCCTCTTTGTAAGTGGCGATACGGTATTTCTCGAATACCCCTTCGGTTACTTCGCCCTCTTTGCAGGAAACGCCGGAAATATCGGCCGGCAGGCAGTGCATATAGAGCGCTTCGCCCCCCTTGGTGAGCTTCATCATCTCCTCGGTGCAGTGCCAATCCTTGTGCTTGGCGTTCTGCTCAAGGCAATGTTTCTCCAGATCTTTCAGGCCGGCGTGGTCATTGGCACGCAGCAACTCGGTGCGCTGCTCCATCACCTTGTAGGGAGCCCAGGACTTGGGATAGACGATATCGGCATCCTTGAAGGCCTCTTCCATGGAGGTGACCTGGCGGAAGCTGCCACCGGATGCCTTGGCATTCTCCTTGGCCACTTCGATCACGTCCGGGATCAGGTCATACCCTTCCGGGTAGGCCAGGGTCACGTCCATCCCAAAACGGGTCATCAGGCCGATGATGCCCTGCGGCACGGAGAGCGGCTTGCCGTAGCTCGGGGAATAAGCCCAGGTCATCGCAATCTTCTTGCCCTTGAGGTTTTCCAGGCTACCGAAGTGCTCCTGCAACCAGGCCAGATCAGCCATGGACTGGGTCGGGTGATCAATGTCGCATTGCAGGTTGACCAGCGCCGGACGCTGGGGCAGCACCCCCTTCTCGAACCCTTCATCCAGTGCGGCGCCCACTTCGCGCATATAGGCGTTACCGGCACCGAGGAACATGTCGTCACGGATGCCGATTGCATCGGCGCAGAAAGAGATCATATTGGCCGTTTCACGGACGGTTTCGCCATGGGCGATCTGGGATTTGCCCTCATCCAGATCCTGCTGGGCCAGACCGAGCAGGTTCAGCGCAGAGGCGTAAGAGAAGCGGGTTCGGGTGGAGTTATCGCGGAAAACCGAGATACCGAGCCCGCTGTTAAACAGTTTGGTGCAGATATTTTCGGCGCGCAGGGTCTTGAGTGATTCGGCCAGTTTCAATACCAGCTCCAGCTCCTGAGGGGTTTGCTCCCAGGTCAGCAGAAAATCTTTTTCATGCAGGTTGGATTTGAGTGCTCTGATCTCTTTGATTAATTCGTTAACTGCTTTCATCGTTCGCCCCAATCATTGGATGAGATATGGATAGCTCCCCTTTCACTCACGATGTCACCAGCATCCCGGTTGTGGGTGAGCGCGTCGGTTAGCGTCGATATGAGGCAATCAATAACCGTGCCAAACCAATAAAATGCAGGCAGATATTAATAAATGGCAAAAGTGTGTGATGCCACCCACAAAATCAGCGGCTATTTCAGCGGTTTATTCCATAAAAGGATGGATAGGGTGGCCAAGCGATAAAATAGCAAGGTGATAATAATCAGAGACGATATCTCGGCATCGGTGAGAATTATCATCAAAGGTCAGTTTAAGGGGCTGAAATGATATCAGCGGGGTTGCCGTTATCATTATGATAATGCCGTGCAGTGACTTGCTCTTTTGTTACCACCTCTTCTGCAGCAATGTCACTGCTATTTAACCTCCCCTGCACTCCCCACCCGTATCACCTCTCGCCTTATCTTCCGGCCACATCGCTGGGCGTGGTTGGCCCAAGGTGCTAACGTGAATACGCCAGCTGTGCATCTGTCTCGGATGCTCAGGAGAGGCCGACCGTTCACTGCCGCAACTGCGCGGATGAACCTGCATGACTTACATCTTTGAGGGATTATCTATGTCCAGGAATGCTGCTCTGCTCATCACCCTGACCCTGCTCGGTATCGCTCCTGCCCACGCCATCAGCGCCAAATATGCCGAGCAACTGGAGCGATCCGGCTGCACCCAGGTCACCGAGGCGCAGGGCTGTGACATTCACAAAACCAAAGCGGAAAATGCCAAGGCGGGATTTGGCACTGCCGCCCCGGCCACGGAGGGCGGTCTGAATCTGAGCTATGAGCAGAAGCTGGAGCGCTCGGGTTGCACTCAGGTGAGCGAGCTTAATGGCTGCGATATCAACAAAACCAAGGCTGAGAACGCGGCTGCCGGTGTTGGCAATGCTCCGGCCGCGGCAACCAGCGGCAGCCCCTATACGGGCAACTGGATCGCCACCTTCCCCCAAACCGGCGCCACCGTGGCCAATATCCGCATCGATGGCAAGGATCAGGTGTGGGTCAACGACAAGAAGGTCAATGCCAAGAAATCCGATGGCGCGCTGGTGTTCAAGGATGGCATGGTCATCTACACCATTCAGGGGGATCGCCGCATCAAGGGTGAAGATGGCTGGGTCGATAATGATGCCGGCACCAAGGGGCCCATCAAGGCCAAGTAAGCAGCTGACCACAAATGACGGGGAGCGCGGGCTCCCCGTTTCACCCCTGATTGCCCATCGCTTCCAATGACCAGCTCCGCCAATGAGGGGCCAGAATCAAAACCTCCTGCTCCAGCCAAGTCCCGTCTGTGATCAGCTTCTCAAACCAGGGAACGCCTGCTGGCGAGCCATAATCATCGACCTGATCAGCCTGCGTCGTCACACGCCAGGGCACCTTGCCACTGCCCGCCGCAAAGGTGCGTACCGGACGGGCGTAATGATCCAGATAAGGTTGCAGTTCACAGGGAAGCCAGAGCATGGCCGGTCGATTTAGCTCGCGCGCCAGCTCGACGGCAATATCGATACCCCGTTGATCGAGATCGCCAAAATGGGCCCACTGCACGCCCGCAGGCAGCAGCGGGATCAGCTGCTTGGCCAGGGTGGTATTGCGACCGGGGGCAAAAAGCAGCAGTTGCCCGGGTTGCAGCGGGTAGTCGACAAAGGCCCCCTTGTTCTCCACCGTAATGACCCGCGCCCCTTGCCAGCCGATGGTCGCCAGCGTGCCCAGAGTCCGCTCCGGCAACGCCAATTCCCCCAGCAGCGCCATCATTGCCGTCATATCGTGCTGCTGACCGTGCCGATCGACCAGTGAGAGCGGTTCGAGGGTACGGATGCGGATCACCTCATCCTGCGTGAGCGCCAAGTTCGCAAGCTGTGGCGCTGCAAGGGATGCTGATCGCGGATGCTTGCTGTCCCCATGCCAGAGGGCATAAAAGCAGGCCTGATTGAGCCGCACAGGCAAACTCACCCCCAGACGTTGCAGCTGCTCACCCTTGTCCTGTTCGGGGAACTCTGCCCGTGCCAGTTGTCCGGTCAGATAAGTCCGCCCCGCTTCGGTCAATATATGACGGGAACTGCGCCCAACTGACTCGACTCCGCCCACCGCCTGCAACAACTCCTTCAACTCGCGGCCATGCCGACTCTCAAGGGAGCAGCCCTTTTCGTTCTGGCTATCGAGCAACCTTGCACACAAATCCTGTACCCGCACCTCATCAAACAGCGACATCCTCACCTCTCCATGTGGCTTCATATGAAGAAGTAGAGGTGATTTTCCCTGTCATTACCGTGACCGGCTTCGCAAGCGGTTCTTATCAGCCCCGCCATGCATGGCCCGTTACTGGTAAACCCGCCACAAAGGGCGCAAGCTGGTTTGATATAGAGATACGCTGCGCTCTTCGCGGCACGACAACGCGATACCCGCTTTCACAAGGGCTTGCCATGACCGACGCCACAGACCCATCGCCATCCTCTTCCTGGCATCTTTCGGATATCCGCGAGCTGGCGCACCTGCTGACTCTGGCGCTGCCCGCCGCGGTAGAGATCACCGAAGCGGTACATCAGGCGGTACTGAGCGGTATGGGGCTCAAGGGACGGGATGAGGGAAAAACAGCCGGGATCACCGGGCTGGTCTACAAGGGGGTACATGGCACCGCCAACACCCTGGGCAGCGGTATCAACCATCTGCTCAGCCGCCTGCCAGCCACTCCGCCGCCCCACCAGATCCCCGAAACCCCGAAACGCGCGGCCCTGATCGCCACGCTCAACGGCGTGTTGGGGGACAAGCTGGTCGAACACCACAATGCTCTCGCCACCCCCATGACCCTGCGCTATCAGGGAAAGCCCCTCGATTGGCAGGCGATGCCAAAGGATCTACCCCGCGAGGGATGGGTACTGCTGATGATCCATGGCCTCTGCATGAACGATCTGCAGTGGCAGACCGAGCATCAAGGCAAGCCGGTCAATCACGGAGAGCAACTTGCCAATGCGCTTGGCTATCAGCCTCTTTACCTGCGCTACAACTCGGGCCTGCCCATCGCACAGAACGGGCAGGCGCTGGCCCTGTTGCTGGAACAGCTGTTCGCCCACTGGCCGGGAGAGCTCAAAGAGATAACGATAATGGGCTATAGCATGGGGGGACTGGTTGCACGCAGCGCCTGCCACCATGCCGGCGTGGCCGGGCTCACCTGGCCTGCGCACCTTGCCAACCTGATATTTCTCGGCACACCACACCACGGCGCACCGCTCGAACATGCAGGTCACTGGCTGGAGCAGTTGCTGCCCACCACCGCCTACAGCGAGCCCTTCGTCAGACTGGCACGGCTGCGCAGTGCTGGCATCAAGGATCTGCGCCACGGCAAGGTGATCGAGACGCTCGCCCCACCCGATCCCGCAGTGCCCTTGCGCGATCCCCGCGTCCCACTCCCCTTGCCCTGTAGCGTCAACTGTTATGCCATCGTCGCGACCACTGCCGCCAAGCGCAGCCTGCTGGCCGACCGGCTGATTGGCGATGGACTGGTGCCGCTACGCAGCGCCCTCGGTCAGCACAACGAAGCGCGCCATCAGCTGGCTTTTCTTCCCGCCCATACCCTGATTGTCTATCGCACCAGCCATATGTCCCTGCTCGCCAACCCGCAGGTTGGCCAGCAACTGCTGCGCTGGCTCAGCCCCTTGCAGTTATAGCGAGCTGGCTATTAAAGCAACAGAGTGCTGGTTCACAAAGGAGCCCTGTGGCACTCTGGGACGTCAAAGGGAAGACCCACACTGACACCTCATGTGTCCCCACTGCAAAGGAGCGCCACCGATGGCCAAAGCAAGCAAGAAAGAGATCAAGAAGAAGATCGCCGCTCGTCTTGAGAAAATTGCCAAGCATGAAGGCAAGATCAAGAAGCTGAAGAAGGCCTTGAAGTAGGGCCCATTGCATAAGAAAAACCGCCAATCGGCGGTTTTTTCATCCTCCTTTTCGCCCCTTTCCCATCGCTTTTGATACCAATGACCCTGATGTAAACGCCTCAAGCGCCCCTCAGCAGAACAACCCGACTGAAGCCACGCACGTTCTCATCACTGATATTTGGTCTAACAGCGCCAATCGGACGCCGCGCGCGCCCATGCCAGCAACTACCTTCAACGGAGTGTTTGATATGAGCCAGTAGTGGAGCGCCATATGTACTCTTACACCCTCACCTTCAAGGAAGATGTCGATCGCCTGACCGCCCCCGAGCAGGAGATCACCTTGCAGAGCCCCGCCCAGGCGGGGGATTTTATTATCCTCTCCGACGGCAGCCGCCATCAGGTGATGTTTGTCACCCACAGGGCCAACTACAGCAGCCTCTATCTCGATAAAGGGGTCAGGGTGCCGCAAAGCTAGCGCAGCTCATCTCTCTATTTTCGAAAGTAAAAGAGCGGCTCCCGGCCGCTCTTTGAGCTCTCTTTATGTGGATTTGCTGTCACAGCACCTTGATCACCGGTTGGTGCACTATCTCGACGTCATTTTTATAGACCACCAACTCACCCGGCGGCACGCCTCGCTCACCCAGCACGGTGACGATGCACTCGTAGCGATAGGGGCCGCTCGTGAAGAGGTAGGTATGATTGCCCCCCGACCCCTCCACCCTGACGGTGCCATTTTTCAACACCAGATCCGGCTTGTCGGCGAGCGTCTTGCCCTTGGCCCAGGAGGCGTAGCGATAGTGGCCATCGTCCAACTCGTCGATGCGGATGGTAAATTTCTCGGTCTGCCACATCAGCTCGGGGCTCTTGTACTCTCGCACACTGGGATGCAGACCGCTCTTCTGCCTGGCGATAAGCTCGGCTTTCAATTTGGCGGCCTGCGCAGTCTGATGATTGATACCGATCACCTTGCCATCAAAATCCATCCAGACCTCGCCACTGCCCAGCATGATGCCGCGCCAGCCCATGGTCTGCCAATCCTGCCCGACCCGGGAGGTTGCGATGCTTTTTAATATGGCGTCATCAAATACCTCGTCGAAACGGGTCAGCATCTCCGCCGGGGTTTTGATGGCGGGAATGGGATACTCCTGCTTGAAGGGGTATTTCATTTGATTGGCAAGGGCCTGATGATCCCGGGCTTCAGCCGCATCGACCAACTGCTGCACAAAGGGGCGATATTCGGCTGGCAACTGCTCTTCGTCGGCTGATACGGGGAGAGCTACCCACAATGTTCCCAGCAACAGTAGAGCCTTCAACCCATAACGTCCCCGCACCTCACTGCTATTGCGGCCAAACAGCGCCCTGACATTCCATCTTGCCACTTTCATTCTGCCTGCTCTCCACATAACTAAAACGGCCAGCCACTATCCGCAGATGTTAACTGGCGGACTTGAGAGATTTTTTAACTCGTTTGAGTGCCATCTGCCGCTTGAGCGGTGACAGGTAATCAATGAACAAGTTGCCATCCAGATGATCAATTTCATGCTGCATGACAATGGCCAAAAAATCGCTGCTCTCGATGGTGATCGGATTACCTTTTCGATCCAGTGCAGATACCACCACCGAGCTGTAACGCTCGACATCCGCGTAGTAATCCGGCACGGAGAGACATCCCTCTTGTCCAAGCACCTTTTCAATACCGCTTATCACTTGTGGATTAATCAAAACCAGCGGCTGATCCCTGCTCTCGGACAAGTCGATAATAACGACTGCCTCTTTGCGCCCGACTTGAGTCGCGGCCAAGCCAATCCCGTTTTCCGTCGCATACAGGGTCTCCAGCATGTCATCGATCAGCCCCTGTACGGCAGCGATATCCTCAACCCGCTCGGCCTTGAGCCTCAATTTGGGGTCGGGAGCCGTCAAAATATTCAAAATTGCCATCACAACTCTCCATTAACCACTTTTTTCAATCCGAGGTCACAGCCCAACGGCCGGGACATGGAGACAAACTCTGGATCCTCTTCGACCACGTTGTAACCAAGGCGCTCATAAAACCGTATCGCCCCATGGTTGTCTGTAAAGCTGGACAAGGTGACCCGGCATTTCCCCTCACGCTCAGCCTCCTGATGAAGCCGTTCCATCACGGCAGCGCCAAGCTGCCGCCCCTGATACTGAGGGAAAATGATCAGCAGATGAACATGCTTGGCATCCTCATATGGCTTGCTACATAACAGACCAATGCGTTCTCCCCCATGCAGGATCCACGAAAACCATTGCGGCCGATATGAGCTGGTTAGTCGCTCGCGTTGAAATTGGTCATCCCAGCCAAAGAGCGACTCAACATAGGGAAAAATCCCCTGTTTCACGGCAGTAAAGACCAGCTCAAATTCACTTTGCGGCACATTAATCAGCTCAATATCCATCTCATTCCCTGCTCAAGCCATATTGAAAAAATAAACAAACTGATAAATTATTAAGACATACTGATAGCCACAAAGATCTACCCTGAGCACTCAATATAAAGCACCAAGCTATTTTTACTTCAACAAGAACTCGTACATTTAGCAGATACCACCGTCGAGAAACCCCATCCCCTCTTTAATTCTCTCCAGATTGGCTTTTGAGGTAAGCATCTCCACGACAAGAAACGCAACGTTCATTGCAGTGGACGGGCTACGTGAAGTGATAATATTCCCATCGATAACGATAGGTTGATTCAGTACCTGTACACCATACTCTTGCATCTGTTGTTGCCGTTTCTGACTCAGATGATAAGTCGTACCATTGCGACCACTTAGCACACCACTTTTGGCAATAGGCAATGCCCCCACGCACACCGAAGCAACAACTTTTCCCTTGGCATCAAAATCTTTAATCCATGCCAATAGCCTTGGGTCATACGCATCATCATAAAAGCCTGCACGGCTCATACCTCCCGGTATTACTAGGGCATCAAACTCTTCGATATCTATTTCATCAAACAGACATTCCGGTTCGATCGTAAAATTCCATGCACATTTAATTCGTTGGTGAAAACCAACTGTAGTTAACTGTATGGGCTCAAGGCCATAAGTTGTCGTCCAACCAAAGGCATCTGTAAATACTGATGCCTCATACTCTTCAACCCCATTACACAAAAATAGAATTACTTTTGAATTTCGCTTCCTTTCTGAGTTCACTCTATCCATCCTGTAATCAGCATGAACTAACATTTGCCACAAAACACTTTAATAACCATTGCATGGTAATATACCATGCTAATTTTTCACGAAGAAAGGTAATCAAAACTCTAAATTGTGACATAACTTAAATCAGCTTAGCCATTAAGTATTCATCAACATATTCACCATCAACTTTCATCGAGTTTCGCTTTATTCCCTCGACCTCAAAACCACAAGCGTGATAAAGAGCACAAGCTCGGACATTATGACACATGACATTTAACTCCATACGGGTAAAAGCCCGCGCTGTTGCCCACTCTTCCAGCGCAGAAAACAACTTTTTACCAAATCCCTGTCCGGTTGTAGATTGTTGAATACCGATAACACAATACAAGACATGTTTATTGCGATTTGCTGGTTGACCAATGCCGACAATAAAGCCTGCAATCTCATCGTGCTCTGCCAGTACCAGCATGACTTTGTTGTTTGCATCGACAAACGAAGCCAATATTTGAGCTTGCTCAACCTCTGTCGTAGTTCGCTCTCCCGGTTCATAGAGCATAAAGGTTGTTTCACTGTCGAGTCGGTTCATTAACGCCAATATATTATGCGCATCAGATACACAGACTTCTCTCACTTCCATATGATGGCCTCAAATTCAATAATTAATTGTCAATTCTAATCATGCATATAATGCAGTGCTTCTACCATCTGGCGATCTCACGCTCTGGTCATCAAACTAAAGAACCTCAACCTTTACCTTGATAAGGCCATCACGAATATTGGCGATGGAGCCGAAGGCGGATTTGGAGAGATCGATAATACGCCCGCTTTTAAAGGCGCCACGATCATTGACCTTGACTACCACGCTCTTGCCGTTGGCGAGGTTGGTGACCCGCACCATGGAGCCAAAGGGCAATTCCATATGGGCGGCGCTATTGAGGTTGTTGCGATAGAGCTCGCCGCTGGCGGTCTTTTTACCGTGATAGCGGTCGGCATAATAGCTGGCATAACCGGTCTCGCTGTAGCCGTGCCAGCTGCCGCCGTGACGCTCGTCATAACGGCTGCTACAGGCGGCCAGCAGCAGACAAAGAGATAACAACAGCCCTTTCTGGATATGTTGCACCTTTAACTTCTCCTCTCTTCTTCTTTTCGCTATGCGCAATTTTGCTTCTTCGATACGGCCGGTGACGCTGGCGACACGCATGCAGGCGGGAGCTCTCACCTTGCCATAGCTCCAAGGCACTCACCATGTTACTCGCCTTGTTGTCAGGCAGCAGCGACCGTGCGGCTACTTTGCCATATCTTCCATGTAAAAAGGGAGGCAAATGCCTCCCTTTCAACTAGTTACCGGACATCCCGTGACGGGATGGGCCAGAGACTTCTCAGGCAATCAGCTTGTCGTCGGCAAAGCCGAAGCCACGCAGGCCCACCACATGCACGTGTTCGTGCTTGCCTTGCACCTTGCGGATGAGCTTGTAGGTGGTGCCCTTCTCGGGGCTGATGTTCTCGGGCGCCGCGATAAGCAGCTGCATATCCTGCCGCTCGCACAGCTCGAACAGGGTGGCGATGGATTTGCCATCCAGACGGGCCGCTTCGTCGAGGAACAACAGACGGCAGGGGGCGATATCCTTGCCGCGCAGGCGGCGGGATTCCTCCTCCCAGCTGATCAGCACCATCAAGAGGATGGCCTGACCGGTACCGATCGCCTCACCTGTGGAGAGCGCGCCGCTCTCGGCCCGCAGCCAGCCGTCGGCACCACGCTGCACCTCGATCTCCAGCTCCAGATAGTTGCGATAGTCGAGCAGCACGTCGCCCATCACCTGATAGCTGCGATCTCCCTGCTCGATCTGCGGGTTCAAGCGCTGGAACAGCTTGGCCATCGCCTCGGAGAAGCTGAGCTCCTTGTCGGCGAACAGATCGTTGTGCATGGCGGTTTGATCGGCCAGCGCCGTCAGCAGACGGGTATGGGCCTCGCGGATATTGACGTTGAGGCGCACCCCGCGCACCAGACCAAAGGCGATATTCTGCAAGCCCTGGTTGAGCACCCGGATGCGGTTCTGCTCGCGGCGGATGATGTTGGTGATCTTGGCCGCCACCTCGTGAGAGGAGAGCGACAGATGGGTTTCCCGCTGCTTGAGCTCGTCGGCGAGACGGGCCAGCTCGATCTCCATCTCCTCGATCGCCTCGACCGGGTCATCGGAGCGGATGATGTCGTTGCGGATGCGATCTTTGAGGTAACGATAGACCTGCACGTAGAAGGCGACCTTCTGCTCGGTGCTGCGGTTGCCCTCCGACAGTCGCAGCGCATCGCGCAGAGCCTCGTCGTGGGCCACCGCCACTCGCAGGGCGCCGAGAGCCTTGTCCGACATGGAGCGCAGCTCGTCGCTGTCGAGGTACGCCAGCTCGCGCTTGTTGAGGCGCTTCTCGACGTCGGTCTCCCGCGCCAGTCGCACTACCCGCGACCAGCTCGCCTTGTGACCCACCAGGGATTTACGGGCGCTGTAATAATCCTTGCCTTCCAGCTTGAGACGACCGCCAAGGGATTCGATCTCGCGCTTGGTTACCTGCAACTGGGCCTCGGCGCTGGTGCGACGGGAACGGGTGCGGATCAGCAGCTCTTCAATCTCTTTCTTGTGGGCGCGCGCCTTCTCTTCCATATCGTCAGAGAGGGTCAGGCCCATAGCCGCCAGCTCCTGCTCGAACTCGGTCAGGGTCTGACGCTTGGCCTCGACGCTGGAGTTCAGCGCGGTGCGCAGTTGCAGCGCCTCGGTGTGGCGCTGGGCAATCTGCTTGTGCTGCTCGCCAGCGGTGCGGGCCGCCAGCTCGGCCGCCTTGAGCTTCTCTTTGAGTCGCTCGCTCATTTCAGAGGCCTTGCCCAGCAGGTCTTGTGCATCCTGATAGGCAAAGTGCGGCAGACGGGCCACCAGCTGATCGAGGGCGTAGCAACGGCGCTTCTGCTCGGCCAGCAGGTCGCTCACCTCATCATAGGCAGCCTGCAGCGCGGCAAGATCCTGCGGATCCTGACGCAGCACCTGCACCAGGGTATCGAGCTTCTCGAGCGACTTACCGTGCTTGGCGATAAAGGCTTCGGCCTGTTTCAGTGCTTCCACATCGGCGTGAGCCGCCTCGAGGCGGGCCGCCAGCTCTGTCTCGGCAAACAGGTGAGCAAAGGGCAGCATCACCTGCACCAGCTGAATATGGCGGGTCAGCTGGGCGGCGGCCGCTTTGGCATCACTCAGCTGCTTGTCGCACTCGCCGATGGCCCCTTGCAGCGCGCGCAGTTCGGCCTGTTTGGCCTGCACTTCGGCTTCGGGGTCGGGGCGGAAGGCGATATCCAGATGCTGGCCGATAAAGTCGCGGAAGTGACCGTAGAGACGGTGGTACTTCTGCTGCTCGAAGGCGGTCTTGGCGTAACCCTCGATGAGACCTTCGCGCTCAAGGTCGAGCTGCTCGATCCGTTTTTCCCGGGCAGCGCGACCAAACAGCGGCAGCTCGGGGTAGCGGGAGAAGCGCACCTGACGCTTGCTGGTGCGCACCAGCACGGCGTCTCCCAGCTCGTCCGCTTCTACCAAATCCTCGTCAAAGGAGTCGGGGTTGCCCTGAATGAGGTAGATATCTTCCGGGCAATCTTCCAGCTTTTTCAGCCGCTCGATGGCGCCCTCAAGGTCGAGCACCACCAGGGCGCTGCGAGCCGGGCCGTAGAGCGCGGAGTAGTAAGGGGCATCGTCGATGGAGATGTCGTCGTAGACATCGGAGAGGAGCACGCCCCCCACCTGCTCGGCGATGCGAGCCAAGCGCGGATCCGCCTCGCCAGCACCCAACTGCAGGTTGCGAATTTGCAGCTCCAGCGCCTGTTTCTGCGCCGCGATGCGGTTGCTCTCCTGTTCGAACTCGCGCTCCTTGTCGAGCACGGTCTGCATACCGGCCGAAAGCTCTTCGGCGGTGGCGAGCGGCAGGCCGCTCTGCTCGCGCAATTGCTCGAGCTTTTCGAAGGATTTCAGCCAGCGCGGGGCAAGCTTGGTCAGCTCCGCAATATCGCGGCCCAGCTGAGTGCCCTGATGCTCGAGGCTGGCGCGACGCTGATTGACTTCAGCCTGCTGCTCGGCCAGCTCCTCCTGACGGGTGCGCTGGGCTTCAAGGAAAATCTCCAGCTCATCGCTGCTGGCAATCAGCTGGCCAGAGGCCTGCTGCAGCTCGTCACGCAGCTTGAAGAGACTCTTCTGGCTTTCGCTCTCTTTCTCGAGGCGAGCCAGCGCGGCGCGCAGCCCCTGCCCCTGGGCAATGCGAGCCTTGTCTTCGATATGACGCTTGAGCAGCGCCTGCGCGGTAGGCCAGGCAGCCTCGCGCACTGTCTCCGGAGCGATGCTGAGCAGCAGCGCCAGCGCCGCTTCATGCTCGGCCACCGCCGCCTTGGCCAGCGCCAGCTGCTGCTCGGCCCCCAGCACCCGGCTGGTGAGGCTCTGTTCGGCGGCGCGGAACTGATGCAGGGTGTCGCTCGCCTGTTCGGCGGTGAGCCCCGGCAGCTCGCACTGCTCGCGGGCAGCATCGAGGGCCTGCACCGCCTGACGGTACTGGATGGCGCGGGTTTGCTGAATATCGAGCGCCTGCTGGTAATCGGCCAGCTGGGTCTTGAGGCTGTCTACCTCGGCCTGCGCCAACTCCTTGCGCTCTTCCACTTCCAGCAGCTGGCCGTGGATCTCCTCCACCACCGCTTGCTGCTGTTCGAGTTTGTCAGAGAGATCCGCCAGATCGGCGCGATACATCTCGATCTTCTTCTGCAAACTGACAGCCGCCATCACCTTGGCAAGGTGCTCGGAGGCAGACTCCAGCTCGTCGGTCAGCAGTTTCTCACGGTTGGTGAGCTGCTCCACCTCGTCGGCCAGATAGATGGCGCGCTGTTTCTCTTCGGCCAGAATGCGGCGCTTGTCGGCCAGCTCCTGGCGAGCCTTGAGGGCCAGCTCGGAGAGGCGGCTCTTCTCGGCGGCGTTGCGCACATAGTCGGCGGCCACATAGTGGGTGGTCTCGGTGATCAGGTTCTTGAACAGATCCCGCTGACCTTGCGTCTCCTTGATCGCTTCCAGCGTGCGGCGGTTTTCATAGATGGCCGCCTCCATGTCTGCAAACGCCTTGCGCACCCCGGAGTTCTCCGGCAGCAGGTATTCGCGCAGGGAACGGCTGATGGACGAGGAGATGCCGCCGTAGAGGGAAGCTTCGATCAGGCGATAGAACTTGCCGCGATCTTTTTGATCACGCAGCTTCTTCGGGGTAATGCCGAACTCGAACATGAAATTGTGATAGTCGGTCACCGTATTGAATTTGGCGACTTTCAGCGCCCCCAGCTCGGCGGCCGCCCCTTTCAGATCGGTAAAGGCGCGTACCCGCCCCTTGCCGCCATCGAGCTTCTCCAGCAGCAGATCGGTCGGCGCCAGATTCTCCGGCACATCCACCAGCGCAAACGGGGTGATGTTGACCTTGTTGTCGCGGTTGGCCACCTGCTCGAGGTGCACGCCGACCCAGATCCGCTGTTCGCGGCTGTTCATCACTTCCAGCAGGGAATAGCAGTGGCCGCGCTGCAGCTTGCCGTAGAGCCCCTTGTCACGGGAGGCGCTGCTCGATCCCGCTTCCGTGGTGTTGCGGAAGTGAAGCAGTGACTGGTCGGGGATGAGCGCTGCGATAAAGGCCGCCATGGTGGTGGACTTGCCCGCGCCGTTGCCGCCGGAAAGGGTAGTGACCAGCTGGTCGAGATCGAAGGTCCGGGCAAAGAAGCCGTTCCAGTTGACCATGGTCAGGGATTTGAACTTGCCTCGCACCGGTTATACCTCCAGATCCAGTTGTTCTTCATCGAGATCCGCCTCGATGTCATCAAAGAGCGAGTCGCTGCTCGGCATTTCGTCGTCGTGGAAGATGGCTTCACCCTCCTGGATCATCCGCAGCTGAACGGCGCGCGGATCTTCATCGGAGCGCACATCGGCGGCGAAACGGAACACCGATTCGTTGACCCGGAATTTATCCCCGTTGCCAAGGGCGGTGATCATGCCAAGGCGGCGCAGACGGCGCATGGAGGTACGGATCTTTTCGAGCAGCTTCTTCTTGTCGAGATCGGTACCGCCGGAGCGGCTGTTGACCATCCGCAGCAGCTGCTTCTCGTCGGCGAGGCTCAGCACCTCTTCTTGCAGCTCGGCCATGGCGAACACCCCTTCCGAGGCGAGACGATCAGGGCTCAGGTAGAGGTAGCAGAGCACCTTGCCCACCAGCATATCGAGCTCGGAGAGCACAGTGGTACCGATGTCGGAGCTCGGGCGCGGGCGCAGGTAAAAGAAGCCTTCCGGCGCCTTGATCAGCTCCACCTGATAGCGGCCGTAGAAGATCTCCAGCTCGCTGTGATATTCGACCAGCGCCGAATGCTGCTCGAACTCGTCGGCACTGATGTGGCGACCGGAGCGCAAGGCGGTGTCGATGCGCGGAAACAAGGGGTTGGCAATCGCCTCTGCAAGCCGCAGCGGCAAGGGAAACTCAGTATTGATCAATGACATAGGCCTGAACCTTGGATCCAGCTTGGTTAATGGGTTTCCATGCGGGTTGGCGATGCAGTTCGCGCTCGCCGCTGGCATGGCCCAGGCGCACGGCCTGGTCGATCAGAAGACGCGCCACATCGAAGTGGGCATGAGCCGGGTAGTCCAGCAGGTATTCCCGCAGCACATCGGCCAAGTCCAGCTGCTGCCCCTGCTCGGGGTAGCGGGCCAGATAGCGCTCGATGCGCTCGGCCAGCTCCTGGTTGATGTCCACCATCTCGACGTACTCCATCTCGAGGGGCACCTCGCCGGTCACCTCCTCGTCGTGGATGGCGATGGTTTCGTCGCGCAGCTCCAGCAGACGGGGCTCTTCGGCCACCCGCAGCTGCCAGTTGTGCTGCTCGAAATTGCGGATGGACTCGCGCAGCCGCTGGCTGAAAGCGCGGTTCTTGTCCATATCGATGGCGTTGCGGATAAATTTGTGGACGTGCCTATCGTAGCGGGACCAGAGCTCGATGCACTGCTGACCCCAGCTGGTGATGACATCAAGACGACCTTGCAAGGCGTGAGTCAGCTCCTCGACGTGGAACAGATCGTCGCGCCCCTGCGCCGCTTCCTGAATATTGAGCAGCCCCGCCTGCAGGCGGTGGCCGGCAGCGTCCAGGGTATCCTGCAGCTCGCGCAGGGTCTGGCCGGTCTCGTGCAGCAGTTTTTCGCAGCTGTGAATGGCATCGACCCAGTTCTGGGTCAGCAGGGCCGCGATTTCGCTTTTGACCTGATTCTGCTGCTCATCCATGGCGCGCTGGGTGAGATCGATCCGCCCCAAGGTCTCTTCCAGCGAGAAGGTGAGGCGCGGCAGCACCTCGGCATCCCACTGCTCGCGGGTGTTGGTCTCAAGCGCCGCCTTGCGGGCGGTGTCGAGCTCGGCAGCCAGGTGTTCGAGCAGAATGGAGAGCTTGATGGAGTCAACCTGACGCTGATCCATAAAGAAGTCGACGATGCTCACACCAAGGCGTGACAGGCGGTAGAGGCTCTCCCCCGCCACCATGTCGGTGTTGAAGCGCGACAGCAGCTGCTGGCGAATGAGATCGTTGATGGCGTTGTTGGCGCGACCGGTGAGGGTCTCGTCCATCTGGCCGAAGGCACTGCTGACATAGCCAAAGGCATCGTGCAGCGCCGCTTCCGACAGGTCCGACTCATCTTCGGACAGGGTCTTGATTGCAATGAGAAAGGCCAGCCGGTCGGTCGGCAGGCTCAACGCCAACCCCTCCTGCCTGACCCACCCTACTAGCTCCGGCAAAGAACGCTCTGGCAGGGTACGGGATGTACTCATCATGATGTTGTCATCTCGTTGTTGTATTGGGCGCAAAATCGTGCGCGCGGCTACATCCGGTAGCATCGAAAACATGGTTCACATCGACGTGAACAGCGAGCAATCAGCTGGCCGGCTTCTGGGCCATCACATGGATATAGCGACCGAGGGAGACAAAAGGCTCCTGACGGCAATATTGCTGCTCCATGGCCAGCAGATCGTCGAACTTCTCCACCTGATCCTGCTTGTGACGCATATAGTCGTGGATGACCCGCACCCCGGTCTTGCCGATGATGCGCAGCCCCCCGCGACCAATCCAGTCATAGACCTGCTCCGGCAACTGGGGGTTGGTGGGCGTAAGCGCTGTCTGGCGCTTCTTGCGAAGGCCAAGGCGCACATAGTCAAAATTGCCCACCACCAGGCTCTGGAACAGCAAACCATGACGGTTGTAGAAAAGCAGCGACAGTATGCCCCCGGCATTGACGAAAGGGAACAGACTCAGCAAGGTCTGGCGCGGCTCGGCGAGCCACTCCAGCACCGCATGGCAGAGCACCAGATCAAAGGTCCCGGTCACGTGTTGCTTCAGATCCTGAATGGGGCAATGGATGAGACGGATTTTGTCTTCCAGCCCCTTCTCGGCGATCTGGCTGCCGGCCAGTTCCAGCATTTCTGCTGACAGATCGCACAGCTCCACCTGATGGCCCATGGCCGCCAGCTTCTGGGCGAAATAGCCAAAACCGCCCCCCGCATCGAGGATGCGCAGCGGACGGTTGCCAAGGCGGGCCAGGCAGGCTTCGATGTCGCTCCAGACAATGGTGGTGCGGATGCGCCCCTTGGTGGAGTCGTAAATGTTGCGGGCGAACTTGTCGGCGCGCCCGTCAAAACTCTGATCGTGCTTCAAGGAGAAACTCAACATTAGCGCCACAGGGTTGTGGCCATCCCAAAAAAGAGAGGTATTCTGTCACATCCCGAATTTGCTGAAAACTCAAGGAAGTGTCTGCCGTGTTTGTGATTAAAAAGTGGCTGGGTCAGCTGCTGATGCCGCTCCCCTTCTCCCTCTCCCTGCTGCTGGTCGCCCTGCTACTGCTCTGGTTCACCCGTTTTCAGAAAACCGGCAAACTGGTGGCCACTCTCTCGCTGCTTATTGTGGCCCTGATGGGGATGCGGCCGGTGAGCTATGAACTGGCCCGCGGGCTGGAGCAGACCTTCCCGCCATTCGAGGTGAGCCAGCATCCCAACATCGAGGCCATCGTGGTGCTCGGCAATGGTCATGTCAGCGACCCGGCGGTGCCCGAGCGCTCCTGGCAAAACAATATTGCCCTGGCCCGCACTCTCGAAGGGGTTCGCCTCGCCCAGGCCTATCCGGACGCCGAGCTGGTTTTCTCCGGCTATGTATCGGGGGATACCCTCTCCAATGCCGAGGTCAATGCCCGGATGGCCGAGAGCCTCGGCATTCCCCGTTCGCGGATGACGTTGTTTGAAAACAACAAAGACACTCATGATGAAGCGGTCAGTATCAGCCGCCATCTGAAAGGAAAAGAGGTGGCGCTGGTCAGTTCGGCCACTCATTTGCCACGTGCCATGGCCCTCTATCAGGGTCAGGGACTCAAGGCCGTGCCAGCCCCCACCGACTACACCGCCAAGCAGAGCCAGGTACCCCAGCCGCTCTACAGTTATTTACCCAAAGGGCGTTATTTGATGTATTCCGAAGCTGCCATCCACGAATGGATTGGGGTATGGTGGGCTCGCTTGCGGGGGCAGGTTAACGAATGAGCGATCAAGCGTTTCATTCCTGATTTGGATCAGGAAAGCGAAAAAAAATTACGTCATTTGCCGCCGGGTCAGCTATCTTGGGCTCGGTTCAATTCATATAATGTCGCGCAATCAAATGCCTAGGAGATATACAAGATGAGACAGCACCTGGTAATGGGTAACTGGAAACTGAACGGCACCAAAGCTTCTGTAGAAGCTCTGATCAAAGGACTGACCCCGGCTGCTGCCGCTCATCCTTCTGTGCAAGTCGCCGTCTGCCCGCCGGTTATCTTTTTGGGTCTGGTTGAGCAACTGACCGCTGGCAGCAAGATTGCCTACGGTGCCCAGAACGCTGACGTTCACGAGTCTGGTGCCTTCACCGGCGAAAACGCCCCCTCCATGCTGAAAGCCTTTGGTTGCACCTACTCTCTGGTCGGCCACAGCGAGCGTCGTACCCTGCACGCAGAGACTGACGACGTGGTTGCTGCCAAGTACGAAGCGATCCAGAAAGGCGGCCTGATCCCGGTTCTGTGCATCGGTGAAACTCTGGAGCAGTTCGAAGCCGGCGTGACCAAGAACGTGGTTGAGACCCAGCTGAAAGCTGTTATCGACCGTTGCGGCATCGCCTCCTTCAACAACGCCGTTATCGCTTACGAGCCGGTATGGGCCATCGGTACTGGCAAGACTGCCACTCCGGAGATCGCTCAGTCCGTTCACGCTCACATCCGTCAGTACCTGGCCGGTTTTGATGCCGCCGTTGCTGCCAAAGTACAGATCCTGTACGGCGGTTCCGTTACAGGCGCCACTGCAGCCGACCTGTTCGGTCAGCCAGACATCGACGGTGGCCTGGTCGGTGGTGCGTCCCTGAAAGTGGACGACTTCTCCCAGATCATCGCTGGCGCTGCCAAGTAATCGCTGATTACGGCAAAGAGAGGGGCTCGTCCCCTCTCTTGTATCGCTTTTCCTATGGTGGCCCCCGCATCCCATATGAAAGCCGATATAGTAAAAGTGGCTTGTCTATTTAAACATTCGTATTTGACAACTCAGATCCAGAGGCACTCATGACCAAACAAATCAAACGTATTGGTGTTTTGACCAGTGGTGGCGACGCACCGGGTATGAACGCAGCCATTCGCGCCGTGGTTCGCGCCGGTTTGCATCATGGCCTGGAAGTTTACGGTATTTATGATGGCTACCTCGGCCTGCACCAGGATCGCATCGTCAAGCTGGAGCGTCACAGCGTCTCCGACGTGGTGAACCGTGGTGGTACTTTCCTCGGCTCCGCCCGTTTCCCTGCCTTCAAAGACCCAGCAGTGCGCGCCGAAGCGATCGAAAACCTGAAAAAGCACGGTATCGATGCGCTGGTCGTCATCGGTGGTGACGGCTCCTACATGGGTGCCAAGAAGCTGACCGAAGAGGGTTTCCCCTGCATCGGCCTGCCGGGCACCATCGACAACGACATCGCCGGTACCGACTTCACCATCGGTTTTGATACCGCTCTGAACGTGGTGGTTGACGCCATCGACCGTCTGCGTGACACCTGCAGCTCCCACCACCGTATCTCCGTGGTCGAGATCATGGGCCGCCACTGTGGCGATCTGGCCATGTCTGCTGCCGTTGCCGGTGGTGCCGAGTATGTGATCGTGCCGGAAGTTGCCTTCGACAAAGAGAAGCTGCTCAAGCAGATCAAGGAAGGTGAAGCCAAGGGCAAGAAGCACGCCATCATCACCATCTGCGAGCACGTTACCGACGTGAACGCGCTAGCCAAGGACATCGAAGCCCTGACCGGTCGTGAAACCCGCGCCACCATCCTGGGTCATATCCAGCGTGGCGGAGCCCCCACTGCTCGTGACCGCATCATGTCCAGCCGTATGGGTGCCTACGCCGTTGAGCAGCTGCTGGCTGGCCACGGTGGTCGCTGCGTCGGTATCCAGCGCAACGAGCTGGTACACCACGACATCATCGACTGCATCGAGAACATGAAGCGTCCGTTCGATCAGGAGCTGTACAACCTCTCCACCACCCTGTTCTAAGCCTCACGGCTTTTTACCGGCTGTTGATGACAAAAACCCTCCATCGGAGGGTTTTTTAATATCTTACAAAAATGGGTGCATCGGCACGCTTTGTGGCCCTCACCATAAGGGTTGCCTGATTCCCAAGCCTTGCGCCATCTGACTGATCACTAGCCTTCCCCTCCTCACACCAACCGGCATCAGCCTACGAACAGAGTTCCGGTATCCTCGTGGATGTGTTTTATTACTGCGAACCGGATTGCGTTGACCTGCGCTCTGTCGCCCCTGAAACCAGTTTGTTCAGCCTCCTCGTCATACGCCGCTTTTTATATCTCAATCTTGTAGAAGGGATTCAGATATCTTCCCCAACCATGCTCCGGCCCTGCTTTCGTATTACAAGCACATGACTCACGCAGATTCACCGGCTACACAAATCGCTACTCGCGCCCAGCCCAGCCCAGCCCAGCCCAGCCCAGCCCAGCCAGAGAATACGCCTCGGGCCTATTGCGCACCTCACTCTTGCTGTGGCCATGTCTCTTCCGAGGCCAACGGGGAAATTGGCGGTGATAAAACAGCCAGCTGCTACTCTGTATCCCCCCGATGCACGGCTCTCATCCCTATGAACCCAGTGTATTGCTGTAAAAATGCGGAGACTCTGGACTGATAAAGTGATGGTGTGACAAGGGTTGGCAACCAGACTCTCTCCATAGACTTCTTTTGGATGGGCTATCTACGTCAGGAATCGTCAAATCATTGCCTTGCGCACTTTTTATGGCCTCAATGACACTATTACGAGGGTGAAAACTTATAAAACGCCACTTGAGCTCCATACAAAGCCCTTTACCAAACCAACAAACAGCTCACCAACCAATTGAATTTAAATGAAATAACCATAAAAACAGAATCTTGAATGCCTAACATTCCATAGCAGGTGATAAAATCAGCTCAACATGACAAAAATAGCCATCTCAACCAACCACACATACAAAGCAGTCATTTTATCAACTTACACCTTGTTTTACCCCCTTATTATGGTATCTTGACTACATCAACCAACAACTTAGGGAGAGAAAAATGAAAGAGTTTGTCGTTACTGCCGTTTTCACGGTGTTTTTCACCCTGGTTGCTGTCTCTCTGCCCTCACTGTCACAGTTCTGAGCCGGATAGAGAGGCATCAATCCGGACCGACCCTCTTTGCTATGTCTGTTTAATCGCCATCAAATGGCGCTTTTCAGTAATAATGCCGAGATGGTCAACATAGATATGATTTCATCACGTTGACGCTGTTTCTTTCGCCACAAGGGTGTAACCAGGATGGTTTAACCATATGGCCTGATGGAGTAGAACCAGCAGCAGATCATATCCGAGGGGAGCAAGGCTCCCCTTTTTGTTACCCGCCGTTTGGCAATCCCCTACCCCGCCATCTACAACAGGCCGGTTGACGCCATACGGCCCATGCCCACAACTGATGTTTTCCCCTACTGTACTCTCCATTCAACACAGCTAAATCCGTCAGCAATCTCTTGTGCACACCTTTGCTCTGATACTTGTCCGGCAGATATAAAAAAGCCCCCGCCATCATGGCAGGGGCTCGCGTTACGCAGTGTCAGCTTAAGGCTGTTATATCTCAGCCCAGCTCAAAGCAGTTATGCCTTGTTCCAGCGCTCTGGGTCATATTCCGGGCTGAAGCGGTCAACAATGACAGCACAGGCCGCATCGCCGGTGATATTGAGGGAGGTGCGGATCATGTCGAACAGACGGTCCAGCGCGAACAGCAGCGGCAACCCTTCGATGGGGATCCCGGCCGCCAGCAGCACGGCAACCACCAGGAAGCTTGGGCCCGGCACACCGGCCTGACCGATCGCGCCCAGAGTGGAGGTCACAATGATGGCTGCCCAGGCACCGACGCTCAGATCAATGTTGTAAACCTGCGCAAAGAAGATGGCGACCAGACCGTAATAGATGGCGTTGCCGCTCATGTTGATGGTGGCACCCAGCGGCAACACGAATGAGGCGGTCGCGTTGGTCACTTTCAGATCATGCTCGCAGGTCTCCATATTGACCGGCAGGGTCGCCATGGAAGAGGCGGTGGAGAAGGCCACGATCTGCGGCTTCTTCATGGCAGAGAGGTACTTCATCACCGGCGTGTTGGAGAACATCATCACCAGCAGCGGATAGACCACGAAGCCGAAGATGAGGATGGCAGCCACATAGACCACGAACAGCTTGAGTACCAGGGTCAGCACATCGAAGCCATAGGTTCCGATGGCTTCCGCCATCAGACCGAACACCCCGAGCGGCGCGATGATCATCACCTTGTTGATCATCCAGACGAAGGCATCCACCAGGGTATTGAGCCCATCGACCAGCGGCTTGGCCCGCTCGCGCGGTTGTTTGGCCAGCGCAATGCCGAGGAACATGCAGAATACCAGGATCTGCAGGATGTTCGCTTCGTTGAGTGAGTTGAATACGTTGGTGGGGATCATGCCAAGCAGGGTGGCGACTGCATCCGGCAACGCCCCTTTATCGGCATAGTCACCGCCAAACATGGAGGCAACGGAAGCGAAATCAACCCCGACACCCGGTTTGAAGATCTGCCCCATCACCAGCGCCAGCAACACGGCCAACGCGGAGGTCACGAGGAAGAAGGCCAGCGTAGCCGCACCGATCTTGCCCGCAGCCGGGCTGGCGCCCAGATTGGCGGCGCCGGAGAGGATGGCAACCGCCACCAGCGGGATCACCAGCATTTTGATCAGCTGGATAAACAGGGTACCGAGCGGTGCAAACACGGTGGCTTGTTCACCCATGAACGCGCCGACCACTGCGCCCAGTACCATGGCGACCACAACCTGGAAGCCGATGTTTTTAA
>NZ_JAYJLJ010000007.1:0-199709 GCF_051948815.1 Aeromonas sp. Lyrl_2
GCTGCAAGTGGAGCAGGGTTAACCCCGTGTTGACGGGCCATAGCAATGGCCCGTCAATCGCCACCCCACCGGCTACTAGCAGAAAATCACGTCCCCACGTAACGGGATTAAATTAACCACTATTACTGACTTATTAATTGATTATTTATCCCGTTTGATACGCTCTTATTGCCCCTCTTACTATGCCTGCGACCTATCCATTGCCGATGCAACTATCGGCCTTCAAACTGGCATAGCAAAGTGGAAAACAGATGATCACCACAGACGGGAATAACGCAGTCGCCTCGGTGGCGTACCGCACCAGCGAAGTCATCGCCATCTACCCCATCACCCCCAGCTCGGCCATGGCTGAGCAGTCGTCGGCCTGGTCGAGCGAGCGGGGCAAGAACCTCTGGGGGGATGTGCCCCGGGTTGTCGAGATGCAGTCGGAAGGGGGCGCCATCGCCGCCGTCCACGGCGCCCTGCAGACCGGCGCGCTGGCAACCTCGTTTACCTCATCGCAGGGGTTGCTGCTGATGATCCCCAACCTCTACAAGCTGGCGGGTCAGCTCATCCCCTTCGTGCTGCATGTGGCGGCGCGCACCGTGGCGACCCATGCGCTATCGATCTTTGGCGATCACTCGGACGTGATGGGGGTGCGCCAGACCGGCTGCGCCATGCTCTGTGCCAGCAATGTGCAGGAGGCGCAGGACTTTGCCCTGATCTCCCAGATAGCGAGCCTCAACAGCCGCCTCCCCTTTATCCACTTCTTCGACGGCTTTCGTACCTCTCACGAGATCGCCAAGATAGCGCCGCTCGCTGACGACACCCTGCGTGCCCTGCTGCCGGCAGATGCCATCCGTGCCCATCGTGACCGGGCACTCACCCCCGACAAACCGGTCATTCGCGGCACCGCCACCAACCCGGACACCTACTTCCAGTGCAGGGAGGCGAGCAATCCCTGGTATGACGCCGCCTATGGCCATGTGAGCGAGGCGATGCAAGCTTTTGGCAAACAGACCGGCCGCCACTACCGGCCGTTTGAATATGTCGGCCACCCGCAGGCGGAGCGGATTGTGGTGCTGATGGGCTCGGCCATCGGCACCTGTGAAGAGGTGATCGAGCGCCTGCTGGCCCAAGGGGAGAAGGTAGGTCTGGTGAAGGTGCGGCTGTTCCGCCCCTTCTCGGCCGAGCACCTGTTGGCCGCGATTCCCGAGAGTGCCCGCACCATCGCCGTGCTGGATCGCACCAAGGAGCCGGGCGCACAGGCCGAGCCCCTCTATCTCGACGTGATGACAGCGCTGGCCGAAGCGGTCAGCCGGGGCGAGCGGGCAAGCCTGCCGCGTGTCATCGGCGGCCGCTACGGCCTCTCCTCCAAAGAGTTCGGCCCCGCCTGCGCGCTGGCGGTGTTTGCTGAACTGGCACAAGAGAACCCGCGCCCGCGCTTTACCGTCGGCATCTTCGATGACATCACTGGTCTCTCGCTACCGCTGGCCGCGCTGAATTCGCAAAGCCTCATCCACGGCCAGCAACACAAGCTGGAGGCACTCTTCTACGGCCTTGGCAGCGATGGCACCGTCTCGGCGGCCAAGAACAGCATCAAGATCCTCGGCAACCACACCGACCTCTATCCGCAGGGCTATTTCGTCTACGACTCCAAGAAGGCGGGCGGCCTCACCGTCTCTCACCTGCGGGTGGGCGAGCGGCCGCTGCAATCGGCCTATCTGGTGGAAGAGGCGGACTTTATCGGCTGCCATCAGTGGCAGTTTGTCGACAAGTACCGGATGGCGGAGCGCTTGAAAGCGGATGGCATCGTCCTGCTCAACACCCCCTACAGCGAAGCGGAGATCTGGCAACGACTACCCAGCGAGGTACAGCATGCCCTGCGCGAGAAAGAGGCGCGCTTCTACATCATCAACGCCGCCAAAATTGCCCGCGACTGCCAGCTCGGCAACCGCATCAATACCGTGATGCAGATGGCCTTCTTCCAGCTCAGCGCCATCATTCCCCCCGCAGAGGCGACCAGCCTGCTGAAGCAGGCCATCGCCACCAGCTATGGCAGCAAGGGGCAGACACTGGTCGAGCGCAACTGGATGGCACTGGAGGCAACCTGCGCCGCCCTGACCCGGGTGCCGCTGGGGGAGCTGGATCCCGCCAGCCACCCCCGCCCGCCGGTGGTTTCCGCCAAAGCCCCCGATTTTGTCCAGACCGTCACCGCCGCCATGCTGGCGGGGCTGGGTGATAGCCTGCCTGTCTCCGCCTTCCCGCCGGATGGCACCTGGCCGGTCGGCACCACCCGCTGGGAGAAGCGCAACATCGCCAAGGAGATCCCCATCTGGGAGGCGAAGCTCTGTACCCGGTGCAACTACTGCGTCGCCGCCTGTCCCCACTCGGCCATTCGCGCCAAGGTGGTAGAACCCGATGCGCTGGCCGCAGCTCCCGCCACCCTCGATGCGCTGGATGTGAAATCCCGCGACATGCGCGGCCAGCAGTACGTGCTGCAGGTAGCGCCGGAGGATTGCACCGGCTGCAACCTCTGCGTCGAGGTGTGCCCGGCCAAGGATCGCAGCAACCCGGACCGCAAGGCGATCAATATGGCTTCACGCCTCGATCACCTCGACGAGCAGAAGGCCAACTACGATTTCTTCCTCGACCTGCCAGAGCGCAGCGCCGAGCAGCTGGAACGCATCGACATCCGCACCTCCCAACTCATCTCGCCGCTGTTTGAATACTCGGGCGCCTGCTCCGGCTGTGGCGAGACCCCCTACATCAAGCTGCTGACCCAGCTCTATGGCGATCGGCTACTGATTGCCAACGCTACCGGTTGCTCGTCCATTTATGGCGGTAACCTGCCTACTACCCCCTATACCACCAACGCCGAGGGGCGCGGTCCAGCCTGGGCCAACTCGCTGTTTGAAGACAACGCCGAGTTCGGACTGGGCTTCCGTCTTACCGTCGATCAGCACAGGGAGCGGGTGCGCCGTCTGCTGGCGAGCCTAGGCGACACCATACCGGCAGCGCTGCGCGAGGCGCTCGGCGATGCCACCCTGCCGGTTTCCGAGCAGCGGGCCCATATCCAGCAGTTGCGGGAGCTGCTGCAACAGAGCAAGGCTCCGGCAGCCCACGAGCTGGCTCGCGATGCGGACTATCTGGTGGAAAAATCGGTCTGGCTCATCGGCGGCGATGGCTGGGCCTACGACATCGGCTTTGGCGGACTCGACCATGTGCTGAGTCTGGGGGAGAACATCAATGTGCTGGTGCTCGATACCCAGTGCTACTCCAACACCGGCGGCCAGCAGTCGAAGGCAACCCCGCTTGGGGCCATCACCAAGTTTGGCGAGCAGGGCAAACGCAAGGCACGCAAGGATCTCGGGGCCAGCGTGATGATGTATGGTCACGTCTATGTGGCGCAGATCTCCCTCGGCGCCCAGATGAACCAGACTGTGAAGGCGATTCAGGAGGCTGAAGCCTATCCGGGGCCGTCGCTCATCATCGCCTACAGCCCCTGCGAGGAGCATGGCTACGACATGGCCGAGAGCCATGAGCAGATGAAACAGCTGACCGCCACCGGTTTCTGGCCCCTCTACCGCTTCGACCCGCGCCGCGCTGACGAGGGCAAACTGCCGCTGGCGCTCGACTCGCGGGCGCCCAGCGCCTCGCTGGCCGAGACCTTGCGCCACGAGCCCCGCTTCCAGCGGCTGGAACGCCAGCTGCCGGAGGTGGCCAGCCAGCTCTATGAAGAGGCGGAGCAGGAGGCCAATCGCCGCTTCGCCTGGCTGAGCCAACTGGCGGGCAAGGAGAGTCCAGTGCAGGAGTAACTTACGCATGGCTTGATGGCAGCAGCCACTCTATTCGCCAAATAACGATCAGGGCTCCCCGCGGGGAGCCCTGATGCTATCTATGGTGAGCCAATGTCGGCACAGACCAAATCAGGCGCTGATAGAGGCCAGCTCGTGGCGTTTCAACGCCAGCAGGGTGATGAGCAGCGCCAGCGTGGCGATCAGTGCCATGCCGATATAGGTTGCGCTAAAGCCCGGGGCCAGCAGATCGGGGGCAAGTCGGCTCAGATCGCCATCGCTGCCGGCTGGCAGGCGGAAGTGGAACAGCATGGAACAGATGGCCACGCCGACGGCACCGCCAAGCTCCCGCCCGAAGTTGAACAGCGACATGCCGATGCCGCGATCCTGCCGTAGCAGGGCATTCTGTACCACCACCGAGAGGGCGGGCAGCACCAGACCCAGACCGATACCGGCAAACCCGAGCGCCAGTCTGACCCAGGCATCGAAGTGGATCTGCCACAGCGCCACCGCCGCGAGGCCAAAGCCCACCGCGACAAAACTCTTGTAGTGACCGGTGCGCCCGATGAGCTTGCCGCCGACAAAAGCCCCGGCGGTGATGCAGATCATGAAGATGACCATGATGGCGCCGCTCTCGCTGGCGCTCATCCCCTTCTGCCACTGCATCTGCAACGGCAGATAGACCAGCACGGCAAACATCAGCAGCTGGGAGAGCATCACCAGCAGCACGCTCACCAGATAGCCGGGCAGCCGTGCCAGATGGGCGGGCAATATGGGGTCGTGGGCACGCCGTTCAATCAGAATGAGCAGCAGCAGTGCAACGCCCAGCGCCGCCGAGAGCCAGACGGCGGGCAGCGCCGCCTCCGGCGAGAGCAGCAACAGGGTGAGCGTGGTGACGGTAATCAGCAGACCCGCCCCCTTCCAGTCGAAGCGACTGTGGCGACGGACGTTGAGCTGCTTGAGGTTGCGGTTGATGAGAAAGACCGCCAGCGCCCCGAGCGGCAGATTGATCCAGAAGATCCAGCGCCAGCTGAGCTGCTCGGTGAAATAACCGCCAAGCAAGGGGCCAGCGATGCTGGAGACCGCATAGACCGCCGAAATGTAGCCCTGATACTTGCCCACCTCTCGCGGCGGAATGGTATCGGCAATCACGGTAAACGCGAGGGCAATCAGACCGCCGCCCCCCAGCCCTTGCAGCACCCGTGCTGCCAGCAGGGTCGGCAGATCCTGGGAGAGCGCACAGGCCACCGAGCCCGCCAGAAACAGGCCGATGCCGATATTGAGCATCCGCACCCGGCCAAAGAGATCGCTCAGCTTGCCGTAGAGGGGCAGCACGGCGGTGGCCGCCAGCAGGTAGGCGGTGACCACCCAAGTGAGGGCGGCCCCAGCGTGCAGCTCGGCGCCAATCATGGGCAGCGGGGTGGTGACTATGCTCTTTTCCAGTGAACCGAGCGCGATCACCAGCGCCACACTGGAGAAAATAGTTTTGGGGGATATTTTCGAGGTCATAAGCGGACTCGCTGATCTGATATGCCAAAGTATCCGGCAATGAACGGATTATTGTCTCACAAATCAGCAAGAGATAGAAAAAACGGCGGCCACAATCTGCCCAACCATGAGGCCGATCCCACAAAACGCCGACCGTTTCTGCTAGCCTGCTCTATTTGATTCGAGGAGCCCCCATGAGCGAGCGTGAGCAGTACGGGTTTGATCACTACGATGCCCTGATTTTCGATATGGATGGCACTTTGGTAGATTCCATGCCCCTCCATCTGGATGCCTGGGAGCTCACCTGCGCCGAGTTCGGCATCCCCTTCGAGCGGGATCAGCTCTATCAGTACGGCGGCATTCCCACCCGCAAGATCATCGCCATGCTGGCCGAGCAGCAGGGGCTGACGGTGGATGTCGAGGCTTTTACCCGTCGCAAGATTGCCCTCTATATGGCACACATCGACAAGGTCAGCATCTTTCCCAAGATGTGGGAGCTGGTCAGGCACTATCACGGCAAGGTCAAGATGGGGATTGGCACCGGCTCACCGCGCAATCAGGCGGACTCCATCCTCAAAAGCACCGGACTCGACGCCTATATCTCGGTGGTGGTGAGCGCCGATGATGTCACCAACCACAAGCCGCACCCTGATACCTTCTTGCAGGTGGCCGAATTGCTCGGCGCCAATCCGGCCAACTGTCTGGTGTTTGAAGATACCCGCATCGGGCTTGAGGCTGGCAAGGCGGCAGGGATGGATACCGTGCTGGTTATCGAAGGTGACCTGCACCAGCGGTAAAGTACTCAGGGCAAGCAGGCAAACCGATAAAATGGTGTCACGACAGTGGCACCATTTTTTATTCAGGTGAGCATGGCGGCAGCGTCAGTGCCCGGACAGAGTTGCGATCGCAGCCGGAATAGCGGCAACCGTCAGACAAAGGGCGTTGGCCTGCGCCTCATCCTGTAGTGCCTGATGAGTGCGAAGCAGCTCAAGAGCTTCGGCCGGGGTATCTGCAAAGGTGGGGGCGGCGATGGCGGCAAATCCCTGTTCGACCAGTTGACGACGCTCATCGCTATAGCTGGGCGCATTGGCATCTAGATAGGTAAGCACCTGACCCTGCTTGAAAAAGTGATAGTTAGGCATCGATTGGCCCCGCAAAAATAAAGCGCCATTCTACTCCTTTTTGCTCCACCGCCAGCGTCAATCTGTGTCGTCTCAAGTGATCTATTTCACATTTTTATCAACACACCTTTACCGGTTGGGCGCCGTACAAATCCCCTTCCCACGCGGCGTCAGACAACACCCGATACCGTCACTCGGCGCCAAACAAAACGCCTCCACAGAGGAGGCGTTGCGACTGAAACAGGGTGGCTCCCGTTACATGGCATTCGTCGATTCGAAGATCTTGTCCGCCGAGGCCTCGACGAAGCCCGGATAGAGCACGCCATCGGCTTGCGGATAGCGCAGGGCAAACTCGTAGAAGCAGCTCGGGATGGTACGCACCCCATCGCTGAACGGCACCTCTGCTTTGTCCGCCATGGTGGAGGATTGCTCCAGCATCACCTGCGGGTCCCCTTTCACCTCGCCACCCACGCTGTTGAGGACGAAACCCGCCGCTTTCAGCGCAGCATTGACCTGATGGATGGTGTCGAAATCCTTCAACTTGTTGATATTGACCGTGAAGTGGTTGGCACGATAGCCCCATGCTGCCATCCATGCCGCGTACTCGCTCTCCGCCAGCAGAGTCTGATAATCGGCATAGGAGACCTGCCAGGGGGCGCCGGTGTAGAGAAATGCCGGGGTATCGGTCAGATGATCGGGCACCTGATCCGCCAGCTTGTGGATGATGGCCTGGGCAGCCGAAGAGAGCTCTTCCACCTTCAGCTCACTGATAAACACCTTGGGAGCGTCCGGATCTGTATGCTCGAAGTGCTTGGCGTAGAGCTTCTTGGCCTTGAAGACATACTCGCCCTTCTGCTCGTAACCGAGCGCCAGAAAGTGGGCTGCCAGCTTCTCCAGCCCCAGCTTGGGCAGGTTGTAGGTACGAAACGCCACGTGATCGTTGACGATGGGCTCGCCGCCACCCAGCAGGGTGTGCACCTTGAGGGCGCTCGGGGTCACCTTGATGTAGTTGTCCCACAGATGGCTGAACAGGGTGTCGATATCCTTTTGCATCTCTCTTTCCTTTGATTGCGGGTACAGATGGGGGCACCGCTGGATGCCCCGTGTCGTTATTAGAAGCGCAGGCCGGGCGACAGTTGATCCGGCATGGCGGCCTTGCTGTCTTCAACGGAGGCAACCGGGTAAGCACAGTAGTCAGCAGCGTAGTAGGCGCTCGCTCTGTGGTTGCCGGAAGCGCCGATACCACCAAACGGCGCGGCACTGGATGCACCGGTAATGGGCTTGTTCCAATTGACGATGCCGGCGCGGATCCGCTTGAAGAAGTGATTCCAGTCCGCCTCCTTGTCACCCAGCAGACCGGCCGAGAGACCATAACGGGTAGCATTGCCCTGATCGATGGCGACATCGAAATCGTCATAGCGAATGAGTTGCAGCAGCGGGCCAAAGTACTCTTCGTCCGGCAGCGCGCTGACTGAGGTCACGTCGATAATACCCGGGGAGACAAAGCCGGTACCCGCTTCCAGGTGCTTGAGGGTAAGCAGGTTCTCACCACCGAGGCGCTGCAGGTTGGCTTGTGCTTCGACCATGCCAATCGCAGCCTTCTCGCTTATCATCGAGCCCATGAACGGCTGTTCGGCGGCGTCATAGAGGCCGACCTTGATCTGGCTGACCACCTCGACCAGTCGCTTGACCAAGGCATCGCCCCGCTCGCCGCGCTCGACAAACAGGCGGCGCGAGCAAGTACAGCGCTGACCGGAAGTGATGAACGCCGACTGGACGATGGCATGGACGGCGCCGTCGATGTCGCTCACATCTTTCACAATCAGCGGGTTGTTGCCGCCCATCTCCAGCGCCAGAATTTTGCCCGGCTGACCGGCAAACTGCTGATGAAGGAAATGGCCGGTGCGGGAGGAGCCGGTGAAGAAGAGGCCGTCGATATCGGGGTTGCCCGCCAGCGCCTTGCCAGTCTCGACCTCCCCTTGCACCAGATTGAGCACCCCCTTGGGCAATCCGGCCTGCTGCCACACCTTGACCATGGCCTCGGCCACCATGGGGGTCAGCTCGGAGGGTTTGAACACCACGGCGTTACCCGCGATCAGTGCTGGTACGATATGGCCGTTGGGCAGATGACCCGGGAAGTTGTAGGGGCCGAACACCGCCACCACACCGTGGGGCTTGTGACGGACAAACGCCTTGGCGCCCGGCATGGCATTTTCAACTGTGCCGGTGCGCTCGTCGTGGGCACGGATGGAAATGGCAATCTTGCCCTGCATGGCGGCCACTTCGGTACGGGTCTCCCACAGCGGTTTGCCGGTTTCGCGGGCGATAGTCAGGGCCAGCGCCTCTTTCTGCTCGCCGAGCAGATCGGCATAACGACGCACTATGGCCAGGCGATCCTCAAGGCTCATATCCGCCCAGTGGTAGAAGGCGGCGCGGGCGGCCTTGACGGCGGCATCCACTTGCGCCGTGCTGGCGGCAGCCCCCTGCCAGATCACCTCGTTCTTGGCCGGATCGGTTGACTCGAACGGCTTGCCTTCACCGGCAAGCCACTGACCGTCGATAAATTGCACTAACTGGCTCATCCATTCACTCCCTGTCGCTGGCAGGCAGCCGAGGCTGCCTGTCTGATAATCGGTTTGCTTGTCCTGTTTGCCTCAGTCGAGGTCGACTACCCGCACCATGTCGCCATCCTGCACCTTGAGTGCCGCCGCCATCTTGGGCGGGATGATGGCTTCGTGCTTGTCGAGATCAACCCGGATATTGCCGTAGCAGGCGCGGTAATGTTCGAAACGGCTGTTGCAGATAAGGTGGGTCTTGCCACCGATGGGCTCGCCCACCAGCACCCGCAGTTTCTTGCTGCGGCGCACGCTGCGGATATTCTTCACGTCGCACTCGACGGTGGGGCCCGCATCGAAAATATCGACGTAGCCACGGTTCACGAAGCCCTCGTCCTGCAGCATCTTGATGGCTGGACGGGTCTTCTCGTGGGTCTGGCCGATAACGGCCCGCGCCTCTTTGCTCAGCAAATTGACGTAGATGGGGTACTTGGGCATCAGCTCGGCGATAAAGCGCTTCTTGCCGATCCCAGTAAGGTAGTCGACGGTGGGAAAATCCATCGAGAAGAAGTGGGTTTGCAGCCACTCGTAGAAAGGGCTGTGGCCGTTGGCATCGGAGACGCCACGCATCTCGGCGAAGACGGTCTCGTCAAACAACTCGGGGTGCTCGGCCATAAACAGAAAGCGGTGCTTGGAGAGCAGGCGGCCGTTGAGCCCCTCGCGGGCACATTCGCGCAAGAACAGGGTGCAAAGCTCGGAGTTGCCGGTGTAGTCATTGGAGAGGGTCAGGGTTTCAACGACGTTGTAGATGCCAAGCTTGGGAGAAGAGTGCACCACCTTGCCGATGTGGTAGTTGTAAAACGGCTGGGAGAGGCCAACCGCGGCATCGATGGCACAGGTGCCGACCATCTCGCCGGTCTCCAGATCCTCGGCCACGAAGAAGTAGAGGCAATCCCCCTTGCCGGCGGGCTTGTCGGAAAAAGTCTGGGTAGAGGCGTCAATCTTGCGCTGCAGCAGCTCATCGTTGACGGGCAACGAGGTCATGCCGGTGCCGGACTCGATGGCGCAGGTCTTGAGCCCGGCAAAATCTTTTTGCTCGATGGGACGGATAACCAACATAAATGACAACTCCCTTTCATTGATGACAGGTGGGGTCCCGGCTCCTGCCGGGAGAGCTCCCCACCTCAATTTGGAATCAGGCGTTAACCACCTGGGCAACCGCCTTCTCGAAGCGGGCCAACCCTTCCTTGATGTCCGCTTCCGGGATCACCAGTGAAGGGGCAAAACGAACCACGTTGGTACCAGCCACCAGTGCCATCAGCCCCTGATCGATGGAGGCCAGCAGGAAGTCGCGGGAGCGCCCCTTGTAGGCATCGCTCAGGGCCGCGCCCAGCAGCAGACCCTTGCCGCGGATCTCGCTGAAGCAGTGGTATTTGGCGTTGATTGCTTCAAGGCCATCGCGGAACAGCTGCTCGCGCAGCTTGATGCCAGCCAGCACAGCCGGGGTATTGATCACATCGATCACCGCCTCTGCTACCGCACAGGCCAGCGGGTTGCCGCCGTAAGTAGAGCCGTGAGTACCCACTTTCAGGTAAGAGGCGATTTCGTTGGTTGTCAGCATGGCGCCGATGGGGAAACCGCCCCCCAGCGCCTTGGCGCTGGTGAGGATGTCCGGCGTGACGCCCAGACCCATATAGGCATAGAGATCACCGGTCCGGCCGACGCCGGACTGCACTTCGTCATACACCAGCAGGGCATTGTGTTTGTCGCACAGCTCGCGTACCCCTTTGGCAAACTCGTCGGTAGGACGAATGATGCCCCCCTCCCCTTGCAACGGCTCCATCACCACGGCGCAGGTGTTGTCGGAGATCACCTCGGCCAGCGCCGCCAGATCGTTGTAGGGTACGTGGGTAATGTCACCGGGCTTGGGACCGAAGCCATCGGAGTAGGCTGCCTGGCCACCGACGCTGACGGTAAAGAAGGTACGACCGTGGAAGCCCTGATTGAAGGCGATGATCTGGGTCTTCTGCTCACCAAACTTCTCGATGGCGTAGCGGCGAGCCAGCTTGAGGGCCGCTTCATTTGCCTCGGCGCCGGAGTTGCAGAAGTAGACCTTGTCGGCAAAGGTGGCGGCGACCAGCTTCTTGGCCAGACGCAGGGCCGGCTCGTTGGTCATGACGTTGGAGAGGTGCCACAGCTTCTCGCCCTGGGTTTTCAGAGCCTCGACCAGCTTGGGATGACAGTGACCCAAACCGTTGACGGCGATGCCACCGGCGAAGTCGACATACTCGCGCCCTTCCTGATCCCAGACACGTGACCCTTCACCACGCACCGGGATGATCTTGGCGGGCGCATAGTTGGGAACCATCACTTCATCAAACACTTCACGTGTCACTGCCAACAACTCTGACATATAGCTCTCCTTCGATTCGGCGACAGAATAATCCACCGCCCAAAAGTTAAATCCGTGTAAACGTGACGGGATTATCACAGAAATAAAGTAAAAAGTCTGTAACAAGACGGCCTATAAGGAACAATGTTCGATTGCTCTTGAGATTTTAGGCAACCGCATTGCATAACGACTCAGGGGGGCTTGGCAAGAGATAATTTGGGCAGGAGAGGGGGTGAATAAAGTGTCAGGGAAATTTTTTTTGCCTTCTCTCGAACTTGAGAAGGCGATCACAACTTTTTATGAACGCGCCAGAAAGTTGGCCAGCAACTGATGGCCCTGCTCGCTCAAAATACTCTCCGGATGGAACTGAACACCCTCGACAGGGAGCGTCTTGTGGCGCAGCCCCATGATCTCGTCAAACGAGCCATCGGCATGCTCGCTCCAGGCGGTGACCTCGAAGCAGTCGGGCAGCGTGTCGCGCTCCACCACCAGTGAATGGTAGCGGGTCACCCGCAGCGGGTTGTTGAGCCCTTTGAACACCCCCTCATTGCGATGGCGGATGAGCGAGGTTTTGCCGTGCATTACCTGACGGGCACGCACTACGCGGGCGCCGAAGGCCTGCGCCAGCGACTGATGACCGAGACAGACGCCAAGAATGGGCAACTTGCCAGCAAAGTGGCTGATGGCATCGAGAGAGATCCCCGCCTCATTGGGCGTACAGGGACCGGGAGAGATCACCAGAAAACGGGGGGAGAGCTGCGCTATGGCATCAAGCGTCAGTTCATCATTGCGCTTGACCACAACCTCTTGTCCCAGGGCACCGAAATATTGCACCAGGTTCCAGGTAAAAGAGTCGTAGTTATCGATCAACAACAGCATGAGATAACCAACAGCGGAGAATTAACGATCGAGATAACGACCCTGTTCCATTTCCCGTTCACGCTGACACTCGGCCAGATAGATGGCGGCAGCAACGGCAGGGGTTTTATGGTGCTTGTCGATGGCATTGGAGACCATCAACTGCAGGGTATTGAGGTTTTTCGCCTTGCGAAATTTACGTAGCCAGTGACCTTTGTCACTCAGCTCTTCAGCAGAAATAGTTGGTTGAACAGGCATGCTTTCTCTTGGGGATATTACCCAGGTTGAAATAAAGAAATTAAACAAAATAGCCGGGCAGAAAATAAAGAAAGCCAGGCAAATACCCAGCTCTCTTCTACTACACCTTCCCAGTATGTCAGGCTCGAGGAACGAAGCCGACTACATCATATACGCTGGTCAGGGTTTTTTCAGCTCTTTCGCGCGCCTTTTGTGCGCCTTCTGCCAGAATCGCGATCAGATGGGCCTCATCCTGACGCAACTCGTGGAAACGGGCCTGGATCGGTTCCAGCAGCGCAACCACGGCTTCGGCGGTTTCGGTCTTGAGGTGACCGTACATCTTGCCTTCGAAGTGCTGCTCCAGCTCGGGGATGGAGCGACCCGTCACCCCGGACATCAGGGTCAGCAGGTTGGAGACACCCGGTTTGTTTTCCGGATCGAAACGCACCACCGCCGGCTCGTCGGAGTCGGTCACCGCACGCTTGATCTTCTTGACGATCTGTTTGGGATCTTCCAGCAGGCCGATGAAGTTGGCTTCGTTGTCATCCGACTTGGACATCTTCTTGGTCGGATCCTGCAGGCTCATCACCCGTGCCCCTTCGGTCGGAATGAAGGGCTCCGGCATGGTGAATACCTCACCATAGAGGTTGTTGAAACGGGTGCAGATGTCGCGGGTCAGCTCCAGATGCTGCTTCTGGTCGTTGCCGACCGGCACCTGATTGGCCTGATAGAGCAGAATATCAGCGGCCATCAGCACCGGATAACCGAACAGGCCGACGTTGACGTTGTTCTCGAAACGGGCGGACTTGTCCTTGAACTGGGTCATGCGCGACAGCTCACCCATCTGGGTATAGCAGTTGAGGATCCAGCCCAGCTCGGCGTGCTGCGGCACGTGAGACTGGATGAATACGGTGCTCTTCTTGGGATCGATACCGACCGCCAGATAGAGGGCGGCTGCGTCCAGACAAGCCTTGCGCAGGGCCGCCGGGTCCTGGCGAGTGGTGATGGCGTGCAGGTCGACGATGCAGTAGAGGCAGTCGAACTCATCCTGCATGTTGACCCACTGACGCAGGGCCCCCATGTAGTTGCCGATGGTCAGTTGACCGGAGGGTTGCGCTCCGCTCAATACGATTGGTTTAGTCATGAGAGTGTTAATCCTTGTTATTCAGCCAGCCCAGCTGCGCTATTAGACCAAAAGTGCATCGAGCTGGGCAAACTGCTCGAATACCCAGTCTGGATGGGAGTCGGCGATGGGACGGCCATAGTTGTAGCCGTATGTAAGACCCACCACCTTCATGCCAGCCGCCTTGGCCGCCAGCACGTCATTTTCTGAGTCGCCCACCATTAGAGTGCGAGCCGGGCTCACCCCCAACTCCTGGCAAGCGTGCAGCAAGGGCTCCGGGCTCGGCTTCTTGACCGGCACGCAGTTGCCACCGAGCCAGAGTTCGAAACAATCGCTGATGCCGAGGGCATCGAGGATAGGGGCTACGAAATCGCTCGGCTTGTTGGTGACGATCGCCTGCTTGTAGCCCAGGCTTTGCAGACGGCGCAGACTCTGTGCCACCCCGTCATACATAGCCAGCCCTTGCAGCAGGCATGCGTTGTAGTGCTGGAAAAAGATCGGTCTGGCCTTGGCAAACAGCTCGGGATCGGCCTCGCGATAGGCGAGCGCCCGCTGGATCAGCTTGTCAGCCCCGTTGCCGACCCAAGTACGGATCACCGCTTCATCAGCCTGCGCCAGACCGAGGTCTGCCAGAGTCAGATTGACCGCCAGCGCCAACTGGGCGGCGCTGTCAATCAGGGTGCCGTCCAGATCGAACAGCACCAAATCAAATGCGCGCTCAGCGTGTGACATGAGCCAGCTCCGCACGCATCTTGTCGATCACCGCTTTATAGTCAGGCTGGCTGAAAATGGCAGAGCCGGCGACAAACATGTCGGCGCCCGCTTCGGCGATCTCGCGAATGTTGTCGACCTTCACCCCGCCATCGATCTCGAGGCGAATATCGCGGCCGCTCTCGTCGATCAGACGACGCACCTGACGCAGCTTGTCGAGGGTGCCGGGGATGAAGCTCTGGCCACCGAAGCCCGGGTTGACCGACATCAGCAGGATCACGTCCAACTTGTCCATCACATACTCGAGGCAGGAGAGCGAGGTAGCAGGATTCAGCACCAGACCGGCCTGGCAGCCCATCTCCTTGATGAGGCCCAAAGAGCGATCAACGTGATCGGACGCTTCCGGATGGAAGGTAATGAGGGAAGCACCGGCCTTGGCAAAATCAGGAATGATGCGATCCACCGGCTTGACCATCAGGTGCACGTCGATGGGGGCCTCGATACCGTAGTCACGCAGCGCCTGACAGACCATGGGGCCAATGGTCAGGTTGGGGACATAGTGGTTGTCCATCACGTCGAAGTGAACCACGTCGGCACCGGCAGCCAGTACCTTGGCTACATCGTCACCCAGACGGGCAAAATCGGCAGAGAGGATCGAGGGGGCAATCAGAAAGTCTTTCATCAGCATCATCCATTGGCAGCCAGGGAGAAAAAGCGGTGCAATTTTAACGTAAAAGGCGTGCGAAAACGACTCGAATGCGGGGTAAATGGGGCAATCACCTCCCCTCCCCCAGCCACCCGGGTTTTGGGGCATCGGCACGGGCGCGGACTCGCCCATAAAAAACGGCGCCCTTGGGCGCCGCATGGTCTGTTACGTCAGTGGCAGCAGTTCACTGTCGCTGGGATAGTAGCCCTGCTCCGGTTCGATTCCGGGCGGATAGAGCGCCAGCAACTCGGCCACCTTGTTGCGGGTGCCGCCATTGCGGCTGATGGTGCGCTTGACCAGGATCTCGTCGAGGCGGGCACCGCGATAAAGCTCACGAGTCAGCTCGATATCATGGTTGCTGATCAGCACCGGCACCCCTTTGTGAGCGGCTGTGTGGCGGGCCAGTCGCGCCAGGATCGCCTGATCATCCAGGGTAAACCCACCGGAGGCATAGGTGGTGAAGCTCGCCGTAGTGGAGAGCGGCGCATAGGGTGGATCACAATAGATAACCCAATCCTCTTCGGCACGCTTGATGGCATCGGCGTAGCTCTCGCAGATAAAGGTCGCCTTCTGCGCCTTTTCGGCAAAGGCCCACAGCTCTTTTTCCGGGAAATAGGGTTTCTTGTAGGAACCGAACGGCACATTGAAGCCGCCCTTCTTGTTGTAGCGGCACAGTCCGTTGAAACCGTGACGGTTGAGAAACAGGAACAAGAGTGCCCGCTCGAAGGTGGTCTCGGTCTGATTGAACTGGGTACGCAGCCGGTAATAGGCCGCCTTGTGGTTGTGCTCTGCCACAAACAGCTTGCGCGCCTCGGCAATGAAACTGTCCGGCGTCAGCTTGAGGTGGTTGTACAGGCAGATCAGATCCGGATTGATGTCGTTGAGCACATACGCGTCGTAGTCGGTGTTGAGAAACACTGACCCGGCCCCGACGAAGGGCTCCAGCAACACACGCCCGGCCGGCAGGCGCTCGGCAATCTCTTCAACCAGGGAGTATTTTCCCCCGGCCCATTTTAAAAAAGCGCGTGTTTTTTTCATGGAAATCCGGTGTGTAAGAAGGCAAGACCCAAAAAGGGGGACGATTCTACCCCCTTATCCGGTATCAAGGCTATTGCTTCAGCTCTTTTTGTACCTGTGCAAACGACTTGGGCCAGGGCTGACCTTTCAGCAAGGCTGGCGGAAGCTTGCGAATGGCACTCTTGGCCTGGGTCAGACCGGCATAATCCCCTTGCAGCACAACGTACCAAGGGCTGCCACGGAATTTGGTCTGATAGACCCAGACCTTGCCCGCCAGACCATGCTCGGCGACAAATTGATCCACCGCCTTGGTGTTGCTCGCCCCCATCAACTGAACGCTGTAGTGGTTGCGCGGCTTCTTGTTCAAGGTGGCGACCGGTGTCAGGGCCACTTTGGGTGCTGGCGCGGCAACCGGCTCGTTGCTGGCGGTTTTGGTGGTAGCAGCAGGCGTTGTGGTTGTCGCCGGATTCAGTGCTTTGGAGGTACTGGCCAGCGCCGTGGTTGCGATTGCACCACTGGGGGCTGTGCCACTCGGGTTCTTGCCGGTCAGCTCGTCCACCACGTCAGTAGGCAGAGCGCCGCTCACCTTGGGTTCGGTCATCAGCTTTTGCACGACCTCGTCAGAGATCACCACCCGACGCCCTTCGTAATTGGTTGATTCGGTGGTCACAGTTTCGCTCTCCACCGATTTGGGCAACACTTTCGCCTCCGGCTGCCAATCTTTCACAACCCCATTGGGATTGCTGGCTGCATCGCTGTTTTGCGCGCCTTGTGCAGCGGTATCGGTATTCGAATCGCCTGCGGTGAGGGGATCGCCTCCCGCTACCGGGATCGGCAATGCCGTGTTCTGCGCAGGATCCTGCAGCGCCGGTTTGCTTTCATTGTCAAACAGCGCAGGCAGCAGGTAGCTCAGCGCCAGCAGGCCGCCAGCGACCAGCGCGATAGCAGTGGCAATCTTCTTGACAGGCAACTCCGCCTGACGCTTCTTGGGCCTTCTGTCGGTCATGATATCCTCCAGTAACTGCATGATGGTGGACGGATGTCCGTTCGCCATTTTCAGGATCTCCTCCACTTGCGGCTTGGGCAAGAGGGTCGCCGGGATCTTGAGCTCTTTGGCTTTCTCATACAAGAAGATGCGCTGCTCGGGCGGGCTCAGTGGCGGCACTTCCAGCTCAAGGGCTGGCATGGCACGCCCTTTGAGCTGCGGTCGTTGCGTACGACACCAGACGTCACTGCCCGAGACGATAATGGCCAGCTGATGGGGCGCCACCAGGGTATCGTTATGACGGATGATCGCCCACAACTCTCCCAGCAGTTCGGCTGGCAACTGATCGGCCCGCTCTATCAGCAGCAGCAGAGTGGCAGGCTTGCTCCCCTCCAGCATGCGAAAGAAGCTCTCCGCCAGCGCATCCTGTGGATTGAACAGCGGGCGCGCCACCACCTGTGGCAGCAACAGCTGGCGTACATCCACCATCTTCATGGCAGGTGTACCAATCAGGCTTACCACCCGCACTTTTTCCGGCAACACGCCGAGCAGGGATTCGCACAGGGTACCGCGACCACAACCGGGTTTACCGGAGAGAAAAATGAAAGGGTGATTGAATTCAATCAGATGCAGCAGCCGGTCAACCAGCTGCCGCTGGGAAGGAAGTTTTAGCAGTTTATTCGTCACGACCAGACTCGATCACCGCCAGCAACTCGGCATCGGACACATCCCCCACCACCTGCGCATGGCCGATGCCAACCGGCAACACCAGACGCAGCTTGCCTTCCAGCACCTTCTTGTCACGGCGCATATGGCGAATAAAGGCGGCGAAATCCATCTCGGCAGGCGCATGAATGGGCAGATTGGCGGCCAGCAGCAGAGCGCGCACACGCGCAACGTCCGCTTCGCTCATATCGCCACGGGCCTGCGCAGCCCAGGCAGCCAGCATGGTGCCGGCGGATACCGCTTCACCATGCAGCCAGTTGCCATACCCCTGCTCGGCCTCAATGGCATGACCAAAGGTGTGGCCCAAATTGAGCAGCGCACGGACGCCGTGCTCGGTCTCATCCTGACCGACCACATCGGCTTTGATCTCGCAGCAGCGTTTGATGGCGTAGGCCAGCGCGGCAGGTTCCAGCTGTTGCAGACGCACCATGTTCTGCTCCAGCCAGCTGAAGAAATCAGCATCCCAAATGATGCCGTACTTGATCACCTCGGCCATCCCTGCGGCAAATTCGCGGGCGGGCAAGGTACTCAGACATTCGGTATCGATAACAACTTGTTTGGGCTGATAAAAAGCCCCAATCATGTTCTTGCCGAGGGGGTGGTTGACAGCGGTTTTACCGCCAACAGAGGAGTCAACCTGGGAGAGCAGGGTGGTCGGGATCTGGATAAAAGGAATGCCACGTTGATAGCTTGCTGCCGCAAAGCCCACCACATCCCCGATCACGCCGCCCCCCAGAGCGATCAGTGTCGTATCGCGCCCATGGTTGGTTTCAAGCAGAGCAGACATGATCTGCTCAAAGGTCGCCAGGTTCTTGTATGCCTCACCGTCAGGCAGGATCAGGTGTTCAACCTGAAAACCCGACAGCAGAGCGGTTACCCGTTCAAGATAAAGCGGAGCAACGACCGTGTTGGTCACTATCATCACCCGCTTGCCCTTGATGGTCGAGACCAGCGCCTCGGGGCGCTGCAACAACCCTGCAGCTATCTCGATGGGATAGCTGCGTTCACCCAGTTCGACCTTCAACCGTTCCATGGACGTCCTCTAGATTACATACCGATCAGCTTTACAATTTGATTGGCAACGATTTTTGCGCTCTGGTCATCGGTGTGCACAACAAAGTCGGCAACCTCTTCATACAGAGCATTGCGCTCTTGTGCCAGACGTTCCAGCACTTCGCGTGCCGGTTCTTCGGTCTGTAGCAGAGGGCGGCGTTTGTCTCGCTGTGTGCGCGCCAGCTGCTTTTCGATAGTGGTTTCGAGGTAGACCACGATGCCGCGAGCAGACAACTTGTTGCGGGTTTCGCGACTCTTGATGGCACCGCCACCCGTCGCCAGCACGATACCCTGCTGCTCTGACAATTCGCCGATCACCTTCTCTTCGCGAATCCGGAAACCTTCTTCGCCTTCAACATCGAACACCCAGCCGATATCAGCACCACTGCGGCGCTCAATCTCATGATCTGAGTCGAAAAACTCCATATGCAGTTGTTCTGCCAGATGTCTACCTATGGTGCTCTTGCCCGCACCCATGGGACCTATCAGGAAAATATTGCGTTTCTCAGCCATGTCTTTTCGTTAGTAATTACAAACTGTACGACCCCGATGAATACTGGATCGGGGTACCTATGAACCTTATCTTGCGATGGATCAGGAGGGGGATTATCTCAATAGATATCGGGACTGGCAACCGCAGCCCTTACGCCCCAGCCTCATTGGGGCGTAAGGTTATATGTGTTTTACCCTCACATGTAAAGCATTCAGAAGGCGTCGGTAACTATCTTGGGCGTCACGAAAATCAGCAACTCCCGCTTTTTGTTCTCGCTGGTGGTCTTGCGGAACAAGGCCCCCAACCCGGGAATATCACCCAGCAGCGGCACCTTGGTCACATCGCTCTTGATGGTCTGCTGATAAATGCCGCCCAACACCAGTGTCTCGCCATTGTTCACCAGCACCTGAGTGGTGATGGACTGGGCGTTGATGGAAACCGCATCACCGGTACCGGTCGGTACCGTTTCACCCTTGGTATCCTGGGTCACGGTCAGGTCGAGAATCACCCGATTGTCAGGGGTGATCTGCGGAGTAACCTTCAGGCTCAATACCGCCTTCTTGAAGGTAACCGAGGTAGCGCCACTGGAAGAGGACTCCACATAGGGGATCTCGGTACCCTGTTCGATCAACGCCGGTTTCTGGTTCGCAGTGGTCACGCGCGGACTGGCTATAATCTCGGCTTTGCTCTCTTTTTCCAGCGCCGACAACTCGAGATCCAGCAAGGTGCCATCAGCCAGACGAGCGACCTGAAATGCCAGGGTGCCAGCAGCATTGGTTACCGGTAGATTGACATTGAGACGCTGATCCAACGCAGCCGGATCCCGGGTTATGGCAGAGTTACCATTATCATTACCAGATGAATCATTGCCTTCGATAGAACCGGACGTACTGTTGCCATGACCATCGTTTTTGGTCACTCCCCACCGCACCCCGAGCGCTTCATCAAAGCCGTCATCAATGGTCACCATCCGCGCCTCGATAACCACCTGCTTGACCGGAATATCGAGAATATCGAGCATCCGTTTGATGCTGCTGATGACATCGGCGGTATCCTTGACCACCAGCACGTTGGTTCGCTCGTCCACGCTCACCGCACCACGGGGTGACAGCAACTTGGTACTTTCGGAAGAGAGCAGTGCAGCCACTTCCGAGGCCTTGGCATAGTTTATCTGCAGATATTCGGTATAGAGCTGCGCCAAATCTGCAACCTGATTGCGGCTCTCAAGTTGCTGCTTCTCGCGTGTTGCGATCTCTTCCGCCGGTGCCACCAGCAGAATGTTGTTGTCCAGTCGTTTATCAAGACCCCGCACTTTCAAAATAATGTCGAGCGCCTGCTCCCACGGCACCCCATCCAGACGCAGGGTAATATTGCCTGCTACCGAATCTGTGGTTACCAAGTTAAGGTTGTTGAAATCGGCGATCAGCTGCAACACGGTACGGACTGGAATATCCTGGAAGTTCAATGAGATGGGCTTGCCCTGATACTGCTTGGATGCCGTGGCCGTCGTCCGCTTTTTCACCTCGATAATGAAGAGCTTGTCTGCCTGATCGTAACGGTAATCAAACTGACCATTGATCGACAGTTCAAACAGGGTATCGCTCCCCTGCCGGGATACTTCAACCTGTGAGACCGGCGTTGCAAAATCCTGCACATTGATCAGATTAAGCAAACCATCCGGTACCCGAGTGCCATGAAACTTGGCCAGTACGGTCTGGCCGCGGCTGCTCACATCAACAGCGGCCGAGCTGTTATCCAGCGTGACCAGAAACTCCCCCTGGCCATCTTTGCCACGACGAAAATCCACACCGGTAACCGAGTTGAAATAGGCGCCGCCCCCACTGCTTTGATAGTTGTTGAGCACCGGCTTGCTGGCAGGCTGTGTGGCTACCGGCGTTGTCACGGGCGCAACAGGCATAGACCGGGCAACGACTTGAGGATTGAGCAGCGCCGAGGGAGAGGGTGTGGCCACCATCGCAGAGGGCGCTGGCACAGGAGTAGCCGAGGTTGCGGGTGCAATCAGGGCGCTCTCACCATTGATGAGCCCGGAAGAGGCCCCCTCGCCCAATGACACCAGTAATTTGTTCCCCTGTTGCTGCACCTGATAGGGAGCAAGCTGATCGAGTGCGATCTTGATATCCAGACCTGCGCCCTTACCCTCAACCTTGATATTATCTACCCCCAGGCGCTGGATCGGCAGCGGGTTCACTTTCAGCGCCCCTACCGCACCGGGAACATGCAACAACAGCTGATTGGGCTGGTAAGAGAGACGATCGGTAAAGCCCGTGACCGGCTCACTGAAACTGAGCTCCACCAGCAATTGATCGGCAAGCAGCGGATTGACCTTGATCTCCTGCAGGGTTGCCACTGCCCACGCCTGACTGAGGGCGCTGGCGCAAAACAGCAAAGCCACTTTGGATACACTCTCTATTGTTGTTCTCATTGCTGTTCGTCCCTGATTATTGTTTTTCTTGCACATTGGCCATCGCCAACTGGGTTTCTCTTGTTACCCAGCACCCCTTCCCGTCCGGAATGGTTTCCAGCAAATCCACGGCAGTGTCAGTGATCTTGATGACTCGACCCTGATCAAGCCCCATATACTGGTTGAGTCCGACCCGCATCGATTTGCCATCCGGGGTGCTGATCAAGGCCCACAACTGACCTGCCTTACCCAAAGAACCATGCATCGACAGACTGGCCAGCGAATAATTTTCCAGCACCTCTTTCTCACGATCCATCAGGGTCTGAGCACAATCCGGCTGGGCCTTGGCAGTGCTTGTACTTCCGACTGTCGCCTCAGGCTGGGGAACCATGAAGGGGCTGCGCAACTCGCGTTGCTGGTAGTGCATGGGGGCAAAAGGCTTCAGCTCGGGCAAGGGCTCGATAGGTATGGGCGGCCTTGCTTTGGTCTGGGCGACATAGCTATCCATATCCTCCTGGCCACCACACGCCGCCAGCAAGAGAGCAGGCAACAACCAGCAGATGCGTCTCATTGTTTCGGCTCCACTGTTTTACCGTTGTACTTGTAGGTCTTGGCCAGCATCGACATCGAAATCAGCTCCCCTTCATCCTTGCTCTGACCCAGAGTGAAGGAGTCAAGAATGACGATACGGGGCAAGGCGGCCATGTCAGCGGTGAACTTGCCAATTTCATGGTAAGTGCCCACGACTTCGATACGCATTGGTAGCTCGGTTGAAAACTCGTGCTTTACCTCGGGTTCCCAGTTGATCCGGTTCAATTTCAAGCCGTTGTCGGTAGCAATAAAGCTGATATCGTCCAGCAGACCGGCGACCTCATGGGTATTGGGCAACTGCTTGAGCTGGGTATCGACCAGTTGCTCAAGCTGAACCATTTGCGCCTTGTATGCCCCCAGGTTGGCAGCCAACATCGCCTTGCTTTCAAACTGGGCTTTCAGTTCGGTCTCCTTACCCGCTTCCTGAGTCAAACTGGTCAGTGAGTTGGCAATCACGTAGTAGTAGATGGCGCCACCGGTCAACACGCAGCAGAAAAAGATGAAGACCCCTTTTGCCCATTTTGGCCAGCTTGCTATGTCATTGATATCCAACTCGTTGAGTTGCTGAAGATTCATTGTTGCTCCTTGGCCACATTCCCTGCAGCCGCAGCATTGTTGGCGATCAGGAACATCATGGAAAACTGGCTCAATGACACTGGCGCAACATCAGCCGCAAAAATAGTGCTTATCTTTGCCTGCCCCAACCAACCGGAACCATCAATCCGCCGCATCATGCTGGCCACCCGACCATAGGCTTCGGTCTTGCCATTTACATCAATAATATTGTTCTGCATCGAGAGGGTGTTCAGGTAAACCCCGTTGGGCACCAGTGAAGGAAGCTGATTGAAGAGGCGGACGGGCACATTGCGTCGCATCTGCAACTGCTCGATGAGCTGCATCCGATCGATCAGTTCCTTGCGACGCTCTTTGAGCAGACGGATCTCCCCCAGCTGGGCATCGAGAATAGTCATCTCCTGAACCAGCCGCTGGTTGCGCTGCTGCTGGGCGACGATCTGGCGATCAACGAGCCAGTTGGCAAAAAATCCCAGCGCGACCGTGGCCAGCACAAAAATCCCCAGCAAGGCCCCGAACTGTTTCTTTTGGCGATGGGCCCGGGCTTCACGCCAGGGCAGAAGGTTTATATTTGACATGGTGTGAAACTCCTCAGAGCCAACCCGAATGCCGTCATATATTTAGCACCATGTACCAGCTCGGCTTCCCCTTTCGGCTTGCCAAACAGGGCGAACAGATCCGGGTGCAACACCTCGCAATTGACCTCTTCTTTTACCTGTACCAACAAACCGGGTAGCAGACTGCCTCCCCCCGTCAGCACCAGTTTTGCGATGTCGCGATAACCGGATGAACTGCAAAACAGCTGGATATTGCGCCGCACTTGCTGCAGCAGCGAGTTGATGTGGGGCATCAGCACATCCAGCTCATGGTCAACAGGCAAGGTACCTTTGGTTTTAGCCTGCTCAGCTTCATCCAGCGTCATGCCATAAAAGGAAGAGAGCGCCTGGCTGTACTGATCGCCACCGAAGTTCTGCAAGCGGGAGTAGATCACCTCCCCCTTGACCAGCGCCGCAAAGGTCATGGCACTGGCGCCAATGTCGATCACCCCGATCGGCCGTTCACTCTCCTGCAATTCGGGCAGACAGGCCACCACGGCCCGGCCCAGCGCATGGGCGCCCACATCCACCACCTTGACGGCAATACCGGCTTCGGCAAGGGCGCTGACCCGGCCGTTGACACTCTCGGTGCGGGCTGCGCTCAGCAGCACATCTTGACGATCTTCGCTATTGTTGGTGCTCAGCACCTCAAAATCGAGACTCACTTCATCGAGGGGGAAGGGAATGATCTGCTCGGCCTCCAGCTGCACCTGACTCTCCAGCTCCTTGTCGCTGAGGCGGGCATCAATCTGGATCACCTTGGTTATCACGTTGGAGCCGGTCACCGCAGTGGCGGCATAGTCGCTGTGAGCTGGGATCAGGCGCTTGAGAGTCTTGAGAGATTGGCTGACGCGCTCGATATCCTGCAATTGATAGTCAACCAGCGTCCCTTTCGGGGTGGCAATATCGGCGACAGATTCGAGATGAAGCTTGCCAGGTCGGCCACTGAGGGTAACGGACTTGATGGTCTGGCTGCCGAAATCAATGCCCACCAGAGGGAGGAGGGATCCCTTGTTAAAAAGCCCAAACATATACACATCCATGCGTTATTTGGTTTTATTCCTGAACAGAGTGTAGGACACCCGATCAGAGGAGTGCTTCACTCATCCTAAATGCTCTAACTATCAATGTCATAAAGTTTATGTCGAAAAGTGACCCATCTCGCTTTCTTCATGGCAAGTGGCCCTCCTTGGTAATTGCTCCCTGTAGTGCTAACCTCTCGCATCCTTTTTGAGGTGGGTGGCTCGCCACAGGAAAACCTCGAATTCCCGATGGCAAAAGGGCTATACTCTGCGCCCGTTGGCTAATTTTAAGACGATTGGTAGTTCTTCCATGCTGAAATGGCTCGTTCGCCTGTTTATTGTCATGATGCTGGGTGCTGTGCTGGGTGTTGCCAGCCTCATCGGTATCTACTTCTATATCAAACCCCAACTGCCCGATGTCACCGCACTGCGTGACGTCAAGCTGGCAACCCCGATGCGGGTTTACAGCCGGGATGGGGAGTTGATCGCCCAATATGGCGAAATTCGTCGCATTCCGCTGCGTCTGGACGAAATTCCGCAACCCATGATCGATGCCGTACTGGCGACCGAAGATGCACGTTTTTATGAGCACCCGGGCATTGACCCGATTGGTATCATTCGAGCTGCATCCGTCTGGGCTGTCTCCGGCCATGCCCGTCAGGGTGCCAGTACCATCACCCAGCAGGTTGCCCGCAACTTCTTCCTGAGCAATGAGAAGACCATCATCCGCAAGATCAAGGAGGTCTTCCTGGCCTGGCGGATCGAGCAGAATCTCTCAAAAGATGAGATCCTCGAACTCTACCTCAACAAGATCCCCCTCGGTTATCGCTCCTTCGGGATCGGTGCTGCGGCACAGGTTTACTTTGGTAAAGAGGTCAAGGATCTGGGACTGGACGAGATCGCCATTATTGCCGGTCTGCCGAAAGCCCCCTCCATGCTCAACCCCATTCGCTCCCCCGAGCGCGCCTTTGCGCGCCGCAACGTGGTGCTGGGCCGGATGCTGGAAACCGGCAAGATCACCCAGGCCCAGTTTGACGAAGCGTCCAAAATGCCGATCAAGGCCCGTTTTCACGGCGCCGAAGTGACCCTGCACGCCCCCTATCTCGGTGAAATGGTGCGCCAGAAGATGGTCGAGCAGTTCGGTGAAGATGCTTATACCATGGGCCTGCACGTCTACACTACCGTCTCTGCCGAGCGTCAGCGGGCAGCCAGACAGGCGCTGCTGGATGGCGTTTTTGCCTATGATATGCGCCACGGCTATCGCGGCCCGACGGCTCAGTTGTGGAAGGCTGGCGAGACAGCCTGGGATTACGAGCAGATCGTCGCTCACCTTGGCAAGCAGCCCACTTATGATCCGCTGATGGCGGCGGTCGTGACCAAGCTCGGTGATCGCAGCGCCACGCTGGTACTGAAAAATGGCAAGGAAGCAGAGCTCGGCTGGAATGGCATCAAATGGGCTCGCTCCTTTATTACCGACGACCGTCAGAGCTATGCCCCGAAATCGGCGCGCGATGTGCTGAAAGTCGGCGCCCAGATCTGGGTGCGGGAAGAGGGCGAAGAGTTGCTGCTGGCCCAAATCCCGGACGTCAACGCCGCGCTGGTTGCCATGAACCCGAAAAATGGGGCACTGGAAGCACTGGTCGGTGGTTTCAGCTTCGAACTATCCAAATTCAACCGGGTCGATCAGGCGCGTCGCCAGATCGGTTCCAATATAAAGCCCTTCCTCTATGCGACCGCGCTGGAGCATGGCTATACCCTGGCGTCGCTCATCAACGATGCGCCGATCAACCAGTGGGATCCATCAAAAGGGCCCATGTGGCAGCCCAAGAACTCCCCGGCCGTTTATGATGGCCCCACCCCGCTGCGTCTGGGTCTGGCCAAGTCCAAGAACGTGATGTCGGTTCGACTGATGCGCGCTATCGGTCTGGATACCTATATCGACGGTCTGACCCGCTTTGGCTTCCCCCGCGACTTCATCTCTCCCCATGAGTCGCTGGCGCTGGGTGCTGCCGAATTCACCCCCCTCGAGGTAGTGCGTGGTTACTCGGTTCTGGCCAACGGTGGCTTCCTGGTGACCCCATACTTCATCGACAAAGTGACCGACAGTCTGGAGAACACCCTCTATCAGGCCAACCCTGCTATTGCTTGCACCACCTGCGAACAGCAGGCCGCACCCGAGCAGAGCACACTGCCGCAGACAACTGTTGATGGAGCCGCACAAGATGGCACGCAGAGCCCTCTCGCGCCAACCATCGCCCCGCATACCATCAGTGCCCAGAGTGCATTCTTGATCACCGACACTCTGAGTACAGCCATCTGGGGGGGCAACGGCTGGCGTGGTACCGGCTGGCGTGCAGCCCGCGACCTGAAACGTCACGACATCTCCGGTAAAACCGGTACCACCAACGAATCGCGGGATGCCTGGTTCTCCGGCTACACCCCGGATATAGTTGCCACCTCTTGGATCGGTTTTGACAACCACCAGCGTGGCCTTGGCCGTGCCGAGTTTGGCGGTGGCGCCGCGCAGCCTATCTGGATCGACTTCATGAAAGTCGCCCTCAAAAAGCTGCCTGAGCACAAGATGCCGGTTCCCGAGGGGATCATGACGGTGAAGATTGATAGCGAAACCGGCCTGCTGGCAACCAGTGGCGGAACCGACGAATACTTCAAGGAAGGGACCGAGCCGACCCGCTACGCAGCACCGAGCTCGGATGGCAATCAGGTCTACGGCGGTGACAACCCCGATGTAGAAGGGCCTGTCTCAACCGACGATATCTTCTAAGCTGCTCTCGCGGCAGAAGCAAAACCGGCAGCCTTGGCTGCCGGTTTTTTTATTGGGCCAACTGCTTGGTCATCAGCGTGGCGATCGAGGCGGCCAGCTCGTTGAAACAGGGGCGACGCACCGAGTAGTGGCGATAGAGCAGCGAGATGGTACGCCCCGGCACAGGGTCAACCACAGGTCGATAGCTCACCCCGCCCTCATCATGATCGGCAGGTACGGCCAACTTTGGCACCAAAGTCATGCCACTACCGGCGGCCACCATGTTACGCAGCGTCTCGAGACTGGTCCCCTTAAAGCGTTGATCCTCACCTATCCCGCCGGCGAAACAGAATCCCATCGCCTGATCCCGCAAACAGTGGCCATCGGCCAGCATCAGCAATTTCTTGCCCTTGAGATTACCGAGTGGCACCTGTTTGGCCTGTGCTTCGGGGTGATGGCAAGGCACCGCCAACCACATCGGCTCATGATAGAGCTGGATTGAACCAAACCCCTCCATCCCAGGCATCTCGGCCAGAATGACGCAATCCAGCTCCCCCTCTTCCAGCCGTTTGAGCAGGGTTTGGGTCTGCTCCTCATAGAGGTAAAACTCCAGCTGGGGAAAACGCTCACGCAGGGTCTGGATAATGCGGGGCAACAGGTAGGGGCCCACGGTCGGAATAAAACCGATATGGATCTCCCCGGACATCGGTTCGGAGAAGTGCTGACCGATGCTCTTGAGCTCGCGCACCTCCTTGAGCACCCGACGCGCCTGATGGGCCATGGCATCGCCAGCAGGCGTAAACAGCACCTTGCGCGAGGTACGTTCGATCAGAATGACCCCGAGTTCATCCTCCAGCTTGCGCAGCTGGCCGCTCAGGGTGGGTTGACTGACAAAGCAGCGTTCAGCAGCTTTACGAAAATGTTTTTCCTCATCCAGCGCCACCAGATATTCGAGATCGCGAAGATTCATACAGCAAGAGTCCTGCCTGGAAAATGGGCCATCAGCATGCACAATATCGTCCGGCGGGACAAGTCATCCACTTGCAGTGAGCCTCTCTGGCTGCCCCTCCAAAACAGAAAAGCCCGACCACCTTGCGGTAATCGGGCTGTTTGACTCGCCGATGGATTACACCCTGAAACGGCGCACCATATCCTGCAGTTGGGTAGCCAGGTGGTTCAACTCGTTGCACGCCTGAGCCATCTGGGTGGCACCGGCGGCCACCTCTTCGGAAGCATGACTGATATTGACCACGTTACGGTTGAGCTCCTCGCTCACCGCGCCCTGCTCTTCCGTGGCCGTTGCAATCTGGATGTTCATGTGGGAGATGCTGCTGACTGAGCCACTGATCTGGGAGATAGACTCGCCAGCTTCCCGCGCGGTAGCAACCGTGGTGTTCATCAGCTCCTGACTCTGTTGCATGGTACTGCCGGCCTGTTCGGCACGCTGCTGTAACTCGGCAATAATGGTGTTGATCTGGGAGGTGGAATCCTGAGTGCGCTTGGCCAGAGTACGCACCTCATCGGCCACCACCGCAAAACCCCGCCCCTGCTCACCGGCACGGGCCGCTTCAATGGCTGCGTTCAATGCCAGCAGGTTGGTCTGTTCGGCAATGCCACGGATCACCTCTAGCACCATACCGATATTGCGGCTGTCATCGCCCAGTTGGCGTATCACCACCGCAGTGCTCTCGATAGCACCGGCGACCCGCTCGATGCGCAGAATGGAGTCATTCACCGTTTGCGCACCAATCTCTGCCGTTTCGCTGGCCGAGGTGGCGGCACTGGCCGCATCGCTGGTGTTGCGAGAGACCTCCTGCACCGTAGCCTGCATCTCGTTCATCGCCGTCGCCAGCTGGTTCAGCTCATGTTGCTGAGCATTCATATTGTTGGCTGACTGGCTGGCAACAGAGCTGATCTCCTCCGCAGCGGAACTCAGTTGAACCACAGAGCCCGACACTTCACTCACCAGAGTGCGCAGATTGGTCTGCATCTCACCAAACCCTTTGGCAAGGGTTCCCAGTTCATCATTGTTGAACTGCTGCATATCGATACGGGAGGTGAGATCACCAGAGGAGACACGACGGGTCTGTTCCAGTAACGCCATCACGGGGTTGCGGATCTGACCAGTCAGCAGCCAGGCAATTGCCACCACAAAACCCAGCGTCACCAGACTGACGATGACGCTCATGGTTCTGGCACTGCTGTAGAGCGCCTCCACATTTTTTGTCATCTGGGCCGCAATCTCGTTATTGATTTCCCGCAAGCGGAAGGATTTTGCTCCCACCTCCTCCAGCGCGACCCGGGTTTCGTTTTTGCGCAGACTTCTGACTCGCTCCAGATCGCCAGCAGCGAAGGCGCTCAACAGTTGGTCATGCACCGCAAAATACTTGGCCCCCGCCGCAACCACCTGCTCATAAACCTGTTTCTCTTCACCTGTAGTGAAAGCTAAAGCACCGTATTTTTGGGCTGCTTGCTCAAATTCCTGCCTGGCCTTATTGAAGGTCAGGGTGCGATCGCTTACCTCTTGATCATCCTTGTTCAGACCACCGATGACCTGGGCCAGCTCTGAGCGGCGCGCATCCAGAATGGCAACATGCATCTGGCTGGCATAGCGGGTTGACGGCAGCAGGTTGTCAGTGATGGTTTCGGTATCACCATAGAGCTTTGCCAACTGGCTGATGGAAAACCAGGCCAAGCCCAGTACCAGCAGTGCCAGGATGGCAAATCCGGCACTCAGTTTCTGGCCGATAGACATGTTTTTGAACATATGGGGGCTTCCTTGAAATGAGTCTGCACTCCCGCAACATCCGCCGGGAATGGTCACATAGAGCATAGTCTGCAAGCAGAAAGTCGAAGGCTTTCATATCGCTTCTGCATACAGGAATATCGGCCCGTTCACTCCACTTCTAAAGAGACCTTGTCCGTCCACATTCTAATAACTATTCCATCAACTCAAGAAGATGCTGACGCAACCCGGCAGGATCGCCCAAAAAGTCAGCCACTCGCACAGTACTCACCTTACCGTTGTGCATCAACCCAAGGGTGGGATAACCCTGACCGCCCAGCCGTTTCATCCAGCCTTGGCTATCTGCCAGATGTTGCAGCAAGGGCGCCTGCAGATAGGATTGCTGGAATGCCTCGGCTGCAATCCCCTGCTCTGCCGCCAGCGTGGCGAGAAATGCCGGCTCACCAATCCAGATCCCGTCCCGATAGTGGGATTGCTGGATCCGGTGCAACATGACCAGCCCATCGCCCCCCAACGCCGTGACGGCCAAAACCGCACGGATCGGCGGCTCGGAGTCCAGCAGACAGCCTTCCCGCAGCAGCAGTTCGTTAAAGTAGCGTTCGCCAAAATGCTGGCCGGTCAGCGCTTCGATCCGCTGATCATGGGGGCGCACATAATCACGCAATGCCTCGCCCATCGGCTGACGGCGACTACCCATCCAGAGACCGCCCGCATGCAGCTCGATCTTGAGCCCAGCAATGGTGGCTGCCGCCTGCAACAGGGGGGCGGCACCGTAGCACCAGCCACAGAGCGGGTCATAGACATAATAGAGGGTGGTTTGTTGTTCGCTCATCTTCATTCTCACTTCAATCTCGGATAAAAAACCGGGCCCTTAGGCCCGGTAAAAAACACAGGGAAAGCAGGCTCAGTGGCTTACCACTTCATCTCGCCGGTATTGACCTTGGCACCGATGGCCAGACCATCGTCAACCGGCAGTGCCGGATAGGCCTTCTTCAGAGCCTCAATCAGCTCACCGGAGTTTTTCGCCTTGGCCAGCTCCTGTTCGAAACGCTCTACATAGTCACGGGTAAAGGTCACAGCGGCAGTGCCTTTGGGAGCAGAGCCCAGGAAGTGGCCCGGTACCACACGCTCGGGTTTCAGGGCCAGCAGGTTATCCAGCGCCTTGACCCAGTTGCTGCGAGCCGCTTTGGTCTGGCTGTCGGCCATCCAGACATGCACCCCGTGGTAGACCGGCACACCACCAAAAGCAGTCTTGATGGAAGGGGCCCAGAGGTAAGCATTCGGGGTGTTCATCTCTTTGATTTCAATCTTCTCACCATCCAGCGTCAGGTGACTGGCGGTCATCACTTGCGGCACGGTCAGGCTCTTCGGTGCGCCCTTGCCGAGGATCGGGCTCCAGTAGCTCAGCTTGGCATCCTTGGTCTGGTTGATGTGGTCAACCACATGCTGATCGGCCAGCACTTTGACATCCGGGAACGCCGCCATGACCGGCTCCAGACCGAAATAGAAGTCGGGGTCACCGGCACTGATATAGACAGTGGTCAGCTTCTTGCCGCTCTTCTTGATCATGTCGACCAGCGCCTGACCATTTTGCACATCGAACTGGGCATCGATCAGGATGGCCTCTTTGTCACCGGTCACCAGTGAGGAGGAGACCGGGAAGATCGCCTTCTCGCCAGGGTTGTAGACGGTCACGCTCAGGGGGGCGGCCAGTGCGGCGCCACTCAGCAGGGTGGTCGCCAGAGTCAGGTTGCGGATCAGGGTGTTGTTCATCATCTATTCCTCATTAAGTATTCGGGGGTTCATTTGATGGACACAGTGTATTGGATCACTTAAGGTGCAAATACAGCATAAAAAGCGCATCACTGTTGCACATATCGAACATATAGAGAGCCGTACATGGATCGACTGACCGCCTTGCGGGTCTTTGTCAGCGTAGTCGAACAAGGGAGCCTGAGCGGCGCCGGAGAGAAACTGGATATGTCGCGCGCCATGGTGTCGCGCTATCTGGCCGAGCTGGAGAGCTGGATGGGCGCCCGCCTGCTGCACCGTACTACCCGTCGTCTGAGTCTGACCGGGCCAGGAGAGGAGGCACTGAACCGGGCCCGCGCCATGCTGGCGCTCGGCGAAGAGATGGAGCAGATCGCCGTGAAGGGGGATGACGCCCCCAAGGGGCAACTGCGGATCACCAGCAGCTACTCCCTGTCAGAAGCGCTGCTGGTCGGGGCTGCCAACGACTATCTCGCCCAATACCCGGGGACGGCCATCGACATTCTGCTGCTCGACAGAACCGTCAATCTGGTAGAGGAGCGGATCGATCTGGCGGTGCGCATCACCAACGACCTAGACCCCAATCTGGTGGCGCGTCGTCTCGGCACCTGCCACTCGGTAGTCTGCGCCAGCCCGGCCTATCTGGCCCGTCATCCGATGCCACACAAGGTGCAGGATTTGGCGCTGCACAACTGCCTCACCTACACCTACTTTGGCAAGAGCCTGTGGGAGTTCAATGGACCGGACGGTCCCGAGTCAGTGCCGGTTAGCGGTAACCTGAGTGCCAATATTTCCAACCTGCTGCTGGAAGCAACGCTGGAAGGCGCCGGGATCAGCCTGCAACCCCGCTACTCGGCACAACCCTATCTGGAGCGCGGGGAACTGGTGCCCCTGCTGACCGACTGGCAGCCCAAGCGCCTCGGGGTCTACGGGGTGTATGCCACCCGCAAACAGATGTCGCCACTGCTGCGCAGCTTCCTCGATTTTCTGCTGGCCCGCATGGCGACGGATCCCATCTGGCAGGAGTAAGCACACCTCAAACCCGATCATGAAGAAGGGGCCGCTGCGGGCCCCTTCTTCACTCTGATCCCTTGATCAGGCTTCAAATCCGAATGGTTCTGAGTGCGGCGCTTCCGGCTGCGCACTCTCGTCCAGGAAAATATCCCGATAAGCCACATAGATGGAGTAGTTGAGCGCCGGGATCACCACCAGCAGACCTACCAGTAACAGCACAGCGCCAAACAGCAATAACATGGCTGAGAGCAGCCCCCACCAGAAGAAGGGAAAAATATTGTGCCAGCAGCCGAAGAAGCTCAGCCGTACCGCCTGGATGATGCCGATATCGTGGTGGTAGATCAGCGCCGGAGCAAAGGTGACCCCCATCAGCACGGGAATGATGAGCAGCATCCCCACCAGCAATACCAGCAGTAGTTGCTGCAACTGGCTCGCAGAGACCACCATGCTCTCGGGATCCTGCGTCAGCAGCGGGAGCAGCCCCCACATGGAGAGCAGACCGAGACAGACGAGGCCCACCAGGCTAAACAGCAGCAACACCAGCAGACCGCCTAGCATCAGCGGGGTCAACTTGTGGCGAAAACCGGCGAAGAGATCGGCAAACTGCAGCGGCTCCCCCCGATAACCCCGAGCGGCGACCGCCACCCAACCCGCGCCCCACACCATGTAGAGCAGCTGGGAGATAAGGCCCCCTGCCGGCAGTTGCTCCAGCAGCATGCCCACCATCAACCAGACCAGCACCATGGCTACGCTGATCCCCATCCCCTTGTTGAAGATATCGAACCCGCTGCGAACCCAGAGCCAGCCACGACCTGTCGTGTACCGGGCCGGTGTGGTGCGCAAAGGGGGTAATCCGTTCATATCGTCTCCTCGGAGTGTCGGTGGCATCAGTGCCGGAAGCCGATTCTAGAGCCAGGGCGGGGGGCGACTCAATGGCGAAGCGGCCCGACCACGACATAAAACCTGACGCAGCGATGCACAAAATGGGCGTCAGCCACGCCCCGCCTCTGGCTGCCTCGACCATAACGAGGCACAATCTGTCCCCTCCTCCAGCCGCGCCTGTCGTGGCCAGCATGTCGTGATCACCCTTTAGTGATCGGCGACTGCCGGACAGGAGGCTGTCATCCCGCCATCCCGGGCGTTTTAACATCGAGTGGTATCGTCATGAGAGTTGTGTGTTGTCTGTTGTTGTTACTGGCCAGCCAGTCGGCCCTGGCCGAGGGTTTTATCAGCCGTCTGCTCAACCATCCGGTGCCAGGTGGCGTTGCGGTGATCCCTCTTGGCGCGTCACCCACTGCCCCCACGGCCCGCTATCACGACAAACCCGTGCTGGTGGTGCGCGAAGACAACCAGTGGATCGCCATCGTCGGCATCTCTCTCAAAAACCCGCCCGGTGCCCAGCAACTGAGCACAGGTGATGGCCGTATTCTCGGCTTCACCGTGACCCCCAAGCACTACCGCGAGCAGCACATCAAGCTCAAGAACAGCCGTCAGGTCAATCCGCTCGCCGAGGATATGACCCGTATCAACCGCGAGCTGGCGGAGCAGACCCGGGCTTACCAGACCTTCAGCCCCAACCAGCCGAGCAACCTGATGTTCGACAAGCCGGTCAACGGCCCCCTCTCCAGCCCGTTTGGCCTGCGTCGTTTCTTCAATGGCGAGGAGCGCAATCCCCACTCCGGCCTCGACTTCGCCGTGGGCGCCGGCACCCCGATCAAGTCCCCCGCCGCCGGCAAGGTGATCCTGATCGGCAACTACTTCTTCAATGGCAATACCGTCTTTGTCGACCACGGTCAGGGGCTCATCAGCATGTTCTGCCACATGTCGAAGATCGATGTGAAGCTCGGCCAGAGCCTGCCGCGTGGCGGTATCGTCGGGCGAGTCGGTTCGACCGGCCGCGCTACCGGCCCCCATATGCACTGGAACGTCAGCCTCAACGACACCCGGGTCGATCCCGCTATCTTTATCGGCGCCTTCAAGCCCTGAATCGGCAGAGCCCGTTAACAAAACATCCTCTAACAAAACAGGCAGCCCATGGCTGCCTGTCTGCTATCTGCACGTCGAACCTGATTACCTATCCGGCCAGCGCGTGGGCACCGGACTCCCGACGCATCGCCCGCCACATTACCAGCACCAGCAGCGAGCTGCACGTTGGCAATGCCAGCCAGACGCCGGGCACGCCCCACAGGGTCGAGAATCCCCACAAGAAACCGCCGATCAGCACCAGCTTGCCGCCGGTGAGCAGGGAGGCGATGCGGGCCCGATTGATGGCCTGGAAGTAAGTGGCCCCCACCAGCAGCAAACCCTCCATCGGCAGCCCCCAGAAGTAGAGCCAGATCCCGAGGCTCGCCACCGGCAGCAAGGTGGCGTTGTCGCCGGCAAACAGATAGACCGCCGCCTCCGGCCACAGATAAAGCGGGAACATGGCGCACAGGGCGATCCCCAACGTCACTCCGAGTGCCAGATTGCGGATCCGCAGCACCCGCCGCCAGTGACCGGCGCCCGCGTTAAAGCTGGCGATGGGCTGGATACCCATGGCGATCCCCTCAAACACCAGATAGAAGAAGGCCTCGGTGTAACTGATCACCCCGTAGGCCGCCACGTGCAGCGAAGTGCCGACCGCCAGCAACGCCTTGTTGTGCAGCGCCAGCACCACAGAGAGATAGAGGTACATCAGAAAACTGGAGATCCCGAGGCGCACCGTCTCACCCATCAGCCGCAGATCGGGGCGCAAGGTGTCCCAGCTTATCCGCAGTTGGCTGCGCGGCGTGAAGAAGTGCCACAGGCAGGCTAGGCCCGTCACTGCCTGGGAGAGCATGGTGGCCGTCGCCACCCCGGCCAGTCCAAACGGAAACACTACCATCAGCAGATAATCGAGCAGCACGTTAAGCAGGCCCCCGACTACCATGATGAGGGTGACAAACCCGGGGCGGCCATCGTTGCGCAGCAGAGAGCTGAACGCCATCGACAGCACCGCAAAGACGCCCAGCCAGGCGTAGGCCTGCAGGTAGGAGAGCCCGGAGGTGAAGATCTCCCCCTCCGCCCCCATCCAGGCCAGCATGGGCTCGCCATAACGGATCCCGATAAAACTGAGCAGTGCCGAGGCAAGCAACACCATCACCAGGGCATTGCCGACGATATGGCGGGCTTTGGCCGGGTTGCCCTGCCCCAGATAGAAGGAGACCAGCGACGAGGCCCCCATGCCGATCAGGGCCCCCACCGCATAGAGCACGGCGCAGATGGGATAAGCCAGCATCAGACCGGCCATGCCATCCTGACCCAGCACATGGCCAACGAAGATGCCATCGATGGTGACATAGATGCCGGTGATCAGCATGGCCGCCACGGTCGGGGTTACGTAACGCCAGAAAAGGCGAGATAGCGGGGCTGTGCCCAGATCAACAGCTGACATATTCGACTCGGTGGAGAGAAAGCGGCCGGGATCATAGCGAAACGGCAGCACGACTTCCTGTTATTTGTGTTATGAATCATTAATATAGACTGCTTTACCCGCCTCCCTGCCCTGTTTTAGGCTAGGGCCACCTCTTCTGAACGGAAACGAGCCTCATGTTGCAACGCCTGCTCACCCTCTTGCTGCTCTCCCTTATCTTGTTGCCGCCAGCCGTGCGCGCCGACGATGCCATTGCCCAGGCCGAATCCCTGTTGCAGAGCGTGCCCAAGAGCGATACCCCGGAAAACCAGAAGCTGCGGGAGAGCTACCAGCAGGCGCTGCAATTTGCCAGAGAGGCCGAGCGCTATCGGGAGCAGAGCAAAGCCTATCAGCAGATCCTTATCGATTACCCCAAGGAGTCGGCACGCCTCAAGGAGAGCCTGCACAACTATCAGCCCGCCGCTCGCCCGCCGCTGGCGAGCCTTAAGGAGGAGGCGCTGCGCCAGGCCATAGGCCTGAGCAGCAACCGTCAGCTCAACCTGCGCAAGGAGCGGCAGGGGGTGATGGACAGCCTCAACCAGCTGGAGAGCACCGGTCAGGAGTATCACCTGCGGGTGGACGATCTGCGCAAACAGCTGCAACTGACCCGCAGCCAGCTGGAGCGACTGAGCTTCAGCAGCGAATCGGATCGCCAGCAGGAGGCACAACTGCTGCTGACCAGAATGAAGGAGCAGAGCCTCTCCGACCGGATCCAGATGCTGGAGCTGGAGCAACTCTCGGCCCAGCAGCGCAACGATCTCGGCAAGCTGAAGCTGCAGGAGCTCAATCTGGCCATCGCCGACGAGGATGAGTGGCAAGCCAGCCTGCTGACCCAGCAGAACCAGCTGCGGCGGGAGAAGACCGAGCAGGCGCTGGAGGAGAGCGAACGGCTGCGCAAACAGCTCACCACCGACATGCCGCTGCTGCTGGAGCAGCAACAGCAGAATCAGGCGCTCTCCATCCAGCTCGGCACACTGGAAGATCAGATTGAGCGGGTGCAGGACGAACAGCGCACTGTCGACAAGAATCTGTTTGAACTGAATGAGCTGGTCAACTCGGTACGCGAACAGCTGGAGTGGCTGCAGATCAGTAATGCCTATGGCGAGAACCTGCGTAGCAAACTCTCCGATCTGCCTCCCCAGTTCCCCCTCGACAAGCTGGAGTCAGCCATCGTCAGCGCCCGCATGGCCAAGTACCAGTACGAGAGCGAGCAGGATGGGCTCAAGGATACCCGCCAGCTGCGCGACAAGCTGATGGCCGAAGAGGAGGTGACGCTCGATCGGCCGCAGCAAGCGGTGCTCGACAACCTGCTCAAGGCCCGGCGCCAGTTGCTGACCCGGCTCAACGACGCCTCCGACACCCTCATTCAGGAGCAGACCCGTCTCAAGCTGCTCTACAGCCGCCAGAACAGCAAGATCGACGAGATCCGTGAAATAAGCGCCAGCCACCTGTTCTGGATGCCCGATGTGCGCCCCTTTACCCCACAGGTGATGCTCGGTATTCCCGCCGCGCTGACCCTGGCCTTCAACCCGGACAACTGGTTGCAACTGCCCTACGCCATCGCCGAGAACAGCCCGCTGAGCCTCACGCTGGCCGGTATTGGTCTGCTGGTGCTGGCCTGGAGCTGGTTCAAGCTGGCCCGTCATCTGAGCCTCTATTGCGACCATATTGCGCCGCGGATCGGCAAGGTGACCCAGGACAAATTCAGCCTCACCAGCCGCTTGCTGCTGCGCTCCCTGCTTGCCGCACTCCCCTTGCCCGCCATGGTGCTGATGGTACGCGGCCTGCTCGAAGGGGCCTGGCAATACCCGTTTACGGTTGCGGTGGCGCGCGGTCTTGGCGAGATCTGGTTTCTGCTGCTGGCGCTGGTGATGGCCCGCCATCTGACACTGGAGAGGGGGATTTTGATCCACCACTTCCGCTGGCCTCGGGAACAGGTGCAAAAGGTGTGGGGGCAGTTTCGCACCCTGCTGCTGGTGCTGATCCCGAGTTTCTTCGTGCAGGGGATGGCCAACAGCTATCAGGAGCACGCCTTCTACGACTCCCTCGGCCGGATGGCCTTCATGATCGGTGCACTCTGGCTGCTGCTTTTCTTTGCCCGTCTCAACCGGGAGCGATTGCCGCTCACCTGGGGCCAGACCGACATGACCAAGCCCCATCTGCTGCACCACTTCATCTGGAACAGCCTGATGCTGGCGCCGCTGCTGGCGGTGTTCGGCGCCCTGTTTGGCTACTTCTATACCTCGCGCACCCTGCTGCGCCAGCTGGAACTTAGCCTGCTGATGGGGCTGGGTTGCCTGCTGGTCTACTATCTGGCCAGACGCTGGATGCTGATCCAGCGCCGCCGCCTCGCCTTCGAGCGCGCCAAGAGCAAGCGGGCCGAGATCCTGGCCCAGCGCGGCCGGGAAGAGGGGCATGACGAGCTCAGCTCCGAGACCCCGGACGTGGTGGAAGAGACTGAGCTGGATCTCGATACCATCAGCGCCCAGTCGCTGGGACTGGTGCGCACCCTGCTGATGCTGGGCTTCACCATGCTGGTGGTGGTGCAATGGTCGGATCTCAACTCCGCCTTCAGCTTCCTCAGCAATATCGAGGTATGGCAGGTGAGCAGCAAGATTGGCGGCATCGAGCAGCTCTCGGCCATCACCTTGCAGGATCTGATGCTGACCGCCTTCGTCTTCATTCTGACCGTGGTGACAGCCCGCAACCTGCCGGGGCTGATGGAGCTGACCCTGCTGCAACACCTCAGCCTCTCCCCGGGTACCGGCTTTGCCCTCACGACCACCAGCAAGTATCTGGTGATCCTGATCGGCGCCCTCACCGGCTTCTCCATGCTCGGCATCGACTGGTCGAAGACCCAGTGGCTGGTCGCCGCTCTCTCGGTGGGGCTGGGTTTCGGTCTGCAGGAGATCTTCGCCAACTTTGTCTCCGGCCTCATCATCCTGTTCGAGAAGCCGATCCGGCTCGGTGACACCGTCACCATCCGCGATCTCACCGGCACCGTCACCAAGATCAAAACCCGGGCCACCACCATAGTGGATTGGGATCGCAAGGAGATAATCGTGCCCAACAAGGCCTTCATCACCGAACAGTTCATCAACTGGTCGCTCTCCGATGCCATCACCCGGGTCAAACTGCGGATCCGGATCGGCCTGACCCGGGATCCAAAACTGGTGCAGCGCATTCTGGAGGAGTCCATCCAGGCATCGACCCTGGTATTGGAGACGCCGACGCCCGAGGTCTTCCTGATCGAATTCACCGACTCGGCACTGATCTACGAGATCCGCCTCTACGTCAACAACATGGATCACCGGATGCCCATCACTCACGAGGTTCACTCGCTGGTGCTGGAGAAGATGCAGCAGCAGGGACTTACCCTGCCCCATCAACAGATCGACATTCACCTGAGCCGCGGCTGATCCGCGAGGTAAAAGGAGCAGAACATGCAGATTATTGCCCACCGTGGAGCCAGCGGTCTGGCACCGGAGAACACCCTCAAGGCGATGGCCAAAGCGCTGGAACTGGGAGCATCAGCCATCGAGATCGACGTGCAGGCGGCCGATGGCGAGTTGTGGGTCTTCCACGACCGGCGGCTGGAGCGCTGCACCAATGGCAAGGGGGTGCTGACCGAACAATCCCGCTCCTATCTGGAGCAGCTCGATGCCAGTGAAGGAGAGGTGATCCCGACCCTGTGGCAGGTGATGGAGATCATCGCCGGACGCTGCGAGCTGCATATCGAGCTCAAGGGGACTCATACCGCCGATGCGGTGGCAGCCCTGACCCGACGGGCAGAGGCCGAGCTGGGCTTTACTCCCGGCCAGTGGGTGGTCTCCTCCTTCCATCACCCGGAGCTGGCCCGATTTGCCGCCTTGCGGCCCGATATCCGCCTCGGCGCCCTGACCGCCAACCTGCCGCTCAACCTGGCGCAGTTTGCCGACGAGCTGGGGGCCTGGTCCATCAATTGCGATGTTGATTTCATCGACGCCGCGCTAGTCGATGATGCACATCGCCGGGGGCTCAAAGTTCTGGTTTATACCGTTGATTATCCCGAAGATTATGAAACGCTCTCTAGCATGGGGGTCGATGGAATCTTCACCAATCGACCAGATCGCTTTATCTCACCATGATGGGACGATACGCGTATGGATAAGCCCCCATTTAGGCACTAACTTTAATTTGTTGACCGGGGTAAAAAAAGTTCGACTACGGCCGATAGTAACAAGGCTATAACAATAATCAGATGCCACACACTTCAGACTGACGCTCATCAAGGATGTAACTATGAACTTATCCATTAAAAACAAGCTTGTTCTGGCTATCGGGGTCATCATTCTGGTGATCACCGGCCTGCAGGTCTGGTACAACACCTCGCAACTGCGCAGCGAGACCCAGCGACTGGTCTGGAACATCATCGACGAAAGCTCCATGGCCAACGTCAAGGGGATCTCCCGCTGGGTCGACGCCCGGATCAGCATGGTCAGCACCACCAAGGAAGCATTCGCCAAAGAAGATGAGCCCATCAGTCATCTGGCCCAGTCCATGAATGCCGGTGGCTTCGACCTGGTCTATGCCGGTACCGCTGACGGCAAAATGATCCAGAGCAAACCGACTGACTTGCCCGCCGGTTATGACCCCCGTCAACGCCCCTGGTACAAAGACGCAATGGCTGCTGGCAAGATGACCATCACCTCCCCTTATGCCGACATCTCCACCGGCCAGCTGATTGTCACCATTGCCGAGCCGTTCCAGCGTGGCAATACCCAGGGGGTCATCGCCGGTGACGTCTCCATCAGCTCACTGATCTCGGACATTCTTGCGGTCACCACCGAGGGCACCTACGCCATGCTGGTGGACAGCAATGGCACCATCATCGCGCACCCCGATGCCTCCCTGAGCCTGAAATCCGCCACCGCTCTGGCACCGGAGCTGACTGCGGCCTACATCAATCAGGTCGCCCATGACGGCATGATCAACGAGCTGGTGATCAGCGGCAAGAAAGAGGTCTACGACTTTAATGCCATTCCCAATACCAACTGGTATTACGGCATGATGGTGGATGAAGAGATCGCCTACCAATCGGTACGCCGCATGGTTACCTCCTCCCTCATTCAGGGGCTTATCACCATACTGATCGTGGCAGGCTTCTCCTATGTCGCCATCAACGGCTCGCTGGCCCCTCTGAAAACCCTGGGCGAAGCGATTGCCGATCTCTCCCGTGGCAACGGCGATCTGACCCGCCGCATCAAGATTGAACGTGAGGATGAAGTAGGCGCGGTTGCCAAACACGTCAACACCTTCATCGAGCGGATCCATGTGATGGTGCAGGATATCTCCAACTCCTCCGGCCAACTCAACCAGCAGGCCAAGTCCTCCCACAGCATGGCGGAGAAGGCCAATCAGGGGCTGGCACGCCAGCAAAACGAGATCTCCCAGATCGCCACTGCGGTACACGAGATGTCGGCCACTGCGGTCGAGGTTGCCAGCAACGCGGAGCAAACCGCCGAAGCGGCCCGCAGCTCCTCCAGCAGCTGCGAGCATGGCAAGCAGGTGATCGCCCGCAACCAGCGCTCCATCACAGATCTGGCCACCCAGGTGGAACAGGCCTCCAACATCATTCAGGAACTGGAGAAAAACGCCCAGGAGATCAACACCATCCTATCCACCATTCAGGGCATCGCCGAGCAGACCAACCTGCTGGCACTCAACGCCGCCATCGAAGCGGCACGTGCCGGTGAACAGGGCCGCGGCTTTGCGGTGGTAGCCGACGAGGTGCGCGTCCTGTCACAGCGTACCCACAGCTCCACCGTCGAGATCCGCAATATGATCGAAACCCTGCAACGCAATACCCAAGGGGCGGTCAGCACCATGCACGAAGGCCAGCTGCTGGCCCAGAACAGCGTGGATGACGCCAACAACGCCACCCACGCGCTGGAGCAGATCACCACCTCGATCAACCAGATCTCCGACATGGCGACCCAGATCTCCAGCGCGGCTGAAGAGCAGCGGGCCGTCACCGACGAGGTAAGCCGCAACATTCAGGCAGTGAAAGATGTCTCGGACGAACTGGCAGTGGATGCAGACAGCTCACGCCATCTCTCTGAACAACTTAAAAATATTTCGGGTGAACTGAGCAATCAGGTCGGCATGTTCCGCATTTGAGCATGAGCAAAAGGGGCCGTACAGGCCCCTTTTATTTTTCTAAATAGCGCTTAATTTTCAGTGAGTAATCTCACATTACCCGCCAAATACCCCGCCTTGAAATCCTTGTAATTCGTCTGGAATTATCAGATCACCGCCGTGGTTACCGCCGCATTTCGGATTACATATTTCTATCCGAATAGATAAATGCCAATAATTCTCATTAAAAAATTACAATAAAAAACTTAAAATTTTTTTCGCGAGTACCTAAAAAGAGAGGTGATTCGCATTTTATTGAAAGAAAACTACGTACAATCCAGAAGTTAAAGTGCTCGTAGCTAGGTGTTCAACTGCTCAGTAACACCAAAAAATGACGATAATAACGACATTTTCATCCAGGGATTTGGGTGTTTTATAGAAAAATAACCAATAAAAAGGGAATAAAACCTAGCAGTTTGACTTGCATCAAGCCTGAATTTTTTTCATAGAGCAAAATCGTGCCCAGCAAATCTATCCCTAAGGAGGCAGATGTGGATATTATCAAGACCGATGTGGCCATCATCGGTGCTGGCGGTACCGGCTTACGCGCCGCTATCGCTATAGCCGAATCACAGCCAGACCTGGACATCGCCCTGATTTCCAAGGTTTACCCGATGCGCAGCCACACGGTTGCTGCCGAAGGCGGCGCCGCCGGTGTCGTCCGTGATGACGACTCCCTCGAAAACCACTTCAACGACACCGTCTCCGGTGGTGACTGGCTGTGCGAGCAGGACGTTGTGGAATACTTCGTCAACAACGCGACCAAAGAGATGATCCAGCTGGAGCACTGGGGTTGCCCCTGGAGCCGCAAGCCGGATGGCAAAGCCAACGTGCGTCCGTTTGGTGGCATGAAGGTTCCGCGTACCTGGTTCGCCGCAGACAAGTCCGGTTTCCATATTCTGCACACCCTGTTCCAGACCTCCGTCAAATACCCGAGCATCAAGCGCTTCGACGAGCATTTCTGCCTTGATCTGATCGTGGACGACGGCCGTGTCCAGGGCGTACTGACCTTCGACATCCAGAACGGTATCACCCGCTTCATCCAGGCCAAATCCGTGATCGTGGCAACCGGCGGTGCTGGCCGTGTCTATCGCTACAACACCAACGGTGGCATCGTCACCGGCGACGGCATGGCACTGGCCTACCGTCACGGCGTACCGCTGCGTGATATGGAGTTCGTCCAGTATCACCCGACCGGCCTGCCGGGCACCGGCATCCTGATGACCGAAGGTTGTCGTGGTGAGGGTGGCGTCCTGCTGAACAAGGATGGCTACCGCTACCTGCAAGACTACGGCTTGGGCCCGGAAACCCCGATTGGCCAGCCGAAGAGCAAATACATGGAGCTGGGTCCGCGCGACCGCGTTTCCCAGGCATTCTGGCAAGAGCAGCAGAAAGGCCGCGTCATTCAGGGCCCGATGGGCGATGTGGTTCACCTCGACCTGCGTCACCTTGGCGAGAAGTACCTGAAAGAGCGTCTGCCGTTCATCTGCGAACTGGCCAAAGCCTACGTCAACGTGGATCCGGCCAAAGAGCCTATCCCGGTACGTCCGACTGCCCACTACACCATGGGTGGTATCGAGACTGACAACAAGTGTGCCACCCGTCTGCCCGGCCTCTACGCCGCGGGCGAATGTGCCTCCGTCGGTCTGCACGGTGCCAACCGTCTGGGTTCCAACTCCCTGTCCGAGATCGTGGTATTCGGCAAGCTGGCCGGTGAGCAGGCAGGTGAATTTGCCAAGACTCAGAAGCATGGCAATACCGAAGCCCTGGCCGCCAAGGCCGAGGCGCTCATCAAGCAACACCTCTCCCTGATGGACATAGACGGTACCGAAAACCCGGCCGATATCCGCAACGAGCTGGGCATGTCCATGGAAGCCGGTGTCGGTATCTACCGTACCGAAGAGCTGATGCAGGGCACCATCGACAAGATCAACGAGCTGAAAGCCCGTTACAAAAAGGTCAAAATCAACGACAAGTCCTCTGTCTTCAACACCGATCTGCTGTACGCCATCGAACTGGGCTACATGCTGGACGTGGCTGAAGCCATGGCGCACTCCGCCATCAATCGTAAAGAGTCCCGCGGTTCCCACCAGCGTCTGGATGGTTACGAAGAGCGCGATGACGTGAACTTCCTCAAGCACACGCTCTCGTTCTACAAAAATGGCGAAACGCCCTCCATCGATTACTCCGATGTGAAGATCACTAAGTCCCAGCCGGCAAAACGCGTGTACGGCTCCGAGGGTGAGAAACAAGACGAGGCTAAGAAGAATGGCTGAGATGATTGAAATTGAGATCCTGCGCTACCGTCCGGAACAGGATAACGAGCCCTGGATGCAAACCTTCCAGGTGCCATACCAGAGAGAGATGTCTCTGCTGGACGCCCTGCAGTACATCAAGGATCACCTGGACTCTACCCTGAGCTTCCGCTGGTCCTGCCGGATGGCGATCTGCGGCTCCTGCGGCATGATGGTCAACGGTGTGCCCAAGCTGGGTTGCAAGGCGTTCCTGCGCGACTATCTGCCGGGCAAGATGACCGTCGAGCCGCTCAACAACTTCCCGATCGAGCGCGATCTGGTGGTCGACATGTCCGACTTCATCGAGAAGCTGGAGAGCATCAAGCCGTACATCATCCCGAGCGAGCCGCGCAGCCTGTGTGATGGCGAGTACATCCAGACTCCGGCCCAGATGGCGCAGTACAAGCAGTTCTCCCAGTGCATCAACTGTGGTCTCTGCTACGCGGCCTGCCCGCAGTACGGCATCAACAAGAAGTTCACCGGTCCGGCGGCACTGGCTCTGGCCTATCGCTACAACGTCGACAACCGTGATGCCGGCGCCAAAGAGCGTATGCGCATCATCAGCCAGGACGAAGGCGTCTGGGGCTGTACCTTCGTGGGCTACTGCTCCGAAGTGTGCCCGAAAGGCGTCGATCCGGCAGCGGCCATCCAGCTTGGCAAGGTCGAAAGCGCCAAGGACTACATGATCGCCATGTTCAAGCCAGATTGAGAGCAGGATTGAGACCATGAACAACACTGATAGCAAACGTAAACCTTACGTCCGCGAAATGAAGAAAGACTGGTGGCTGAAGAACGCCTTCTACACCGGTTACATGATCCGTGAAGGCACCAGTATCTTCGTCTCCATCTACGCCGTTGTGCTGATGTGGGGCCTGATGCGCCTGGTTCAGGGTCAGGAAGCGTTCAACGGCTGGCTGGAATCCCTGCAAAGCCCGATCGCCATCCTGTTCCATGTCGTCGCTCTGGCGGCGTGCCTGTTCCATGCCAAAACCTGGTTCGCCCTGGCGCCGAAAGCCATGCGTATCTTCCGTGGTGAAGACCTGGTACCGGAGAAGCCGATCGTTCTCGCCCAGTATGTGGCGCTGGCGCTGGTGTCCCTGCTTGTCCTGATCATCGTGGCCTGAGGAGAAAACAATGAGACGTTCTGACGAACCAATTTACTGGGGTCTGTTTGGTGCGGGTGGCATGGTCGTTGCCATGCTGCTGCCGGTCATTGTCCTCATCACCGGTCTGCTGGTGCCCATGGGCATCATGGACGTGGAAACCATGAGCTATGACCGCGTGCACGCGTTCGCCAGCTCCTGGTGGGGTGCCTGCATCCTGCTGGTGATCATCGCCCTGCCAGTCTGGCACGGTATGCACCGTATCTACCACGGTCTGCACGATCTGGGGATCCACACCACCAAGCTGCACCACTATGTGTTCTATGGCTTTGCCTTCCTGGTATCTGCCATTAGCGTCGGCCTGCTGATGGTGCTGGTACTCCAGTAATCACATCTGACTGATTGACCAAACCGGGCCTCGTGCCCGGTTTTTTTTGCCCCGCTATCCCGCCCCTGCTTTTTATTCACTCAAACAATTCGATAAAAACCAGATTATCGTCCAATCATATGGCGATCACAGTCACATAACCCCAATACATTCGTCATTTGTAGCAAACCATTTTGACCACCATCAATTTAGTGACATCCATATCAATTATAATTATTCAGATTAAATAATTATTCATATGGAGCTAGCTAATGACAGACAAAACACGCTCGGTGAGCATAGGCAGTTACCTGGCACTGGCCTTCGCCGTGGTCTTCTTCTCCGGGCTGTTGCAATCCGGCGAGTGGTACGGGGTATTCGATTTCACCACGCTGAACGGTTCGTTCGGTACCATGGTCCAGAGCGTCAGCGAGAATGGTGACGGCATCAAGACCGCCATGACCGACATGCGCGGCAAGGGGGGCAACGGGGCGCGAGATGGCTTTCTGTTCGCCCTGACCCTGATCCCCACCGTGATGTTTGCCCTCGGTATGATCAATGTGCTGGAACACTACGGCGCGTTGGAAGCGGCCCGCAAGTTGCTGACCCCACTGCTGCGTCCGCTGATGGGGATCCCGGGCAATACCGGTCTGGCACTGATCGCCTCCCTGCAGAGTACCGATGCCGGTGCCGCCATGACTCGTCAGCTCAAGGATGAAGGGCTCATCACCAAGCGTGAAACCGACGTGTTCACCATGTTCCAGTTCTCCGCTGGCGCCACCATCGTCAACTTCTTCTCCTCCGGCGCCGTGCTGTTCACCCTGACGCTGGCGGATGGCAGCCCGGCGGTCAGCTCCTCCATCGGTCTGGCTGTCATCGTGATGTTCGCCTTCAAATTTGTCGGGGCCAACCTGTTCCGGGTCTACCTCAATATGAGCGAAGGCAAGCAGACCGATAACAACACCCAGCAGACCCTCAACACTCAGGAGCAAGCCAAATGAGCCAGGCCAACATCAAGAAACCCATCGTCACCGATATCTTCGTCGAAGGGGCCAAGAAGGGCTGGGTCATCGCCACCACCTCCACCGTACCCAACGTACTGATGGCCTTTGTCATCATCAAGGCGCTGCAGATCACCGGCGCGCTGGATGCCATGGGCGCCATTTTCTCCCCCGTCATGGCCATCTTCGGGTTGCCCGGTGAGGCGGCAGCCGTGCTGATCGGCGCCTGGATGTCGATGGGCGGTGCAGTCGGTGTGGTCATCACCCTGTTCGATCAGGGGATCCTCAACGGCACCCACATCGCCATTCTGGCGCCAGCCATCTACCTGATGGGCTCCCAGGTGCAGTACATGGGCCGCATCCTCGGCTGCATCGGTACCGAAGGGCGTTACATCCCCATCATGGTCGCCATCTCGGTACTCAACGCCTTCGGCGCCATGCTGGTGATGAACATCCTTCTCTGACCCGAACCTGATAGTGGAGCAAGCAATGACTTTTTCTCTGGATCAATACCTGACCGAACTGGCCCCGCTGATCAATCTGGATTGCGGATCCCTGCACCAGCCAGGCATTGCGGCAGTGGCCGACCTGATGGCTGCCAAATATGAGGCGATGGGCGGCTGGCAGATCAAGCGGGTCGACTGTGGCGCAGCCGGGGTGGGACTGGAGATCCGCAACCAGCCTGATGCGGCGCAGATCGATGTAATGCTGATCGGCCATATGGATACCGTCTTCCCCCTCGGCACCGCCGCCGCCCGCCCGATGAGCATCGATGGCGAGCGCGCTTACGGTCCCGGTGTCTCCGACATGAAATCCGGCCTGCTCAACATCGTCTATGCCCTGCGTGAACTGCCACGCGAGGTGCGCGATCGCCTGAGCATCTGCGTCTGCATGAACCCGGATGAGGAGATCGGCTCCCTCCACTCCAGCGACTGGCTGGCCACGGTGGCCAAACAGGCAAAGCAGGTGCTGGTGGCCGAAGCGGCCCGCGCCGATGGCTCGCTGGTCAAGGCGCGCAAGGGGATGGCCCGTTATCGCATCGACTTCACTGGCAAGGCGGCTCACGCGGGCAACGAACCGCAGAAGGGGCGCAGCGCCATCACCGAGCTGGGCCACTGGATCCTGGCCATCAACGCCCTGACCAACTTCGAGAGCGGCACCACCCTCAACATTGGCATTGTCGAGGGGGGCAATGGCGCCAACATAGTGCCGGCCCATGCCAGCGCTGTGGTAGACGTCCGCTTCTGGGACAATCAGGAGTACCACCAGATCAACGATCATCTGCTGACCCTGGCCGAGCGGCCGCATCTGGACGGCGTCACCATCCAGCTGACCCGCGAGGCCCACAAACCGGCCATGGTGCCATCAGAAGGCACTCTGGCGCTGATGCAGCTGGTGGAGGAGTGTGGCGCCGAACTGGGACTGCCAATCAGCTGGCAGGAGGTGGGGGGCGGCTCCGATGCCAACCTGACCGCCGCCCTCGGCATTCCCACTCTGGATGGTCTGGGCCCCATCGGTGCCGGCTTCCACAGTGACGAGGAGTATCTGGATCTGGCCAGCATTGCCCCGCGCATCGAGCTGCTGGTGAAGGTACTGACCCGTCTGGCAGACTGACAAGCTCTCACGTAAAAAAGGGCCAGCCGGTTTGCACCGGCTGGCCCTCTGTTTATCTGCTCCCCAGAATGACAGCCCCTCTTCGCTATTACTCCATTGGTGGCAAGAAGCGGCGCATCACCTCATCCGTGTGCCCCCCTTCCTGAAATGCCACCAGCGACTGATTGAGGATGTTCACCAGCTGGTGACCGCGGGGGGAGCCCTTGCTCACCAGCAGATAGAATCCCTTGCGGCTGGGCAGGGCGAGATTGAGCAACCCGCTCTCGCTGCGGTAGATGCCAAGGCTGATGCCAGCCACCAGAGGTTCGATTTCGCTCGGCAGAAAGTCGCAGCGATCCCGCTCCAGCATATCGAGCGCCTGCTGCAACTGTTTGACCCGGCGTGGCTCCTGCGCAAGCCCGTAGGGTGTGTAGTTGTAGCCAATCACCCCGCACACCCGGGAGCGATTGACCGTCTGCAGATCCGGCGGTTCGGGGTAGCGGCGCTTGAGATAGAAGAAACCGAGGTGGGTGTAGTAGAGGGGAACGCTGTAGAAGGCAAACTCGGCCCGCTCCGGCTTGTAGCTGGCATCCCAGGTCAGCTCGCACAGACCATTCTGGCGATAATCCGCCAGCTCCTGCTGCACCCGCGCCCAGGGCAGATAGCGGATCTGGTGCGAGAGCCCGCTCTGTTGCAATGCATCGAGCACCAGCGTCGTCGCCGAACCGGTCAGGCGGCTGGTATCGGGCACACCGTCCTTGCGCTCCCAGTAGGTAAAGGGGGCCCACTCGTTGCCCTCCCCCAGACAGATCTTCACTGGTGGCTCTTGCCCCCATAGCGCGGGGGACAAGATAGCCATCGCCAATCCCGCCCACCATGTTGCCGCTCGTCTCATCTCCCGCTCCCGAACTGTTTATCCCTCTTGCAGCTTAGCCCAGAAGAGATAGTGCTCACTTTGCAGGGGCGCTTTCATGCCACAACGTCAGCAAATTGGCCGGAATGGCACCATAACGAAGCTGCGGCGTCTGGTGCCAGTCAGCCAGCTTTTGCAGGGCTTTCGCCAGATCCTGTGCAAGGGTGCGGGTCACTCTCACACCAGCTTCCAGATAGAGGCTCTTGATCTCGAAGATCCCCTGCTGGCGATGGGCCTTGGCATCCATCCTGCCCACCAGCTTGCCACGATGCAGCAAGGGCAACACGAAGTAGCCATACTGGCGCTTGGGGGCCGGGGTATAGCATTCGATGCGATAGTCAAAATTGAACAGTTCACTGGCCCGTTTGCGATCCCACACCAGCGGATCGAACGGCGACAAGGCGGTGGTATGGGTCGCCTTGAGGGTGCCCGCCTGTGCCCTTGCCAGCTCATCGGCCAGCGAGGCGTGCACAAAAGCGCCGTGCTGCCCCCCCTCCACCCGTACCGGCAGCAGCTCACCCTCGTCCGCCAGCTGATGGAGCAAGGCGTCATATTTGCCGCGCCGCAGCCGATAGTAGTCAGCGACCCAGCCAGTTTTGACCAGCCCCAATGCCCGGCAACTGGCGCGCACCATATCCCGCTGGGCCTGCTCGACGCTCGGCAGATCCCGCTCGTCACGCCACTCGGGGATGACCCGCTCGGCCAGGTCATAGACCCGCTGAAAGTTGCGCCGCTCCCGCACCATCAGCTGACCTGTGGTAAAGAGCACCTCCAGATGGCGTTTCTCCGGCTTCCAGTCCCACCAGCCGTTCCCCTTGCCGGTTGTGCGTTCAAAGTCAGCCGCCCGCACCGGGCCATGGTGGCGAATACGCTCGATCAGCTGGCCAATCTCCTGCTGATGAGTGGCTAGCCAGTTGGCCGAAAACTTCCAGCCCATGGCGACGGGGTCGAGCATCCGATGGCGCAACAGCCGGTAATCCTCGCGGGGCACAAAGCAGGCCTCGTGGGCCCAATATTCGAAGATCTCGCCGTCGGCCAGCAGCTGCTCCAGCCAACGCGGTTCGTACTGGCCAAGGCGGCTAAAGAGCACCAGATAGGGGCTGCGCGCCACCACCGAGATGGTATCGATCTGCAGCAGCGCCATGCGGCGAATGGTGGCCAACAGATCGGCCGGAGTCGCCTTGCTGCGACGGGGGGCGAGCAGCCCTTGCGCCGCCAGTTGCAGATGACGGGCATCTTGCAGTGACAAATGGGTAATCGACATCAACAACCGCTCCCTGGTATCTGGCCATCGCACGCCCGGCGGATAGCCAACAAAACCGGGGGAGGCACCACGCTGGTATGCCTCCCCTCCCTGTGTGCCAGCGCCGCTATGAATGGGCCGGGGGCAAGACCAGCTGATTCACCACCAGCATGATCTCTTGATAAGTGGCCTCGACCGTCTCGGGGGTCGGCTCCAGAATAAGGTCATCGGCATAGCCGTTGATGAGGGAGGTGATCTGGCGCGCCAGTCGCCGGGCATCGCCCACCACAAACTCGCCACTGTCGATCCCCTTTTGCAGGATCTGCTCCAGCACCTCGCGCCACGCCAGAATGATTTTGCGGTAGCTCTCGGCAAACACAGGGTCGCGCAGTGACTCGTTCCAGGCATCCAGATAGATGGCCCAGGAGGCATCCTGACTGGTCGGCAGGTTGTCCCGTACAAAGAGCGGCAACGCTTCACGGGCTGGCAGCGGCAACAGCCACTCCCGCTGCTCGGCTATCTCCTGACTGGTGAAACGCTCCACGGCGCAGAGGCAGAGCTCCTTCCAATCCTTGAAGTAGTGGTAGACGTGACTGCGCGCCAGACCGGTGCGCTCGGCAATATCACGGGTTGACGATGCCGCCATTCCCTTCTCCCGAAACAGGGCCAGTACGGCCTCGATGATCATCTCTTTGCGCTGTTCTGCTGATGGGCGTGCCATCTGACCTCCTGCGATATCCATCGATCTGCTTGACTTTGAGCAGTCGCTCAAACAAACTTTGAGCACTCGCTCAAACTTAGCGTTTCCGACATCTTAGGAGATAACCCATGACAACACCAACCACTTCGGCAGCCAGTTGCGACGAGCAGGCCACGCCGTTGCCACACTCGGCCGGTCGTTCGCTGGGGGCGATTGCGCGGGCCAATCCCCTCAAGCTGGCGGGTACCTTCTCGCTGGTGGCCCTCGAAAATATCCTGCTGGTGATCTATCCCCTGTTCGCCGGCTTTGCCATTGACGCCATCGTCAAGGGCCAGTGGCTGCAGGCCTCGAGCTATGCCCTGATCGTGCTGCTGTTCTGGCTCATCGGCGCCCTGCGCCGGGCGGTCGATACCCGCACCTTTACCCATATCTATGCGGCACTGGCGGTGCCGGTGATCCTGACCCAGCGCCAGCAGCAGGAGGGGCAATCTACCATAGTGGCGCGGGTCACCCTGGCGCGGGAGTTTGTCGACTTCTTCGAGAAACATATCCCGATCCTGGCCACCAGCCTGATCTCCATCGTCGGGGCGGCCGTGATGCTGATGGTGATCGAGTTCTGGGTCGGCATCGCCTGCATGGGGGTATTGCTGCTGTTCGGCCTGCTGCTGCCCGGCTTTTCGCGCAAGAACCAGCTGCTGCACGAGCGGCTCAACGATCGGCTGGAACACGAGGTCAAGCTGGTCACCCATGCCCAGTCAGCCAACCTCGCCCGCCACTACCGCGCGCTGGCCTAGATCCGCATCCGGATTTCGGATCGGGAGGCGCTCGCTTTTCTGGCGGTCGGCATCAGCGCCTCCCTGCTGTTCCTGCTGGCCATCACCATGCTGATGGCCCAGCCCCAGGTCTCGGCAGGCCATGTCTATGCTGTGATGACCTACCTCTGGAACTTTGTCACCAGCCTGGATGAGGGGCCTGGTCTTGCCGATCAGCTGGCCCGGCTGCGAGACATAGGCCGCCGGGTCAACACCGCCCAACCCGATGAACTGATTTGACATTTTGTATCTGTAACCGGAGTAGAAGATGAATCCGCCCCCCCTTTACCAACGAGCGTTGACCATGTGCATCAGCTGTTTTTTCCTCGCCGCCTGCGGCCCCAAGATGAGCGACTTTGAGCCCAACACCAGCTACTGGTTCAAAGAGAAACCGGCAGAGGAGAGTGCCCCGCTGGCGCAAGACATGAAGGTGGATATCGCCATCATAGGTGGCGGCTACAGCGGCCTCTCCAGTGCCTGGCATCTGGCCAAGGCTAACCCGTCGCTCAAGATCGCCATCTACGAAGCCAAGCAGGTGGGCAGCGGCGCCTCGGGCCGCAATGGCGGCATGGTGCTGCCGAGCTCCGAGGTGATGGATCTCTACGAAGAGGGGGAAGCGAGCAAGCGCCACTACGATCTCACCGTCGCCAGCATGCGCAAGCTGCAGGCGCTGGTGGCCTCAACCGGCGTCGAGGCCGACCTCAAGCTCAATGGCTATGTGGAGGCGATCCTCGATGAGGAGGATATCGCCGAGTACCGCGACTATGTGAAAACCGCCAATCGCCTCGGCATCCCGCTGCAGTACTGGAACGCCGATACCACCGAAGAGAAACTGGGCACCGACCGCTACGTGGGGGCGGTCTACGACCCCAATGGCGGTCAGGTACACGCCATGAAACTGGTCAATGCCCTGCGCAAGGCGGTGGAGCAGTCGGGCGTTACCATCTACGAGCAGAGCCCGGTGCTGGGTATCAAGGAGGGCAAGCAGATCGAGCTGAATGTAGCCGACAAGTACAAGGTGACCGCCGACAGCATAGTGCTGGCGACCAACGGCTATACCTCAAAACTTGGCTACTTCAGCGGGCGGGTCATTCCGGTACACGCCCAGAGCGCCGTCACCGAGCAGCTCAGCAAAAAGCAGCTGGCCGCCATCCAGTGGCAGAGTCGGGTGCCCTACTACGACACCCGCAACATCCTGTTCCATCTGGTATTGACCCCGGATAACCGCATCGTCATCGGTGGCGGCAATGCCGAGTACGTCTTCAACGACGGCCTCAACTACAAGGGCGATCTTAACCGGGTCAGCGAGATGATGATGAGCGAGCTGGTGACTCTCTATCCGGCCCTCAAGGGGATCAAATTTGAGCAGGTGTGGGACGGGGTTCTCGGCATGACCGGCGACAGCACTGAAGCGGTGGGGGTAATGGGGGAGCACAAGAACATCTACTACGCCCTCGGCTACAACGGCCACGGCATCAACCTCTCCTTCCTGTTTGGCGACATTGTGGCCAGCCTCTATCAAGGCAAGGATCACCCCTGGTTCAACCACGCGGAGCAGAGTCTGCCGATGTGGCTGCCGCCAGAGCCGTTCAAGTCAATCGGCGTCAAATCTGCCCTGATGTACTACCAGTGGCAGGACAAGGGCTACAAGGAGTAGCGCCGAGCAAGAACTCGACGAGTAACAGACGAAGGCACGCCTCAGGGCGTGCCTTTCTGCAATACCGCCACATCGGCGTGGGGGAAGCTGAGTTCGGCCTGCCAGCGAGCGGCCAACACCTGAAACGATGCCTCGGCAAAGAAGACGATGTGGGTCGGGTCGTGGCGATAGCGCCAGTTTTTAAACCGCTCGTCACTGAGCACCCGCTGGGTTTGCAGCACCAGCAGGCCACCAGGCTTGAGGCAATCCCACAACTGCGCCAGCACCGTGCGCGGCTCAGCAATATGCTCGATCACCTCGGTACTGGTGATGAAGTCATACTGACGCGTCAGCAACTCGGGAAAATCTGCGTAGAACTTGTCATACCCCGCCATCTGGTAACCCGCCTCGCGCCCCATCGCCACCAGCGCCGGCCCCGGGCCACAGCCAAAGTCGAGGCCACTGGCAGGGGTTGGCACCCGCGCCAGCACCTCACCAAAAGCCCGCATCAGAAAGCTGCGATAACGGGGATCATCCACCCGGTTGTCGTGACCGTCATAGACCGCCTTCTCCGCCGCCTCATCCAGATGATCCGCCTCATCCAGCCAGACCAGCTCGCACGCGAGGCAGCGATGATAGCGCTTGCCCGCCACCGGCAGGGGATAACTGCGATGGCTGGCACACAGGGGGCAGCTGACGGTGGATGACATGGCGGTTCCTCTTGGGGGCTTCCTGTTGGATAACAGCGGCGCAGATTGCCTGCCCGCTGCCTCGCTGACAACTTTTTTTGCTCCTTAAGGGTTTCTTAAGTTTGCCCTTTTACTCTCAAACCATCGCAAGAGAAGGAGTCACCCATGACCATCGAGATCCAGGCCCCCTACCGATTGCTGCTAGCCAAGTCCCCGCAGCAGGTCATGGCGCTGCAAACCTATATCCAGGCCGCCTACACCCTCGAGTTCAACGCCCGCATCCCCCATTTTCTCCCCTGCCTGCTGGGGCTCTATCGGGCGGACGGGACGCTGGTCGGTGCCTGTGGTCTCAATCATGCCAGTGAGGGGCCTCTCTATCTGGAACAGTATCTGGAGCAACCCATCGAGGCCGCCATCAACACCCGCCTCGGGGTCTATCCGGCACGCAACCGCATTATCGAAGTGGGCAATCTGGCCTGCAGCGAGCCGGGCAATGCCCGACTGATGTTCGCAGCCCTGTGTCGTCTGCTATGTGAAAACGCCCTCGACTACGTGGTCTTTACCGGCACTGCCAAGCTGCGCAACAGCTTTGCCCGCCTGCAACTCAATCCGGTGGAGCTGGCCCCCGCACAGGCCCATCAGGTGGGAGCCGACGCCGACGCCTGGGGTGAGTACTACCGCTGCCAACCCAAGGTGATGGTGGGTGACATCAATCAGGGGCGCGAGGTGCTGGCCCAGCGCAGCCTGCTGCTCAATCTGCTGGCCCCCATGCCGACCCTGTTTGAGGATGCCGGCAAAAGCAGTGATAACCAGCCCCATCAAAAAAGGTGCGCCCAATGAGCCTGTTCGACGCCATCGCCAAGCATGCCCACGAGGATCCGCAATCTCCTGCGTTGCTGAGCAGCCAGCAGCGTCTCGATTACCAGACCCTGTGGCAACAGATCCAGCGTCTGGCCAGCCAGCTGCAACAGCTCGACATCAGCCGTCTGGCGCTGCAACTGGACAACGGCCTGCCCTGGGCGCTGCTGGATCTCGCCTGCACCCGCGCCGATATCGTGGTCATTCCGGTGCCCCACTTCTTCAGTCAGGCCCAGCAGGCCTGGTTGCTGGAGAGCAGCGGCGCCGATGCGCTGGTGGGCCCACATCATCAGGGGTGGCATGCCGCCGAGCCGCTCTCGCTGATCACCGGCGAGCTGCCATTATGGCGCCATACCCCGACCAATCGACCGGCGCTGCCCAAGGGCACCGCCAAGATCACCTACACCTCCGGTACCACGGGCCAGCCCAAGGGCGTCTGCCTGTCACTGACCCAGATGATGGCGGTGAGCCATGCGCTGGCCGAGCGAGTCGCGCCAGCCAAGGTGGAAAAACACCTGACCCTGCTGCCGCTGGCGACCCTGCTTGAGAACATCACCGGCCTTTATGTGCCGCTGCTGACCGGTGCCTGCAGCCGCATTCCGTCCCTCGGGGAGCTCGGTTTCACCGGCTCCAGCTCGCTCAACCCTGCCATGCTGGGGGAGACCCTGCTGCGCTGGTCGACCCACAGTCTGGTGCTGGTGCCCGAACTGCTGCGCCTGCTGCTGGCGCTCTGCACCAGCACCCCGACGCTGGCCCAACAGCTCAAGAGCCTGCGCTTTATTGCCGTCGGTGGCGGCAAGGTGGCCCCCGACCTGATCAAACACGCCCGCCAGCTCGGCCTGCCGGTATACGAAGGTTATGGCCTCTCGGAGTGCAGCTCCGTGGTGGCGCTCAACAGCCTGGATGCTGACAAGCCCGGCAGCGTCGGCCGCCCCCTGCCCCACGGTCAGGTCACCATCGCCAGCGACGGCGAAATTATGGTGAGCGGCAGTGCCATGCTGGGCTATCTCGGCAGCAACGAACCGACTCCCGAACAGATTGCCACAGGCGATCTGGGTCATCTGGATGATGAGGGCTACCTCCATATCACCGGGCGCAAGAAGAATGTCCAGATCACCGCCTTTGGCCGCAACTTCTCACCGGAGTGGGTGGAAGCCGAGGCCCAGCTCTGCCCCGCCATCGCCCGCATCGTGGTTTTTGGCGATGGTCAGCCTGCCAACGTGGCGCTGATCCAGCCCCTGCCGGGCAAAGAGGCGGATCTGCCCCGCCAGATCGCCGGTCTGAACCAGCGGCTGCCCGATTATGCCCGGCTGCACCACTGGTTGCCGGTGGCACTCGACCAGCATCCCGGCCTGCTGACCGCCAACGGGCGCCCCCGTCGCAACGAGATTTACCAACACTTTTCCCGGCAAATCAGCCAATGCCTTACAGGAGAATCGTCATGAGCTTCTACCAGACTCTGCAACAAGCCACTGCCAGTGAGCGTGAACATCTGTTCAACGCACCCATCATCGAAGCCTGCCGCCGTGGCGATATCAGCCGTGACACCTATCTCGCCTTTCTGGCGCAGGCTTACTACCACGTGCGCCACACAGTTCCGCTGCTGATGGCCACCGGCGGCAAGCTGGGTCAGGAGTACGAGTGGGTGCGCGGGGCCATTGCCGAGTACATCGACGAGGAGTATGGCCATCAGGAGTGGATCCTCAACGATATCCGCGCCTGTGGCGGTGATGCCGAGGCGGTGCGCCACGGCCAGCCCGGGCTGCCCATCGAGCTGATGGTCGCCTTCCTATACGACCAGATCCAGCGCGGCAACCCCATGGGCTTCTTCGGCATGGTACAGGTGCTGGAAGGCACCAGCGTGGCCATCGCCCTCACCGTCGCCGACCAGCTGAAAAAGGGACTCGGCCTGCCACCGCAGGCGATGAGCTACCTGAGTTCCCACGGCGCCCTGGATCAGGAGCACCTCAAGTTCTTTGAATCCCTGATGGATCGGGTCGAGAGTCCGGCGGATCAGGCCGCCATCATCCACGGGGCCAAGGTGGTCTACCGCCTCTATGGCGAGATGCTCTACAACCTCACCGCCACACCGTAAGTTGGCAGCGGATCAGCAGACAGCAAAAAGGGAACCCACACCATGAACCTTGAAGGGAAACTCGTGCTGCTCACCGGCGCCAGCGGTGGCATAGGTGAGGAGCTGGCACAGGAGCTGGCGGCCCAAGGGGCACACCTGCTGCTGCACGGTCGTCGCGGCCCGGCACTGGAGCGGCTGTGCAAGTCACTGCCCCATCCCGAGCGCCATCAGGTGGTGCTCGCCGACCTCGGCTCTGCGCAGGAGCGGGCCAAGCTGTTGCAACACCCGGCGCTGGAGGACGGGATCGACATCCTGATCAACAACGCTGGCTGCAACCAGTTTGCCTGGCTGGAAGATCAGAGCTTCGAGCAGGTGGAGCGCCAGCTGCTGCTCAATATCGAGGCGCCCATCCAGCTCACCCGAGCCCTGCTGCCAACCATGCGCAAGCCGGGGATCATCATGAACATGGGGTCGAGCCTGGGCAGCATCGGCTACCCCGGTTACAGCGTCTACTGCGCCAGCAAATTTGCCCTGCGCGGCTTTAGCGAAGCGCTGGGACGGGAGCTGGAGGGGAGTGGCATCAAGGTGCTGCATTTCGCCCCACGCGCCACCCGCACCAAACTCAATTCCGAGGCCGCTTACGAGATGAATGCAGCGCTCGGCACCCAGACCGACAGCCCGCAGGAAGTGGCCGAAGAGGCGGTCATCGCCCTGTGCAACGAAACCCGCCGCAGCTGGCTCGGCTGGCCGGAAAAACTGTTCGTGCGGCTCAATGCCCTGCTGCCCGGTATCGTCGACAAAGCGCTGGCCAGACAGCTGCCGATCATCAAACGTTATGCCCGTCATCTTCAGCCAGGGACGACTGATACCGGCGCCAACAGTGCGCCACAACCAGACTTGTCCCGCCCGATCCCGACCAAGAAGGAGCATTAATATGAATTTTTTCCGTCAATCCGTGACCTCTTGTGCCATCGCCATCCTGCTGGGATCCACCTCAGTCATGGCCGCGAGTGATGCCCTCGTCCCCATCCAGCAACAGTGGGCCGCCTGCCAGTATCAACAGAGCGGCAAGGCGAAAGAGAGCTGCCTCGAAACCTTGAGCACCCAGGCCGAAGCGGCCAGCGCCAAGGAGCCTTTTCGCGCCGATCTGCTGATCTGGTCGGCCATCGTCAAGAGCACCTGGGCGGGGGCCAAAGGGGGGCTGGGGGCACTGGGTCTGGTGAAAGAGGCCAAAGCCAAGCTGGAGCTGGCACTCAAACAGGATCCCAAGGCGCTGGACGGCTCCGCCTATACCAGTCTGGGCTCCCTCTACTATCAGGTGCCCGGCTGGCCGGTCGGCTTTGGCGATGACGAAAAGGCAGAGCAACTGCTCAAGCAGGCGCTGGCCATCAATCCCGATGGCATCGATCCCAACTTCTTCTACGGTGACTTCCTGCTGGATCAGGGTCGCAAGGCCGAGGCCAAAACCTACCTCGACAAGGCGCTGGCCGCCCCGGCCCGCCTGGGTCGCGAAGTGGCCGATGAAGGGCGTAGAATGGAGATCCGCGATCGGCTGGCCAAGCTATAAAACCCTGATGGATCAAAGAACTATTTAAACTCTGCCCACCAGCTTGCATACTGGTGGGCAGGGTTGTTTATGCCACGGCACGCCCTGGCGCTGAGCCAGATCGCCACACCCAACAAACAGGGAGAAAAGAATGCGGATCCTGCTGGTAGAAGATGATGTGATGCTGGGGGATGGTATGCAGGATGCACTGCGCCATAGCGGCTATACGGTGGACTGGCTGCAACAGGGGTTGCCCGCTCTGGCAGCCCTCAAGAGTGACGAGTTCGCCGCCCTGATCCTCGATCTCAACCTGCCCGACATCGATGGCCTCAGCCTGCTGCGCAAGCTGCGGCGAGAGGGCCACCAGTTGCCGGTGTTGATCCTCACCGCCCGCGATGCGCTGGACGATCGGGTGGTCGGCCTCGATGCCGGCTCCGACGACTACATGGTCAAGCCCTTCGCCCTGCAGGAGCTCAACGCCCGCCTGCGCGCCCTGGTTCGCCGCAGCAAGGGGCAGGCTCAGGCGGTGCTGGAGTATGGCGATATCCTTATCTATCCAGAATCCCAGCAGGTCACCTATCAGGGCGAGGCGGTCAAACTCACCCCCCATGAATACAAGTTGCTGCAGGAGCTGATCAGCCAGAGCGGCCGGGTGCTGAGCAAGGATCAGCTGCAACAGAGCCTCTACGGCTGGGATGAAGGGGCCGAGAGCAACGCGGTAGAGGTGCATATCCACCATCTGCGCAAGAAGTTCTACAGCGACCTCATCCGCAATATTCGCGGGGTCGGTTACATCATTCCCCAGCTCGAACAGCCAAGCCGGACACCCGCACGATGAAACGTCCCCGCTCCATTCGCCGCTTTCTGCTCACCGGTATCCTGACGCTGGTGAGCCTGAGTCTTACCATCAGCGCCTTTATCGGCTACATGGAGGCGAGCCACGAAATGGAGGAGCTGTTTGATGCCCGCCTCGCCCAGTCGGCCCGCATCACCAACCAGCTGCTGGCCCGCTACATGGCCCAGCAGGGGCAGTTGCCCGCCAACGGCACCGTCTATCAGGAGTGGGAGGCGCAAAACCCCGATGAGTGGCAAAAAGATCCCGGCCTCAACCTGACCGGCGAGGATCGGGAGATCACCCCCTACGGCCATGAGTTCGAACGCAATCTCTACTTCCAGCTGCTCGATGAAAAGGGCGGCTTGCTGCTGCGCGCCCCCAGCGCCCCTGATCAGCCGCTGGTCACCCTGGCTATCGGCTTCGACACGGTCGAAAAAGATAATCACCAGTGGCGCACCTTCACTCTCTACAACCAGCAGGAGCAGACCTGGCTGGTGGTGGCCGAGCGGGACGACGAGCGCAGCGAACTGGCCAGCAAGATGGCCACCCTCACCATGCTGCCGCTGCTGATCACCCTGCCGTTCCTGCTGGCCCTGCTCTGGTGGCTCATCACCCGCGGGCTGGCCCCCCTGCGTCAGCTGGCCCAGGCCATCAGCGAGCGTCACCCCGCCAACCTGAGCCCCCTCAGCCTCAAGACAAGCGCTCAGGAGCTGACGCCCCTCACCAACGAGATCAACCGGCTGATGCAGGCGCTGGCGGAAACCATAGAGCGGGAGAAGCAGTTCACCAACGAGGCGGCCCACGAGCTGCGCACCCCGCTGGCGGTACTGCGGATCCACAGTGAAAATGCCCTTGCGGCCGAAGATGAAGTGAGCCGCCAGCAATCCCTGCACAAGATGCTGCAGGCCCTCGATCGCAGCGATCGGCTGATCCGCCAACTGCTGACCCAGGCCCGCATCGACAACCAGCAGGGGCTGGTATTGACCGAACTGGAGGTGGGTCACCTGCTGCAAGGCACCCTGGCAACGCTTGCTCCCATCGCGCTCAAGAAGGATCAGCAGCTGTCGCTGGAGTGTGAATTGCCGCTGCTGGTGATGGGGCAGGCCACCCTGCTCGATCTGCTGTTCAGCAATCTCATCGACAATGCGCTGCGCTATACCCAGCCGGAGGGCGAGATCAGGGTGCGGGTACTGCGAGAGGGCAACCGGGTGAGGGTGGATGTGAGTGACAACGGCCCCGGCATTCCCGCCAGTGCCTTGCCCCGGCTGTATGAACGCTTCTTTCGGGTCAATCCCCAGCAGGGGGATGGCGTGGGGCTCGGCATGGCCATCGTCTCACGCATCGCCCAGCTGCACGGCGCCGACCTCGATGTCCACAACCGGCCGGAAGGGGGGCTGGAGGTGAGCGTCTGGCTACCGACCCACACCCACTCCCTGCCCTGATCCGAAAATGACAACGCCTCCCGAGGGAGGCGTTGTTTATAGATAATTAGCACGCTGATGCTACGCGACTTGTCGCCGCGCCATCACCGGCAGATCAGGCAAGCAGCGCATCCAGACCTGCCGTCACCGCCTCCATGCGATGCCCGCCAGAGTGTTCAATCACATAACGCTTGCCCACCTGGGAAGAGGCATCCAGCCCGAACACACCGTGTTCCACCTTCTGGCTCAGCGGATCCCCGCTGGTGTTGACGTGGGTGACATTGGCATCGTCCAGCTTGTGAGCGAGGCGATCCCGCAATCCGACATGCAGCCCCATGCTGTTGAACGCCGTGACCTTGAGCCCGTGCTTGATGCCGGCATATTGCGCCAGACCGCCCCCCAATGAGTGGCCTAGCACCTCGACCTTGCAGCCATACTGCTGGGCAAAGGCCTTCACCAGCCGGTCGGCATCTTGAAACGCGCTGTCCTTGATGCCAAGGGCCGCGCCAGCATCGCTCTTCAGGGTGCCGGGGCGTTTGGCAGGCTGAGTGCCCACAAACGAGAGCACCATGGTATCGCCACGCTTGTAAACGGCGACCTTGAGCGCAGACCAGGCATCACCTGTCAGGATAAAGGGGTCATTCTCGTTCTTGCCCGGGGTGACATGAAGTGTCAGGGCACTCCCGGTGCCACCGGAACCATCTTCACGGCGGGCCAATATCGAAGGGGGAATATCTGCCAGCGTGGCGTGACTGTAGCCTGCCGGCATCTCCCGATAACTGCTGGAGCAGCTGACCCGCGCCAGCTGGGCCGCATCCATCACCGCTCTCGCCCCCTCGGCAGTCAGCGGTTCCTGCTGCGCCTTCGCCACGAAGGCCGGTTTGATGATCCCCTTGGCGGCACTCAAGGCCTGCTGTGAGCCCTGTTGCAACCGCTCTGACATACCGAGCGGCAGATGGGAGGCCCCCTTCATCACGCTCCCCGCCAACCCCAGAGAGGAGGAGGCCACCAGACGCGCCGCTGACTCGCCAAGGTTTTTCATCCCGGCCACTCCTGCCGTCACCGCACCGCTGGCCACGCTGCTGACACCACCGGTGATATTGGCCAGCCCTTTGATGATGGCGCCCGTCCAGTAACGGGCTTTGCCCTTGGCGCTCTGGGCATGGGAGTCATGGCCGCCCTGGATGGCGATGCCAATCTTGCGAGCCGGGGCACTGAGGGTCAACCACTTGAGCGAGGTGTTCAAGACCTTGCCCGGCTGAACCCGGGAGCCGAAGCCGAGGCTGGTATAGTGAGAGGCCAGATTATGATGAACCGAGTGCTGGCGAGATGAGGATTGCACCTCCCCATGCTCATGAGAGGCCACAGCGGTAGCGCGCTGGGGTTGTCCAATGCTTTGAATAGACATCTTCTACTCCTGATTAATACCAATGACGATCCATCAACACGGGATCATGACGCCAGATAACGGGGAGGGAATGGCAGCTGTCTCCTGCCGGGCGCTCAACGCCTGCAACTGCGTCTGCAAGGTGACGCCGAGATCAAGAAATTCACCCAGGGTTTGCATAAACAGGGTTTTATCGAGCATCTCGATGAGAGAGGAAAAGGTCAGCACCAGATGATTGCTGCGACTGTCCAGACTGATCTGACTTCCCCCCGTGGCCAAACCAAACATGTTCAGCTCAAGGGCCGAGCGGGTCAGCTGCAACTGACTGACCGCATCGTCAGGCAGACGCAGCAAGGGGATATAAAGGTAGCATGCCTGCAGCTCATCGTTATCGGGCACTTCGACCAGGCACTCGCCATCCAGACCGAATGGCACACGACAGTGGCCATCGCTGCCCAGACTCAAGGCTACGCCCTGCTGTTCGCCCGCGAGCAATAGCCATTCAGATACGATTTGTTGATAGGGTTTCACTATGATGCACTCCACGCTCAAGCCCTTGCTGGCGAACGAGCTCGCACACTTCAGGGTATGGTGGAGATGCTACCTCTGGTAGAGGGGCGGGGATTTAGCTGTGAAACGGCGTTTTTTAGATTCACGCCGAAATTGCCCCTAACGGCAGGCGGGCTGTACGGTAAAGGTTCGACTGGCATCCACCGGGCCCAGCTCCGCCAGCAGACGTCGGCCCAGCAGCACCGGATAGATCATCTTGCTGCGATCCCGCAGGGTGAACCACTCCTCATACACCTTGTCTCCCAGACAGATGGACATGGTCACCGTTGGCCGCTGCTCCATACCGCCCGCCCCGCGCACCGTCACGCTGCGCTCGACCCGCCGTTCGAACTGTTGTTTGACCAGTTTGCCGCTGTCGGCATCGGTCACCACCAGCATGAAGCGCACCCAGGGCTTGCCATCCCGTTTGAATCTGGTGATGGAGCGTGCATCAAGGGAAGAGGTGAGCGCCCCAGTGTCGAGCTTCATCTTCACCGCCACGCCGGTAGGCAAAATAAGCCCCTTCTCGATCCAGCCATAGCTGGTCGGGGTCTCAGCCAGCGCACTGCCACACAGTGCCAGCATCAGGGTGATCCCCACCATCATCTTGCCCATTTTACTGCCCTGCCTTGTCAATCCTGCGCCCAGATCTACCACAGTCCCATTGTGGGTCAATCCGATTTATTTCAGCTACTTGGATAATATCTGGCGGGTCAGGAGAGAGACGACAAAGAGTGGCCGAACGGCGGCCCAAGCGGGCAGGAATATCGAAGGAGAGCAATGCACCGAACGGTGCTGGATGAAACTGGTGGTTAACCTCAGGTTGTGACGCCAAAGGCTACCACAAGGATTTACAAATTATCAGTCTTGTTCTGAAGGGATTTTTGCCTACACTGTTGTAAACCGGAGGGCCTGAAAACCACCGGTTTTTTTTGCGCCTGCCGAAAATTTGCCACTGCAAAAGTGACTTTCAACAAGGCTCAATAAGGAATTTGTAATGCGTATCGAAGAAGACTTGAAGCTCGGTTTCAAGGATGTCCTGTTCCGCCCCAAGCGCTCTACTCTCAAGAGCCGTTCCCAAGTAAGCCTGACCCGTCAGTTCACCTTCAAACACACTCAGACCCAATGGCAAGGCGTACCCGTCATCGCCGCCAACATGGATACCGTCGGCAGCTTCGCCATGGCGCGCACGCTGGCCGGCTTCGAGATGATGACCGCGGTACACAAGCACTACAGCCTTGAGCAGTGGCAAGCTTTCGTCAACGAGACCGACCCGGCGCTGCTGGGCCATGTGATGGTCTCCACCGGCACCTCGGCTGAAGATTTCGCCAAGACCCGCCAAATCCTCGCCATGTCCGAAGCGCTGCGCTTCATCTGTGTCGACGTGGCCAACGGCTACTCCGAACACTTCGTCGAGTTTGTACGCAAGATTCGTGAAGCCTGCCCCAACCACGTCATTCTGGCGGGCAACGTGGTGACCGGCGAGATGGTCGAAGAGCTGATCCTCTCCGGCGCCGACATCGTCAAGGTCGGCATCGGCCCGGGCTCGGTCTGCACCACTCGCGTCAAGACCGGTGTCGGTTATCCGCAACTCTCCGCCATCATCGAGTGTGCCGATGCGGCCCACGGCCTCGGCGGCCAGATCGTCGGTGACGGCGGCTGCACCTGCCCTGGCGACGTCGCCAAAGCCTTCGGCGGTGGCGCCGACTTCGTCATGCTGGGTGGCATGCTGGCAGCCCACGAGGAGTGCGGTGGCGAGATCGTCGATGTAGACGGCGCACCCTTCATGAAGTTCTACGGCATGAGCTCCTCCAGCGCCATGGACAAACATGCCGGCGGCGTTGCCGAATACCGCGCCTCCGAGGGTAAAACCGTGCTGCTGCCCTACCGCGGCCCGGTCGAGAACGCCGTGCGCGACATTCTGGGCGGCGTGCGCTCCACCTGTACCTACGTGGGCGCCAGCCAGCTGAAAGAGTTGACCAAGCGCACCACCTTCATCCGGGTTCGTGAGCAAGAGAACAACGTCTACGGCAAGGAGTAACCTGCCGCAGCGACCGTCACGCGCTGACGGTTAGAAGCCAGTCAACCGGTGTGCTACCCTGCGCACCGGTTTTTTGCATCCGGGATCCCGCGCCATGACAACTCCCCTACCCCCGTTTGACTGGGACATCTTCTGTTGCGTCGTCGACAACTTCGGCGACATCGGCGTCACCTGGCGACTCTCCCGCCAGCTAAAACGGGAGGGGAATATTGCGGCACATGGCAATGAGGTTCAGGTGCGGCTCTGGGTGGATGACCTGGCAAGTTTCGCCCGCATCTGTCCAGGTCTCGACCCTGCGCAGGATGGCCAGTGGGTCGATGGCATCTATATCCAGCACTGGCATGAGACCCTGCCGAGCGACATGACCCCGGCCAAGGTGGTGATCGAAGCCTTTGCCTGCGAGCTGCCCGCCCCCTTCATAGAGCTGATGGCGAGCCAACCCAGCCCCCCATGCTGGATCAATCTGGAGTACCTCTCGGCGGAGAGCTGGGTCGAGGATTGCCACGGCCTCGCCTCACCCCAGCGTGTTGGCAATAAAAGCCTCAACAAATACTTCTTCTTCCCGGGCTTTACCGCTAAAACCGGCGGCCTTTTGTGCGAGCACGACCTGATCGCCGAACGGGAGCTGTGGCAGCAAGATGATGCGGGACTGGCAGCCTACTGGGCCAGTCTCGGTTTGCCGCCAAAACAAGAGCACGAGCTGCGGGTCAGTCTCTTTACCTACGAGAGCAATGCGCTGAAGAGTCTGGTCGAGAGCTGGTGCCAGAGCGCCACGCCCGTCACCCTGCTGCTGCCGCTGGGGCGCTCTCTCAACGATGTGCTCACCGGTGCCGGTCTGGCAGATGCCATCACCACCGCCCAAGCGGGGGATCTGCTCCACGCGGGCAACCTCACTATCAAGCTGCTGCCGATGACCGATCAGGCCGGTTACGATCGGCTGCTGTGGAGCTGCGATCTCAATCTGGTGCGTGGGGAGGACTCCTTCGTACGGGCCCAGTGGGCGGCTCGTCCTTTCCTCTGGCACATCTACCAACAGGAGGAGGAGGCCCATCTGGTCAAGCTGGAGCAGTTCCTCGATCACAACTTATCCGATTTGCCTGCCGAATGTGCTCAATGGCTGCGCTGGTTCAATCTGGCTCTCAATCGTGGCGAAGATTGCCGCGAACTTTGGGCCCAATGGCCCCGATATAGCGCCATTTGGCAGCAACATGGGCGAAGCTGGTCACAGAAGTTGCTCCGGGATGGGGATCTCGTCACACGGTTGGTGAAATTTTTAGAAAGCCGTATATAATCTGGCAGTTTTTATCCGTCCGTTTCACGAACAGGAATTTTTTACATGAAAACCGCACAGGAAATCCGCGCTGGTAACGTAGTCATGATCGGCACCGAGCCGATGGTGGTTCAGAAGGCTGAATTCAACAAATCCGGCCGTAACTCCGCCGTGGTCAAAATGAAGCTGAAGGGCCTGCTGAACGGCAGCGCTACCGAGACCGTCTTCAAGGCCGACGACAAGCTGGACGTTGTTCAGCTGGAACGTAAAGAGTGCACCTACTCCTACTTCTCCGATCCCCTGTATGTCTTTATGGACACCGAGTACAACCAGTACGACGTAGAGAAAGACAACCTGGGTGACGTGCTGAACTACCTGGTAGACGGCATGGAAGATCTGTGTGAAGTGACTTTCTACAACGAGAAAGCCATCTCCGTAGAACTGCCGACCACCATCGTGCGCGAAGTTGAGTACACCGAACCGGCTGCCCGTGGCGACACCTCCGGTAAAGTGACCAAGCCTGCCCGTCTGAAAGGCACTACCTACGAGCTGGCCGTTGCCGCTTTCGTAGAGATCGGTGACAAGATCGAAATCGATACCCGCACCGGTGAATTCAAGCGTCGCGTCAACTAATTGACCGCTTTGAATTGATTACAAAAAAGCGAGCCAACGGCTCGCTTTTTTATTGCTTGCGAGTTGCCATCACACCGCCCGCCTTCAGAAAATCCCGCCGCCGCCGCTAACCCAGATAACCGGGGGAGCACACTATGGCCAGATTATCCTTATCACTGCTGTTATTGACCTTGCTGGCTGGCTATGGGGCAGAGGCGAGCGAGGTCGCGCCCCCCGTTGCCGAGCCAATGCCCCTCGACCATTGGCAAGCGAGCGACTGGAAAGGGCTACCCGATGCCACCCAGATCGATAAGCAGACGGTGCTGTTTGCCAAACACGACAGTGAAAACTATCTGGGGCTCGCCATTTTACTGCCCGACTGGCAGCGCAGCGGCCAGCTCTGGCAACTGACTCGCGCCCTCGGTCGACTGGGCTTTGATACCCTGCTGCTACTCCCCTCCCCCCAGCAGACCGAACTGGACCCAGCCGCCGAGAAAAAAGCGAAAAACAGCGATACATTTCGCAAACAGTTTGCCGAGCGGATCAGCAAGCTGGCGGACGCCAAGCTGCAGGAGGGGGGCTTCAAGCTGATCCTGGCGCAAGGCACAGGCGCTGCCTGGACCACCAACCTCATTGCTAGCGAACAGTTGCCAGCCCCCGATGCACTGGTGCTGCTCGATGGTTTTTTCCCCAACCAGCAGAGCAACCAGACCCTGGCCAAACAGGTGGCTCAGGCGGCCATCCCCACCCTGGACCTCTATCAGGAGGATGGCGGTCGGTGGCCCCTGCTGGCCGCCGAGGCCCGCAAAAGCGAGAGCCGGCGCAGCAACAAGCTCAACTATCGCCCCTACGCCCTGATGGAGCTGGAGGAGACCCCCACCCGCATTCAGGGCTGGCTCAACCATCTGGGCTGGCTCTAAATCAGCCGCCACCGTGGCGCAATAAAGCGCGCGCCAGCTCACATCTGCCGGATAAAGCCCAACCCTGCCACGGCGACGATCTGGCCCTGACCGCATCCTCTTTGGCATCATGGCCTCTCGAACCTGAACAATGGCAGGAAGGCCCATGCAGCAGATTGTGTTTCTCGACAGCGATACCCTGGATGCGGGCATCACCCTGCATCACCCCGACTTCCCCCACCACTGGCAGAGCTATCCAAGTACTACCCCGGAACAGGTGGTGGAACGGCTCAAAGATGCCAGCATCGCTATCATCAACAAGGTACGGATCGGCGCCGCCGAACTGGCCCTGCTGCCAGAGCTCAAACTCATCGCCCTGGCCGCAACCGGCAGCGACAACGTGGATCTGGAAGCGTGCCGCGCCGCCAACGTCGGGGTGTGCAATATCCGCAATTACTCGGGTCCCTCGGTGCCGGAGCACGCCATGGCGCTGATGCTGGCCCTGTCGCGCAACCTCTTCTGCTGGCGCCAGTCGCTGCTGGAGGGGCGCTGGCAACAGAGCGGCCAGTTCTGCTTCTTCGACCACAACATCATGGATCTGCACGGCAAGCAGCTTGGCATCATCGGCAAAGGAACGCTCGGACAGGCGCTCGGCGAGCGGGCCAAAGGGATGGGGATGACAGTGCGTTACGCCCAGAGCCAGGTTGGCACCAGTCACGACGAGGATCGCCTACCCCTCGACGAGTTGCTGCAAAGCTCGGACGTCATCAGCCTGCACTGCCCGCTCACCCCCTACACCCGCAACCTCATTGGCGAGCGGGAGCTGGATCTGATGAAACCGGGCGCCCTGCTGATCAACGTCGGCCGTGGCGGTCTGGTGGATGAGGAGGCGCTGCTGCAAGCGCTGGCCAACGGCCGCCTCGGTGGCGCCGGTTTCGATGTGGCGAGCGTCGAACCCCCGCCCCCCGACCATCCCTTGATGAAGGCGCTGCAATACCCCCACTTCATTCTGACCCCCCATGTGGCCTGGGCCAGCGAGGAGTCGATGCAGCGGCTGGCCGATCAACTGATCGACAACATCAACGCCTTTGCCGCCGGTCGCCGCCAGCACCGGCTGGTGTGACTGCACGATCGAGTCACCACACAATGCACAACGGGGCCAACAGGCCCCGTTTAGCATCTTTCGCACTCACTGCGCGCACATCAATCGTCGTCGTGCCATCTGTGCTTTTTATGCTTTTTGTACTTCTTGTGGTGCTTGTGATGGTGATGATCATCGTCATCATCGTAATAGCGATCCTGGCTCTTGTGGCCATCGCCGGTCTTGGCACCGATGGCCGAACCGCTCGCCCCACCGACCCCGGCGCCGATCAGCTGACCGGTATCGCCACCGACACTCTTACCGATGGCGGCACCGCCCAGCGCCCCCACCGCACCGCCAAGGGCCGCTTCATTCTTGTTGCCCTTGTTGGCCGTCGCAGCCCCACCGGCAGCACCGCCCAATGCAGCCCCCACCAACGCACCGGTATCGCCACCCAGCTCCTTGCCGATCATGGTGCCCGCTACACCGCCTGCGCCGCCACCCAGAATGGTATTGAGGGTCTCGGAGGCGTGTACGGTCGTGCTGCCAGCCAGCAAGGCGCCCAGCAGTGCCAGTGCGCGAAGAGCACGCGAATTCATCTCCATGGGTACTCCTGTCCAATCTGATTAATTTCCTCTGCACTATACAAACCGGCAGGCAGCAAACCAGTGGGTGACTAGCGGCAAGCAGATCCTCACTTGAAGCCCAGCAATAGGCGTGACCGGCAAGCCCGAATTCAATCTCTTGAATAACCACAAGAAATTTTTTATTTCACAGGTATGGCGTGTCCCTCGGCAGGGGTGGGAGGCTGTCGCAGCCCCACCCCAACTACTGGCGATCGGACAGCTCCTGTCACCTGCGCAGGGTTGGGTGGCGCAATCTCAGCTGGGCTGGCAGTTCAGCGCGCCTCAACCCCGTTCACTGGGGAGCAACAGGATCGCCTATGTGCGGGGTGTTAACCCTCAGTTGAAAGTGTCACCACTACATGTAAACGCCCGGAAGATAATCGGGTGGTATAGTCTATAGCTTGAACAACAGGGGATGGCTGGCCACAAGGCTGGCGCCCGGTGACTATCAAGCAAAGGAGATGTTATGAGCAGTCCGTTTATCGAGCAGATCAAAGCACGTCGTACCATCTATGCCCTGGGTGACCAGGTCTCCCATACACCGGAGCAGCTGACGGCCCTGATCCAGGATGCCGTCAGACACAGCCCCTCCTCCTTCAACTCCCAGAGCTCCCGTGCTGTCATCCTGTTTGGCGCCCAGCACCACAAGCTGTGGGATATCGTCAAAGCCGAGCTGAAAAAAATTGTGCCGCCGGAAGCCTACGCCCAGAGTGAGGCAAAGGTGGATGGCAGCTTCCGCGCAGGCTTCGGCACTGTGTTGTTTTTTGAGGACACCGACGTCATCAAGGATCTGCAGCAAAAATTCGCCCTCTATGCAGACAACTTCCCCATCTGGTCGGAACATGCCACCGGCATCGCCCAGTTTGCGGTCTGGACGACGCTGGCGCAGGAGAAAGTCGGTGCCTCCCTGCAGCACTACAACCCGCTGATCGACGAGGCGGTACGCAAGGAGTGGAACCTGCCCGCCAGCTGGCTGCTGCGCGCCCAGATGCCCTTTGGCAGCATCAAGCAACCGGCCGGTGACAAGACCTTTATCGACGACGCTACCCGTTTCCGCGTCTTCAAATAACAGTCAGATAGCAAAACGCCCCCGCATCTCGGGGGCGTTTTTATTGCAACATAGAGTGCGGATAGCGATGGTTCATACTGCAATCTGCGGTCGTAATACGCTCTATCCACCACTCAGGCGGGCAGCATCACCAGCAGGGACTCGCTTTCCTCCAACTCCACCTTCACCTCGCGCCAGTCGCGGATCACCGCCACCACCGCCGGATTGAGCGGCGCATCGCCCCCTACCTGCACCACGGTGCAACCTGCACGCAGGGCGCTCTCGATACCGGCCGGGGCATCCTCGAACACCAGACAACAATCGGGCGACACGCCAAGCCGTTCAGCCCCCAGCAGATAGGGTTCGGGATCGGGTTTGCCATTGATCACAGCTTCGGCCCCCACCAGTACGTGGGGCAGCGGCAAACCGGCACAACTCAGGCGATGGCGGGCAACCCGCTCACTGGCGGAGGTCACAATGGCCCAATGCTCTGGCGGCAAGCGGCGCAGCAACTCGCCAGCCCCAAAGATGGCGTCGCCACCGGTATGCAGCATCTCCAGATCGTCGAGGCGCGCGGCCTCCCGCTCCACATCCAGCTGCGGGGCCAACGCCCGGATTACCTCACGTGAGCGCATACCGTGGCACATAGCCAACACCGGCTCTGGGGCAAGCTGATGATGCTGACACCAGAGCCGCCACACCTTCTCCACATCGCCGGTCGAGCAGACCAGGGTGCCATCCATATCGAGCAGCAGGGCGGATACCGACAGGGTGATCGTGTTCATGCCAGCACTCATACAGGCACCCCGGCCAGCTCGGGCAGAGAGCCAGAGAGTGCATCGGCAAAGGCCTGCTGCTGGGCGACACGCTCATAACAAGCGAGCGCCTGCTCGGTACTGCCAGCCCACACTTGCAAGGGGCCGACCACAAACCCCTGTTGCAACAGGCTGGCGAGCAGCTCCCCCGTCTCCGGGGCCGCCAATGGCTGGGCCAGCACCAGCGTGCCCTTGATCAAAAAGAGATAGCGTTGGGTAGACATGATATGGCTCCTTGTTCCGGTTCAGAGGAGGGCGATTCCTCCCTTGCCGAGCCATTAGAACAAGGCGATTAGATAATTTATAATCAATAAATCGCCACCTTGGATAACCAATTGGAATGAAATTCGACTTGAGGCAACTACAGGCGTTTGTGACGCTGGCCGACACCGCCAACTACCGGGAAGCGGCCAGCCGCCTCTTTATCACCCAGCCGGCCCTCACCAAGCAGATCCAGGGGCTGGAGCAGACGCTGGGCTGCACCCTGTTCAAACGGGGCCGCCACGGCGCCGAGCTGACGGCGCTCGGCGCCCAGCTGCTCACCCAGGCGAGTGCGCTGGTCGAGCACGGTCGGGAGTTCGAAAGCCATGCGCTGGCGGTGGCGAGCGGCGTGGCCGGTCGGCTCAAGATTGGGTTTGGCCTGTCGAGTTTCGCGCTGGCCCCTGCGCTGGTGGCCCGCTTCAAACAGCAGGTCACGGACGTGATGGTCCATCTGCAGGATATGCCCTCCGCGATCCAGCAGGAGCAGCTGCTCTCCGGCCAGTTGCAGCTTGGCTTTATGCGCAGACCTCAGGTGCCGCAGTTACAGGAGCACAGACTGCTGATCGACCGGCTGGTGCTGGCGGTGCCGACACGGATGACCGAGCCAGACCCGGCCACGTTCGACGTCCAGCAGGCACTGACCAGTCAACCCCTTTTGCAGATGGTGGGCCACCGCTGCCCCGGGCTCAGCCAGCAGATCGCCGGTTTTCTCGGCGCCAATCGGCTGACCGGCATGGTCCAGGAGGCCGAGGATATCCAGACACTGGTGGCGCTGGTCGCGGCGGGCATCGGCAACGCCATCCTGCCGCGCAGCGTCAGCTTTATCGCAGGGCCCGATGTCACCCTCTATCCCCTCTCAGGCCCCAGCTCCGAGTGGGAAGTCAGCATGGTATGGAATCCGGACTTTGCCGACCCCATCCGGGATCACTTCGTCAGGCAGGTGATCGCCAGCCATCCCCTGCCGGTGTCAGCCACGCCCGAGCGCTGAAACCAACCCTTGCTGGTAGCTAACACCGTGACCAGCCAAATAACAGTGCGCCCCCATCAAGGGGGCGCATGCAGGAAAAAAGCGGCAATGCGGCTCAACAGCTGGCGCAGTGACTACGGTTTTTACCCGCCCCCTTGGCGCAATAAAGCGCCGCATCGGCCGCGGCCAGCAACGCCCCTTCCCCCTCCAGCAGTTGCTCTGCCGTGTAGGTGGCAATGCCAATACTGGCGCTAAGCTGAATATTATTTGCCACCACGATGTCGAGATCGTTGATGGCCTGGCGGATCTCCTCTCCAATCCGCTGGGCCGTATTTTGGTCGGTATTGCCGAGGATCAGGGCAAATTCGTCACCACCAAAACGGCAGGGCAGATCCGCAGGACGCTGGCAGAAAGATTGCAGAAGATGGCCCACCAGCTGGAGCGAGCCATCTCCCATCTGATGACCAAGATGGTCATTGCACGCCTTGAAGTTATCCAGATCCAGCATGATGAGGGAGAGCGGGGTATGTTCCCGCATGCTGCGCCGCCACTCGTTATGCAAAAAACTGTTGAACAGCCGCCGATTAGCCAGTCCGGTCAAAGGATCGTGGAGGGAGAGGCTTTCCACTTCCAGCTCTAGCAGCTTGCGCTCGGTGATATTGATATGGGCGATGGAAAAATACTCGGCATCAAGCCCGGGTACCGGCGCTACTCGCATCATAAACCAGCGCTGGGTGTCGGGGCTGTGGCAGGGGTATTCCAGATAGAACTTATCCTGCTGATGACGGATAACCCGGAGGATCCCCTCCACGGCAGCCAATCCAGAGGGCTCGGCTTCATCGTCACAAGCCCCCATGTAATTGACTCCGAGCCAGTTATATCCCTTGGGCATGCCGTTTTGTTCACCAAACAGCTCCCAGGCGAGATTGGTGTAATGGATCACGCCATCCCGGTCTATCACCGATATCTGGTCTTCCAGCGAATCCAGCAGCGCAGCCAGATAATGAGCCCGCTCGGAGAAGTGACTTCGCGGCCTCTGTATATCATCCACCATGATGGCCATCCTGTGGCAAAAGTGGCATACCGCCATCTATTAACAATAAAGTCAGCAGATAGAGTAAAGCACCCAATTTCCACTTAGCCAACTGAGACCAAATTTCACCATCGAACACTATCCGGCAAGGTTTCAGGCCAGTTTCCCTGTTCCGGATAACAAGAGCACATCATGAGCATATGTATCTGATAAGTCACATTTAATGCCCACACCACTGATTTTCACAGGGGATGCCATCGCCCTCTCCGTCCATTTTGGTGTTCGGACAATGTTGCAAAAACCAGGTTGCCTCCTCGCAGGAGGTCATCTGGGAGCAATGCTGCCGACCATCACACTGGCGAATAAAGGTCGTTCCCTGTGGCGTGCTGACTTCCTCCTGATTGAAAGAGGAGACCGGCAATGGCGCCATCGACTCGGCCGAGAAACGGGAATAGATGGAAAAGAGGCCGACGAGCACCAGCAGAGGGATCAATTTGCCACTCCAGCTGCTCTTGCGACGTCGATAGGGGTTACTTCTCTCACTGGTCGAGGTGGGGCGTGGCGGCTGACTTGCCGCCCGAAACGATGGCGCCGCTGATGATGCGGATGAAGGCTCGGCATCCGCCAACGTGAGCGGGCGATCGGGGAAAAAGACCTGTAACGCCCTCGGTTTGCCATCCTGGCCACTGCCGATCAGATAGGTGACACGCTCCCCCGGCACTGGCACGCGGCCATCTGATTGCAGCGCCGTAACATGCACAAACAGCCCTGCACTGCGTGCTCCATTGATTGCCTGCTCGGCGCCATTTTGCTCCGGCGTAATAAATCCAAAGCCGCGCGCCTCGTTCCAGCTCGCGATCCGTCCCTGATAACGCATCTGTCCATCCTTGTTGTTATCCATGTGAGCACTATATTGCCCGACAATCATGTTGCCCAAAAGCGCTGCGGCCCGATAGGGAGCCGCTGAGTCAATCTCAACACGGTGCTCGGGTGCTGCCTGCGTTAAGGATCAAGCCAGCTGGGACACCTTGATGATCTCGGCGATGCGACCCAGCATCCGCAGCGAGGTGTGATGCTCGGTGGCATCTACGGCGGCGCAGGCATCCTCCAGAATGGTGATGGCGTAGTCGCGATCGTGACCATCCCGCGTCGCAGCCTGAATGGCCCAGCTGGTGCTCACTCCGCACAGATAGAGGTGGTCGATGTGATTGGCCCGCAGCGCAGGCTCCAGCGCCGTGCCATAGAAGGGGCTGACCCTGGGCTTGGCCAGCACCAGATCACCGGGTTGCACATCCAGATCCGGGTGAAAGTCGGTGCCCGGGTCGGTAAGCGACAGCGCGCCGAACTGGTGAGCACGACCAAACATGGGAGACCCCTTGGGTTGCAGCTGATAGCCGCCGTCAAAGCCCACCTTGATCAGCACCACCAGCCAGCGGTGGGCGCGGGCATGGGCCAGCGCCTGATTGGCATGCGCGATGGCATCCTGCTCCACCACATGGGCAGCCGAGGCGGCAATGCGCCCGTCGGGGTGGGCGATGTCGTTGATAAAATCGATCACCAGCAGTGCCTTGTTCATCACCTTTGCTCCTTCGCGCATTCAGCCCGTGCTATCTGGTTTCTACCTGTCAAACCAGCCCCAGTGCATAGCGCAGCGCCATCTCCTTTAAGGGGCCAGCTTTATCCGCCAGATTGAGGGCCAGATTGCGGGCCAGCTTGAGGGGGCCAATCTCGTTGCTGAATACCCCGTAGAAGAGATCCATTCCCGACTGCATCAGCCGGTTGTCGGGGCGACGGCGTCGCTCGTAACGCTCGGCCAGCTCCAGCTGATGCCAGTCGGCGCCAGCTCCTTGCAACAGATCAGCCCAGCAGGCCACATCCTTGAAGCCAAGGTTGACCCCCTGCCCCGCCAGCGGGTTGATGGTGTGGGCAGCATCGCCAAGCAGCACCACCCGACCGGCGTAATAGTCGTTGGCGTGGCGGCGCACCAGCGGGAAGCTCCCCTTGCCGGTGACGGTGAACCCGCCGAGCCGACTCGGGAAGTGGCGGCGCACTTCGGCGGCAAGCCCTTCGTTGCTCATGACTGCCAGCGCCCGGATCCGGGCCGGGCTGTCATACCACACCAGAGAGCCGTGCTGACCGGGCAGTGGCAGGAAGGCGCGCGGACCGCTCGGGGTGAACTGCTGCCAGGTGATATCTTCCTGCGCAAAGTCGGTGTCGATATTGATCAGCATGCAGTGCTGGCGGTACTCGAAGCGCGATACACCGATACCCGCCAGCTTGCGGGTGTGGGATTCGGCACCGTCACAGGCCAGCACCCAGCGGGCCGCCAGCTCGGTGTCATCATCCAGAGTCAGCACAGCTTCATCCGCACTCTGGCGCAGGCTGGTCACCGCCGCCGGGGTGTGGGTCTGGATGGTGGGGAAATCCTCCATCCGTTTGAGCAGGGCGAGCTGCACCAGCCGGTTTTCGATGATGTAGCCGAGCTGGGGCAGACCGAGATCGGCGGAATTGAAGCGGGTGGCAAAACCGTCCAGCTCCCAGGTCTCCAGTCGGCGGTAGGGGCAGAGTCGCATCTGCTGCAGATGGTGCCAGGCACCGGCCTGCTCCAGCAGCGCCACCGAGGCCTGACTGATGGCGGAGACCCGCAGATCCAGCGGCTGCTCCGGCTCGTAATGCTCCGGCAGTTGGGTCTCGATGACCCGCACCGAGAGGCCCTGAGCCGCCAGCAGACAGGCGGTGGCGGCGCCCACCATGCCGGCGCCGACGATGGCGATATCACACTGTTCCATACATTTATTCCTGAAAGGGTGCGTCCGGCGACAGCGCCCGGACGTGAACCGGATGGCAGCATGATAGCGCAAGGGCGGCTGATAAACAGTGAGACAAACGGGGAATTGCTGCGTCAAATCAAGGAGAAAGCTTATTGAGCTTGCTGGCAACAGGTATCGGGTGAGCACCATTGCCAGCTGGATATTAGCTAGGCAGTATCCAGATTGCGGAGTAAAATGCGCGGTCCTTTGACCATGCCGATTTCAAAACAAGTCAAGAGAAGCAATGAGCAAGAAACTTCACATTAAAACCTGGGGTTGCCAGATGAACGAGTATGACTCGTCCAAAATGGCCGACCTGTTGGATGCCAGCAATGGCTACACCCTTACCGAAGAGCCCGAAGAGGCAGATGTCTTGCTGCTGAATACCTGCTCCATCCGCGAAAAGGCGCAGGAGAAGGTGTTCCACCAGCTGGGACGCTGGAAAAAGCTCAAGGCCAACAAGCCCGGTCTGGTGATCGGCGTGGGTGGCTGCGTTGCCTCTCAGGAGGGCGATGCGATTCGCCAACGCGCTCCCTATGTGGATATCGTGTTCGGCCCGCAGACCCTGCATCGCCTGCCCGCCATGATCAAGGAAGTGCAAGAGGGCCGTGGCGCCCAGGTTGATATCGCCTTCCCCGAGATCGAAAAATTCGACAGCCTGCCCGAACCGCGCGCCGAAGGGGCTACCGCGTTCGTCTCCATCATGGAAGGCTGCTCCAAATACTGTACTTACTGCGTGGTGCCCTACACCCGCGGTGAAGAAGTGAGCCGACCGCTGGACGACGTGCTCTACGAAATAGCCCAGCTCGCCCAGCAGGGCGTGCGCGAAGTGAACCTGCTCGGCCAGAACGTCAACGCTTACCGCGGCCCGACCTTTGATGGCGGCATCTGCACCTTCGCCGAGTTGCTGCGTCTGGTGGCCGCTATCGACGGTATCGATCGCATTCGCTACACCACCAGCCACCCGATCGAGTTCACCGACGACATCATCGAAGTCTACAAAGACACCCCGGAAGTGGTCAGCTTCCTGCACCTGCCGGTGCAGAGCGGCTCCGACCGTATCCTGACCATGATGAAGCGCCCGCACACCATCCTGGAGTACAAATCCAAGATCCGTCGCCTGCGTGCCGCCCGTCCCGACATCACCATCAGCTCCGACTTCATCGTTGGCTTCCCGAACGAGACGGACGAAGACTTTGAAGCGACCATGAAGCTGATCGAGGATGTGGGTTTCGACATGAGCTTCAGCTTCATCTTCAGTCCGCGCCCGGGCACCCCGGCCGCCGACATGCCCGACGATGTCGATATGGAAGTGAAGAAAGCCCGTCTGGCCCGCCTGCAGCACGTCATCAACAACCAGGCGATGCAGATTGGCCGCGCCATGCTGGGCACCACCCAGCGCATCCTGGTGGAAGGACCCTCCAAGCTTGACCCGATGCAGCTGTGTGGCCGCACCGAGAACAACCGGGTGGTCAACTTCGAAGGCCAGCACACCCTGATCGGCGGCTTTGCCGACGTGGAGATCACCGAGGTGCGTCCCAACTCTCTGCGCGGCAAGTTCATCCGCGGCGAGAGCGAGATGAACCTGCGGATCGCCACCGCCCCGAGCGAAATCCTGGCCCGTCGCCCGGATAACGTACCGGACGAGCTGGGCGTTGCCGCCTTCACTCCCCATTAATCCCCTCCTCCCCATTCGCCCGGCGGATGGGGAGCGCCTTGAGACGAGGATATTTTGAGCCGACACATCTCGACCCTGAATCTGCATCTGGAGCCCGCCGACAACCAGCGCCTTGCCAGCCTGTGCGGCCCCTTCGATGACAACATCAAGCAGCTGGAGCGCCGCCTCGGCGTCGAGATCAGCTACCGTGACAGCCACTTCCAGTTGGTGGGCAAACCGGCCCAGCTGGATGCCGCCGCCGTCATCCTCAAACACCTCTATGTGGAAACCCAGCCCCTCAAGGGTGGCAAGGTGACCGACATTACTCCCGATATGGTCCATCTGGCTATTCAGGAGTCGCGAGTGCTGGAGCAGGATGACGAACCGGCGCCGAGCATCCCCTATGGCAAGGAAGTGACGGTCAAGACCAAGCGCGGTCTCATCAAGCCACGCAGCCCAAATCAGGCCCAGTACATCGCCAATATCGTGCGCCACGATATCTGCTTCGGCATCGGCCCAGCCGGTACCGGCAAGACCTATCTGGCGGTCGCAGCGGCGGTGGATGCGCTGGAGCGTCAGGAAATTCGCCGCATTCTGCTGACTCGCCCGGCGGTGGAAGCGGGCGAGAAGCTGGGCTTCCTGCCCGGGGATCTCTCCCAGAAGGTGGATCCTTACCTGCGCCCGCTCTACGACGCCCTGTTCGAGATGCTGGGCTTTGAGCGGGTCGAGAAGCTGATGGAGCGCAACATCATCGAAGTGGCGCCGCTCGCCTATATGCGCGGAAGAACCCTCAATGACGCCTTTATCATTCTCGATGAGGCCCAGAACACCACCACCGAGCAGATGAAGATGTTCCTCACCCGCATCGGCTTCAACTCCAAGGCAGTGGTCACCGGCGACATCACCCAGGTAGACCTGCCGCGCAACGCCAAATCCGGCCTGCGCCACGCGCTGGAAGTGCTGCCAGGGGTCGATGGTCTGTCGTTCAACTTCTTCGAGTCCAAAGACGTGGTGCGCCACCCTGTGGTGGCCCGCATCGTGCAGGCTTATGAGGCATTCGATGCCAAACAGGCAGCCGAGAAGGTGGCCGGCCAAACAAACGCCAGCAAAGAGAGCGAGCAATGAGCGTAACCCTGGATCTGCAGCTGGCCAGTGCCAGCACCGACGGCCTGCCCACCGAAGCCCAGATGCAAGGCTGGCTCGACGGCACCATTCTCGGCTTCCAGCAGGAGGCAGAAGTGACGGTGCGCATCGTCGACGAGGCGGAGAGCAACGAACTCAACCTCACCTATCGCGGCAAGAACAAGCCCACCAACGTGCTCTCCTTCCCGTTCGAGGCGCCACCCGGTCTGGAGCTGCCGCTGCTCGGCGATCTGGTGATCTGCCGTCAGGTGGTAGAGCGCGAGGCCGAGGAGCAGGGCAAGCCCCTCATGGCCCACTGGGCCCACATGGTTGTGCACGGCAGTCTGCATCTGCTAGGTTATGACCATATCGAGGATGAGGAAGCCGAAGAGATGGAAGCGCTTGAGCGCGACATCATGCAGGAGCTAGGTTTTGCCGATCCTTATCTGAACGACGAAGAGTAAAGAACCGGATGGTCATCGTCTTGAAACAGCAGATGGCCATCCTTATATAACCCGAACTATTTCAAGTGTGTTCATACGAGTAACCAAGAGAGAAAATGACCGACGATCACCCTAGTACCGGCTCGCCGAAGAAAACCTGGCTCGACAAACTCAGCCAACTCTTCCAGGGCGAGCCAAAAGACCGCAATGATTTGGTAGACGTGATAGCCGATGCCGAAGAGCGCGACCTCATCGATCAGGACACCAAGGACATGATCGAGGGGGTGCTGGAGATCGCCGATCTTCGCGTGCGCGATATCATGATCCCCCGCTCCCAGATGGTGACCATCGAGAAATCCCAACCGGTGGATGCAATCCTGCCGGTGATCATCGAGTCCGGTCACTCCCGCTTCCCGGTGATCAACGAGGACAAGGACCATGTGGAGGGCATTCTGCTCGCCAAGGATCTGCTCCCCTTCGGGTTTGGCGGCCATCACGCCAGCGAGCCGCTGCAGCTCGAGAAAATCTTGCGCCCCACGGTGATCGTGCCGGAAAGCAAACGGGTTGACCGTCTGCTCAAGGAATTCCGTGAAGAGCGCTACCACATGGCCATCGTGGTCGACGAATTTGGTGGCGTCTCCGGTCTGGTGACCATCGAAGACATACTGGAACTGATCGTTGGCGAGATCGACGACGAGTTTGACGACATCGAGGATGAGCCGGACGAAATCCGCCGTCTCAGCAAGCGGGTCTTCTCCATCAGCGCCCTGACCGAGATCGAGGATTTCAACGACTTCTTCGGCACCAAATTCAGCGATGAAGAGGTGGATACGGTGGGTGGTCTGGTAATGCACGCCTTCAGCCACCTGCCAAAGAAGGGCGAGGAGATCGAGCTGGACGGCTACCTGTTCAAGGTGATGCATGCCGACCGGCGCCGTCTGCAGCAACTGCAGGTGAAGATCCCCGAGCACCACGCGGCGGCGCAATCCGAGCCGCAATAAGCAGATCCGCTCGATGTGTGAAACAACGCCCCGACCTCGGGGCGTTGTGCTCTCTGCCACCGGCATCGAGGCTCGCCGTTGCCCCGCTTACAGGTTAAGATACCGGCCATTCGACCCCAGTTGCACACCAAGACGAGCACCATCGCCCGTGAGATTATCCCCTGTTACTTCCAAAATTCTGTTAAGCCTCAGTGCATTGGCCTCTGGTGCCATCGCCGTGCTGGCCTTCTCCCCCTTCGGCTACTGGCCGCTGGTGATCCCCTCCCTGCTCGGCCTCTACGCCCTGCTGGACAAAGCCACGCCGAAACAGGCTGCCTGGCGCGGTTTTGGCTACGCCATGGGACTCTTTTTGCCGGGGCTGTGGTGGATCCATGTCAGCATGACCGAGTTTGGCGGCATCCCGCTACCGGTCGCCTTCGTGCTGCTGGCCGGGCTCTCCGCCTATCTGGCCCTCTACCCGACGCTCGCCTGCTGGATCTTTGCCCGCTGCTTTGGCGGCCGTCACTGGAGCCGCTGGCTGCTCGCCTTCCCGGCACTGTGGTTGGTGGCTGACTGGATGCGCGGCTGGGTGATGACCGGCTTCCCCTGGCTCTGGTTTGGTTACAGCCAGATCGACGGCCCGCTCAAGGGATTTGCTCCCATTCTCGGGGTGCAGGGCATCACCCTCGCCCTGTTGCTGTCCGCCTCCGCTATCTGGCTGGTGTGGAAATCCCGCTCCCCGCTCTGGCTGGCGGTGCCTGCCCTGCTGGTGGCAGGTGCTCACGGTCTGATGCAGCTCAACTGGGTCACCCGTGGTGAGCCGGTCAAGGTGGCACTGGTGCAGGGCAATATCGCCCAATCCCTCAAATGGGATCCGGAGGCGCTGGCCCCCACGGTGCGCACCTATCAGGACTTGAGCCGCGAGAATCAGGATGCCGACATCATCATCTGGCCGGAGTCGGCGATCCCGGCCATCGAGAAGGCGATGGGCCCCTATCTGGATAATCTGGACAAGGCGATGAAGGTGAACGATACCGGCCTGCTGGCTGGGATTATTCACTACGACGAGCAGCAACAGCGCTTCTATAATACCGTGCTCGGCATGGGGGTGCAGGATGCGGATGGCAAGGAGTCCTACTTCTACAACCACTCCAACCGCTACAACAAATACCACCTGCTGCCCATCGGCGAGTTCGTGCCGTTTGAAGATCTGCTGCGCCCCATCGCCCCCTTCTTCAACCTGCCGATGTCCTCCTTCAGCCGGGGTGACGAAGTGCAGCCCAACCTGATCGCCAAGGGGCTCAAGTTTGCCGCCGCCATCTGCTACGAGATCATCTTCCCGGAGGAGGTGCGCCGCAACGTCAATGCCGATACCGACTTCCTGCTGACCGTCTCCAACGATGCCTGGTTCGGCACCAGCATCGGCCCCTGGCAACATATGGAGATCGCCCGGATGCGCGCGCTGGAGCTGGCTCGTCCGCTGCTGCGGGATACCAATACCGGCATCACTATCGTGACCGAGATCGATGGCAGCATCATCAGCCAGATCCCGCAGTTTGAAGCGGGTGTGCTGCGCAGCGAGGTGCGTCCCGCCCACGGCGAGACCCCCTACATGCGCTTTGGCAGCTGGCCCCTCTATGGCCTGACCGTGCTGCTGCTGGGTCTGGCGCTGGCGCTGCGTCCCAAGGCTCATCCCTGGGCCCGCGAGCTGTAATGGCCATCCGCAATCCCTGATAAACAACGAGGCGCCCGCAGGCGCCTCGTTTTTTTCATCTCCAATCAAAGCGATATGCCTGAGAAGGACATAAAGCCGAGGGACATCAGCCCCGCCACGATAAAGGTGATGCCGATGCCCCGCAGCCCCTCGGGAACATCGGCGTACTTCAGTTTCTGGCGCAGCCCGGCCATGGCGACAATGGCCAGCAGCCAGCCAAGCCCCGAGCCTGCGCTGTAGACCAGCGACTCGACAAAATCGTAATCCCGCTGCGCCATAAACATCACCCCGCCAAAGATGGCGCAGTGCACCGTCAACAGCGGCAGATAGATGCCGAGCGCCTGATAGAGCGCCGGAACGTACTTGTCGAGCACCATCTCCATCACCTGCACCAGCGCCGCCAACACCCCGATGTAGATGATGTAATCGAGAAATCCCAGATCGAATTCCCCGAAAAAGGTGCTGCCTGCCCGCAAGATATGGCGGTAAATCAAGTTGTTGAGGGGAATGGCGATCACCATCACCACCAGGATCGTCATGCCAAGGCCAAAGGCGGTGTTGATGTTCTTCGAGACGGCCAGAAAGGTACACATCCCCAGAAAGAAGGCCAAGGCGAGGTTTTCGACAAAGATTGAGTGAATAAACAGGTTGAGGTAGTAGTCCATAGGGTGTGCTCACCAGGTGTTTGCGCAAAGAGAAAGTCTGCCTCTGGCCGATGGACAGCAGCATGGACGAAACAACAGAAAGCGCGGACGCAACTCCGGACGATAGAGCGCAGGCTGCAGGTGTCAGCCTGCCCCGTCAGTCAATCGGGAGCGTTAAAAGTCGTGTGAAAACGTGGATGAGCGTCCGCCAGCTGGGTGAGCTAGTCGCCGTGACAGAAGCGAAATTGCAGATGGTGGCCGCAGAGTTGCCGTTTATGCAGATAGCCAACGTGGCCACAAGCTTGTCTGACATAGATCAGCGGCACAAAGAACAGCAGGCCACAGAGCAGGCCGAGGATATCGTGCTGGAACCAGGCCAGCAGCATCTGGTAGAGATGGCCGTCCCGCTCCTTCGCCAACCGCCGCCCCTGCTCGACCCCGTGGCGCCACTGGTTGCCCGGCAGCAAGCCGACCGTGTCGACCAGACGCTGGTTGATCGGGTCTTGCAGTGCCATCCCCGCCATCGCCCCGGCAGATGGCCCCTGCGACACGGCGCTCAGCCCAGCTGCGGCAAAAGCAGCGAGCCACAGAATGCAGGCGATGGCAAACGCCATTGCACCGTGCTGTATGCGGCTTGGGGGTAAGCGACTGGCAAGAGGCAAGGTTCGAGCTCCTTCAGGGATGACAGGAATGCGGGGATAAATATATCACAAGCCATCGCTTTATTGGATTTTGATATTCACCTAATCATTAAAATCAGCACTAAACTCTCAATTATCACTGAACTGAGCATTTAAAAACCCAAACAAATGGGGGAGCATCTGCTCCCCCCGTCCGGTCACTGGCTCACCCTCAATGGCAATAGCCATCCTCTTCACATCGCCTGCAGGCAGAAGATCACATAGCCGTAACTGCCCAGATATTGGCGGTGGATGGCCACTTCCCGGCTCAAGTCCTGCCAGGCGGCACTCTCCCCCAGCTCGTCTCGATAGCGCACCAGATTGACCTCAATAGGGTCCAGATAGTTGTTCCAGGCGCTCAGCGGCAAGGGAGTGTGCGACAGGCAGCGGTAGCCTGCCGCTTGTATCGTCTCAAGCAGGCCCGCCAGCGTCTGCATGGCGGGATAATCCTGCTGCCAGAATGCCAACGCCTCCTCGGGCGGGTTATCGGTCAGCCAGACCGTATCACTGAGCACGATGCAAGCCTGCGGGCTCGCGAGCAGCGCACGCCACGCCTTCAGCGCATTAGCAACCCCCATCACGTAAGCGCTCCCCTCTGCCCAGATGAGGTCGGCTGGGACCAGATCGTCCCGCAGTGCCGCCATGTTGGCGCAGAGGGTGGAGACATGCTCAAAGCCCGCAGCACGGGCGGAGTGCGCCACGGCGGCCAGCGCCTCCTCTTCCAGATCGATGGCCACAATGGCGGCATCGGTCACCTGAGCCAGCGCCATGGTCGAGGCACCGCGCCCGCAGCCCATGTCGAGGATCCGGCGCGGCCGGATGGGCAAGGCGGCAAACTGCTGCTGGGTGAAGGCGCGATCCCCCGGCCCCCAGTAACTCATGCCATCCAGCAGCTGGATAAAGTCCTTGATGTAACGCTCATGTTCATTCATGTCTTTGCTCAACCATTGCAAGTGGTAGCGATCTTTCTCGCTAAAACCCTGTTTCATCACCCACGCGAAGTAGGCCTCCGGTGCCTCGCGCTGCAGTTGCAACTGCCAGGCCTTGAATTCCTCACCGGAGCGCGGGCGCAGCCCTGCCAGATCCGCCAACAGATCCCGGGCGCGCTGCATCCGCGCCAGCTCCTCATCCAGCTCCCTGACCCGGGCCTGCAATGCCGCCTGATCTATCTCGCCAGCCAGACAAGCGAGGCACTGCTTGAGGCTGAGGCCACCTGCCTGCAGGGCCTGCACCATCTGCAGTCGCTGCAGATCCCCCTCGTCATAGTGGCGATAGCCGTTGGCGGCCCGGGTACCGGCAATCACCCCCAGCTTCTCGTAATAGAGCAGGGTGGAGCGGGCGAGGCCGCAGCGGCGGGCCAGTTCGGATATTTTCATGGCAATCACTCACGGTGCGGGCCCTCAGGTGACCCGATAGAGACGAGCTTAAACTGTAAAGCTATAGACAGGTCAACGCCCTTTTCCAGAGATCTGCCAACAAAAACGGCCACCCGAGGGTGGCCGTTGTCAGCGATAGGGCTGCGATGCTCTTGACTCAGAGACCGGCTGCCTCCAGATGCTCCACCAGCAGTTGCACGCTGCGGTTGCCGCGCCACTCGTTGACGTCAAGCCGGTAGACAAGCCGCACCCGCTTGACCGAGGCATCGGGCCAGCGCTTGAGATCGACGCCAAAGGCGATGGCATCCACCGCGTGACCGGAATCTGTTGTCAGCATCATCTTGAGGTGCTTCTCCCCCACCAGCCGCTGCTGAACCAGCACGAACTCGCCGTCGAACAGCGGCTCGGGGAAGGCCTGACCCCAGGGGCCGGAGGCGCGAATCAGCTCCGCCAGCTCGATATTGAGCTCATCCGGCAACAACTCGCCATCGGTGAGCAGCACCCCGGTCAAGAGCTCCGGCGTCACCAGCTCGCTGATGACCGCCTCAAAGGCCCGACCGAACGCCTCAATGTTGGCCTTGGGGAGGGTCAACCCCGCCGCCATGGCATGGCCACCAAACTTGCCCATCAGGCCCGGGTGGCGGGTATCGAGCAGTTCCAGCGCATCGCGCAAGTGCACGCCAGGGATGGAGCGGCCGGAGCCCTTGAGCTCGGTCTCGCTGCTCTCGGCAAACGCGATGACCGGGCGGTAGTATTTCTCCTTCACCTTGGAGGCCACCAGCCCCACCACCCCCTGATGCCACTCGTCCCGGTGCAGCACTATGCCCGACGGCACCTCGCCATCGCGAAAACGGATCTGCTCCAGGGTGGCGAGGGCCTCCTGCTGCATCCCCTGCTCAATCTCCTTGCGCTCCTGATTGAGGCTGTCCATCTCAGCCGCAAGCTGGCGCGCCAAATTGAGATCATCGCAGAGCAGACAGGCGACCCCGAGGGACATGTCATCGAGACGGCCCACCGCGTTGAGACGCGGCCCCAGCGCAAAACCGAGGTCGGCAGCGGTGAGACGGCGACCATCGCGACCCGAGACATCCACCAGCGCCTGAATGCCGGGGCGACAGCGCCCGGCCCGGATCCGCTGCAAGCCCTGATGGACCAAAATGCGGTTGTTGCCATCGAGCGCCACCACGTCGGCGACCGTGCCGAGGGCCACCAGATCGAGGTAATCCGCCACATTGGGGGCGCGCAACCCTTGCCGTTCGTACCAGCCAAGCTGACGCAGATGGGTGTTGAGGGCCGCCATCAGGTAGAAGGCCACCCCCACCCCGGCCAGGGACTTGGAGGGGAAATCGCAACCATGCTGGTTCGGATTGACGATGGCATCGGCATCAGGCAGCTCCTGACCCGGCAAATGGTGATCGGTAACCAGTACCTGCATGCCGGCCGCCTTGGCTGCCGCCACCCCGGCGATGCTGGAGATGCCGTTATCCACCGTGATCAGAAACTCGGCGCCACGGGCCACCGCCAGCTCGACAATTTCGGGGGTGAGGCCGTAGCCAAACTCGAAGCGGTTGGGCACCAGAAAATCGATGTGGCGACCCCCCATGGCGCGCAGGGCCAGCACACACAGCGCCGAACTGGTGGCACCATCGCAGTCGAAGTCGCCGACGATAAGGATCCGTTTCTGGGCAGTCAGGGCATCCGCCAGCAGCGGCACCGCCTGCTCCATGCCATAGAGGCGCTGGGGCGGCAACAGCTGGCTGGCGCTGCGCTCCAGCAGGGCGGGATCCTCTACGCCACGACTGGCGAAGATTTGGCGAAGCAGAGGATGCAATGTGGCAGGCAGATGGGAATCATCAACTCGCGGACGACGACGGATTTGCAGGGACATCAATATGATCCAGTATCTTGAGCAGCTGTTCGGGGCTCTGATACCCGCGCACCAGATCCCCGTCGGAGGAGACCCAGGCCGGCAGTACCTTGACCCCCAACCATTGGCTCAGGCCAATATTTTGGATAAGGGTCTCACTACATGCCGTTTGAGGCAAATAGGCTTTTAACGGATCATTTTGCAGCAGGGGATCGCTGCACCAGTCGGCGGCCCGTTCGGCGTGATCAATCACCGGATAGAGAGCCACGCTCACCCCGGATGCCTGCAGGTGTTGCAAGGTGCCGGAGAGCTGACGGCGTTTGGCATCCTGCTCACCGAGAAACAGCGCAACCCGGTGACGCTCATCACGGGCCTTGAGCACGATGGGGGCATGGGCCACCTGTGCCAAGCCAAGTCGGCGCTGCTCGCGCATACCCGAGATGGTCAGGTTCTTCATGTCACGGGTCATATCCAGCATGACCCCCTGCACCACATAATCCCCTTTGGCATCGCTGTAGAGCACCCCCTGCGAGGTGCCCAGCATATACAACCCCGCGATCGGGGTCGGTTCAACCAGATAGACGGGGACCCCCAGCCGGGCCGTGATGGTCTGTTTCAAGGCTTGGGTATCCATCCCCGCTCTGGCAGCAAATGTGCACAAAAGCATCATTCCCAGTAGTAAATACTTCACTTGTTTACTCACGTGGTATGAATGAATCGACCCAGCAAACTACAGCAGCACAGCTCATCATTCAACCAGCTACTTACCAAAAAATTAATATCACTTTGTACCAAAAAAATGGTTCCCCCCGATTGCCAAGGACTCATAACGCCCGCAAGCTAGTCAGGACGACAGGAACAACGCGGCTTAGCCTCTGTTTTTCCTGACAAGAGTTCACCCTTTGGCAAGGGTAATCAACGCGCTATCTTGTTTAATTTCGGAGGAAATAATGAGTCTGATTCAAGAGTTCAAAGCCTTTGCCGCCCGCGGCAACGTCATCGATATGGCGGTCGGTATCATCATTGGTGCCGCCTTCGGCAAAATTGTCTCCTCTTTTGTCGGTGACGTGATCATGCCGCCCATCGGCCTGATCCTGGGCGGCGTGGACTTCAGCGACCTGGCGGTCACCCTGAAGGCCGCAGAAGGTGCAACACCCGCCGTGGTCATCGCCTATGGCAAGTTCATCCAGACCATCATCGACTTTCTGATCATCTCTTTTGCCATCTTCATGGGACTGAAGGCCATCAACACCCTGAAGAAAAAGCAGGAAGAGGAAGCCGCCGCCCCGGCAGGCCCGACCAAGGATCAGGAGCTGCTGACCGAGATCCGTGATCTGCTGAAATCCCAGCAAGGGAAATAAGCGCCATCTCCTGTCGTGTAGAGATAAAAAAACCGCCTGCTGGCGGTTTTTTGTTTTTGGGAGGCCAGCCACTCAAGCTCTGGGGTGGTGCTCCCCGTGCAGGGCCTTGAGCCGCTCGTTGGCGACATGGGTGTAGATCTGGGTGGTGGAGAGATCCGCATGGCCCAGCAGCATCTGTACCACCCGCAGATCGGCGCCGTGGTTGAGCAGATGGGTGGCAAAGGCGTGGCGCAAGGTATGGGGGGATAGCTCGCCGTTAATCCCGGCCCGCAGGGCATAGAGCTTGATGCGATGCCAGAAGGTCTGGCGGGTCATCATACGGGCCTGTTTGGAGGGAAACACCACATCCGAGCTGGTGCCACCCAGCAGCAGGGTGCGGGCCTCCCGGTAGTAACGCTCCAGCCAGTGCATCGCCTCCTCGCCCATCGGCACCAGCCGCTCCTTGTTGCCCTTGCCGACCACCCGCACCAAACCCTGACGTAAACTGACATGCTCGGCGGTGAGCCCCACCAGCTCGGAAACCCGCAAGCCGGTGGCGTAGAGCAGCTCCAGCATTGCCTTGTCCCGCAACTCCAGCGGGTCATCCACCAGCGGCGCACTCAGCAACGCATCCACCTCCGTTTCGCTTAAATCGGAGGGAAGTTTTTTCGGCAGCTTGGGCCCCTCCAGCAGCACAGTCGGATCGTCGCTGCGCAGCTTCTCGCGGTTGAGATACTGGTAAAAGCGGCGCAGGGCCGACAGAAAGCGGGCGGTGCTGCTGGCCGCAAACTGGTGATCGACCCGCCAGGCGAGGTAGTGCTGGATCTCGTCCATCCCCGCCAGCAGCAGCGAGCTCCCCTGCTCGTCGAGCCAGAGGGAGAACTTTTCCAGATCGCTGCGATAAGAGCTGACCGTGTTGTCAGACAACCCCCGCTCCAGCCAGAGAGCATCGAGAAAGGGTTCAATCAGGGGATGGGGGTCGGGCTTGCTCATGGTGCGCTGCAATCAGGGGATCGATGGCCCATTGTAACGCGCCAACTCCTTGGAAAGACAAGGTACTTTCATTGGAAAGATAAGGCACGTTTGCCACACTCCTTACCGGGCGGTGAAGGTCGAATGGCAATCTGCTAGACTGGCGCCCTCCCCTTACGTTACCCATCGTGTTGCCAACATGGCGCAGCCCACACGAGCATGCGAGAACGCGCCAAAAGCAAGCGAGAACGCGCCAACAGAGAGAAGAGCGATGAAGATTGGTCTGTTTTACGGTTCCACCACCTGCTACACCGAGATGGCTGCCGAGAAGATCCGCGCCCTCATCGGCCCCGAGCTGGTGGATATTCACAATATCAAGGATGTCTCCCTGCGCCTGATGGAGGATTACGAGATCCTGATCCTCGGCATCTCCACCTGGGATTTTGGCGAACTGCAGGAGGACTGGGAGTCCCGCTGGGAAGATATCGCCGATCTCCATCTGGAGGGACGCATCGTGGCCCTGTTTGGCCTCGGCGATCAGCTCGGTTATGGCGAATGGTTCCAGGACGCCCTCGGCATGCTGCACGATCAGCTGGTGCCAAAAGGGGTCAAGTTGGTGGGCTACTGGCCCAACGAAGGGTACGAATTCGATGCCTCCAAGGCACTGATCGACGATGGTCGTCACTTCGTCGGGCTGGCGCTGGACGATGCCAATCAATATGACCAGACCGATCCGCGCATCGAGCAGTGGGTCGAGCAGATCCTGAGCGAAATCCACGCCCTGCTCTGATCTTTCCCACGTTTTGGCAAAACGACCCTGAGAGCCTGGCCCTGGCCGCCGGGCGCAGTTATCGCACCGATTTTCTCAATCGGTATCATCGCATGACGCTATAGCGACTTTTTTGTGCTGGTCTGCAACAATGGACTCGACATCCCATAACAATCAGAGCCGGATGTCGGAAGCAAACGGACAGACCAGAAAAGGATATTCTATGACCCCATTCTCCCTGTTGGCCCCCGCCATTGCCCGTGACGTGCTCGATCACGCACTGGCGCTGGGTGCCGATTTCGCCGAGCTGTTTGTCGAGCGCAAGCGCCGCAGCCAGCTCAGCCTGCTCTCCAGCCAGATAGAGAACATCAGCGGCGGCCTCGATTTCGGCATCGGTGTACGCCTCTGTTACGGCCACAAGGTGCTCTACGGCTACACCAATCTGGCCAGCCGCGACGAGCTGCTGCGCATCGTCACCCTGCTGGCGGCCAAAGACCGCCGTGACCCCGTGGTGACCGCCACCGCCTTCGATTTCACCCGCCTGAGCGATCGCAACCCGGTGGCCATGCCCCTGTCGGCAGACAAGCTGCTGGAGCAGAAGATCGCCTATCTGCACGCCATGGATGCGGCGGCCCGCGCCGAGAGCGACAAGGTGAGCCAGTTCTCCGGCAACGTGCTGGGCTGGGAGCAGGAGGTGGAGATCTTCAACAGCGAAGGGTTGCAAGTCGCCGATCGCCGCCACTACAACCGCATCATGGCCCAGACCATCGCCATGGAAGGGAGCGAGCAGAGCGTCGGTTACGAGGCCCCCGGCGCCCTGATGGGGTGGGAGCATGCCGATCGCATCGATCCGCGCGAGCTGGCCCTCACCGCCACCCGTCAGGCACTGGTGAAACTGGGGGCGGCTCCCTGCCCGAGCGGCACCCTACCGGTCATCATGGAGAACGGCTTTGGCGGCGTCATCTTCCACGAGGCGTGCGGCCATCTGCTGGAGACCACCTCGGTAGCCAAAAAGGCCTCGGTATTCCACGACAAGATGGGCCAGCTTATCGCCAATCCGGTGGTCAATGCGGTGGATGAAGGCTTGCAGAGCAACGCCTGGGGCTCCATCAACGTCGATGACGAGGGGATGGCGACCCAGCATACCCAGCTCATCAAGGACGGCGTACTGACCGGCTTTCTGGTGGACAGAATGGGTGCCCTCAAAACGGGCTACGCCCGCACCGGCTCCGGGCGGCGCGAATCCTACAAGTACGCCCCCACCTCGCGCATGCGCAACACCTATATCGAGCCGGGCAACCACAGCCTCGACGACATGTTGGCCACGGTGGAGCACGGTATCTACGCCAAGAAGATGGGGGGCGGCTCGGTACAGCCCGGCACCGGTGAATTCAACTTCAATGTGCAGGAGGCCTACCTCATCGAGCACGGCAAAATAACCAAACCGCTCAAGTCGGCCACCCTGATCGGCACCGGCCCGCAGGTGCTGAAAGAGATCTCCATGGTGGGCCGCAATCTGGCGCTGGCCGCCGGCATGTGCGGCTCGGTCTCGGGCTCGGTCCCCACCTCGGTGGGCCAGCCAGCTCTGAAAGTGGACAATATTCTGGTGGGAGGGAATGCCTGATGAGCCAGCTCGACATGAACCAACTGATCACCCGCCTGCTCGACAAGGTGGCCGATCTCAACGCCGAAGCGGACATCATCGCCAATCAGGAGAGAGCCTTCTCCCTCAAGGCCGACAAGGGCGAGCTCGGCGAATACAAGGTGACCAGCAGTCAGCAGATCGGCATTCGCCTGATAAAAGAGGGCCGGGTCGGCATCGCCTACTCGGAAGCGCTCGATGAGTCAGCGCTCGATGCCATGCTGCAGGATGCGCTCGATGCCAGCCGCTTTGCCAAGGTGGATCCGGATCAGCGCATCTCGGTGGCCAATAGCCGGATCACCACAGATTGCGCCGAGATCAATCAACCCGATACCACGCCGGTTGAGGAGAAGATCGCCCTGGCCCTGCGCCTGGAGTCAGACATGCTGGCCATGCCCGATGTGAGCGGCGCCCCCTACAACAGCTTCTTCGAAGGGGAGAGCCAGCTCTGGCTCGCCAACAGTCAGGGCACCCTCTGTCAGCACGGTGAGTTCAGCGTCGGCTGCTACACCTCGGCGCTGGTCGAACGGGATGGCCGCCAGTCGATGCTCTCGCAGGGGCAGTATGGCCGTCGCTTCGACGAGCTGGATAGCCAGCGGCTCATCGCGCAGATCTACGCCATCGCCGATGGCCTGCTGCCCGGTGAAGCGGTGCCGAGCGGTCGCTACAGCGTCATCTTCAGCACCAACTGCTTCGCCAGCCTGTTTGGCTGCTTTCAGGGCGTGCTATCGGGCAAGTGGGCCCAGCAGGGGATCAACCCCTGGCGCAGCAAGGTCGGCCAGAGCGTGGCGTCACGCTGGCTCACTCTGGAGAGCAGGGTCTATATGCCTGGCGGCATGAACATCAAGGCGTTTGATGGCGAGGGGGCGGCCAGCTCGGATCTGCTGCTGATTGGCGAAGGGGAGCTTAAGACCCTGCTCCACAACAGCGCCACCGCCCGCCACTTTGGCGTCGCCAGCAACGGCTCGGCCGCTCGCGGTGCCCGCAGCGCCCTCGATGTGACCGTTCGCCATCTGGTGTTTGGCGCGGGCCCCCATAGCGAAGCGGAGGTGCAGAGCGGCGACTATCTGGAGCTGGTCAAGCTGGACGGCCTGCACTCCGGTGCCGATGCGGTGAGTGGCGACTTCTCCTTTGGCGCGTCAGGGTTCCTCTGTCGCGATGGAGTTCGCCTGCGGCCGGTGCGCGGCATCACGGTAGCAGGCAACTTCTACCGCCTGCTGGGCGAGCTGGAAGCGGTCGGGGATACCCTGCACCACAACGACGGCAAGAGCTTCTACGCCCCGCAGATCCGTTTTGGCGGCCTCTCCGTCGCGGGCAAGTAAACGCCCCAACGAAACCTGCAAGCAAGAAAAAGGCGCCTGATGGCGCCTTTTTGCTCGTTGTCTCGTCCGAATTGATGGCATGACTCAGGGCGAGAGCGGCTCGCGGTGATACTCGGCGCAGCCGCATTCGGGGCAAGTATCGAGCTGCTGGGGATGCAGCACGGTATGGCGCCAGCCACACTGGTCGCACACCATGACCCCGAGCCCTACCCAGTCACCCGCTTCGTAAACACCCTTGTGCTCCAACTCGTCGGCCAGCTCCCGCCACTCCACCTGGGCGCGGTCGGTCACATCCGCCAGCCAGGACCAGGCGGTGTCTTTGAGGGCCAACATAAAGGCAGACTCTTCCACCTGCGCACTATCGTCATGGCGCCCCTCGTCATAGTTGCCCAGATCCCGCTTCACATACTCGGCGATCAGCGCCAGTTCGTCCTGAGTCAGGTCGCTGGCTGCCTCCAGATAGGCCTGCACCTTGGCAATCATCCGGTTGAGGCGCTCCCCCTGGAACTGCTCTGTCTCTTGCCACTGCTTTTGCAGTTCGGCAATGAAGGTTTCATACCCTTTTTGACGTTTGTCCATGGCTGTTACTCCTCTGCTAAATCCCTTTCTGGCCCGGCTTCAGGCTTGACGGATGCTGGCGGTTGTTGCCGCCGCAGGATATGGGTATTCTATTGCGATTTCCCAGCTGATTTATCTATTCATTTCACAGATCCGGATGTCACCAATGCAAGAGCAATACGTTCCCCAATCAATCGAACCAGCAGTGCAGAAGCACTGGGATGCCAAGAAAACCTTCAAGGCCGTGGAAAAAGTAGACAAAGAGAAGTTCTACTGCCTCTCCATGTTCCCCTATCCGTCTGGTCGTCTACACATGGGGCACGTTCGCAACTACACCATAGGTGATGTGATCTCCCGTTATCAACGCCTCAATGGCAAGAACGTGCTGCAACCCATAGGTTGGGATGCGTTCGGTCTGCCGGCGGAAAACGCCGCCATCAAGAACAACACAGCGCCGGCCCCCTGGACCTACGAAAACATCGAATACATGAAGAACCAGCTGAAGATGCTGGGTCTGGGTTATGACTGGGATCGTGAAGTCGCCACCTGCAAACCGGATTACTACCGCTGGGAGCAGTGGTTCTTCACCAAGCTCTACGAGAAGGGTCTGGTCTACAAGAAGACCTCCTCCGTCAACTGGTGCCCGAACGACATGACCGTGCTGGCCAACGAGCAGGTTGTCGACAACTGCTGCTGGCGCTGTGACACCCCGGTGGAGCAGAAAGAGATCCCCCAGTGGTTCATCAAGATCACCGACTACGCCGAAGAGCTGCTGAACGATATCGACAACCTCGAAGGCTGGCCGGAGATGGTCAAGACCATGCAGCGCAACTGGATTGGCCGCTCCGAAGGGGTCAACATCAGCTTCAATATCGAGGGTCAGGCTGAGCAGCTGGAGGTCTACACCACCCGTCCGGACACCTTCATGGGCGTGACTTATGTCGGTATCGCTGCCGGTCACCCGCTGGCGCTGCAAGCAGCCCAGAACAATCCGGAGCTGGCCGCCTTCATCGAAGAGTGCAAGAACACCAAGGTCGCCGAAGCGGAACTGGCTACCATGGAGAAGAAGGGCATGGCCACCGGCCTCTATGCCATTCACCCGCTGGATGGCCGCAAGGTACCGGTCTGGGTCGCCAACTTCGTGCTGATGAACTACGGCACCGGCGCCGTGATGGCGGTTCCGGCCCACGATCAGCGAGACTTCGAATTCGCCACCAAATATGGCCTCGACATCAAGGCGGTGATCAAGCCGGTTGATGGCGACGTCGACGTGAGCGAAGCCGCTTACACCGAGAAGGGCGTGCTGTTCAACTCCGGCGAGTTCGACGGTCTCGACTTCCAGGGCGCCTTCGATGCCATCGCCAGCAAGCTGGAAGGGCTCGGCAAGGGCAAGCGCACCGTCAACTACCGTCTGCGTGACTGGGGTGTCTCCCGTCAGCGTTACTGGGGTGCCCCCATCCCGATGCTGACCCTGGCTGACGGCTCCGTGGTGCCGACGCCGGAAGACCAGCTGCCGGTACTGCTGCCGGAAGATGTGGTGATGGACGGTATCCAAAGCCCGATCAAGGCTGACGCCGAGTGGGCCAAAACCACTTACAACGGTCAGGAAGCGTTCCGCGAGACCGATACCTTCGACACCTTTATGGAGTCCTCCTGGTACTACGCGCGCTACTGCTCCCCGGACTACGACAAGGGCATGCTGGATCCGGCGGCTGCCAACCACTGGCTGCCGGTGGATCAGTACATCGGCGGTATCGAACACGCCTGTATGCACCTGCTCTATGCCCGCTTCTTCCACAAGCTGCTGCGTGACGCCGGTCTGGTCAACAGCGACGAGCCGTTCAAGCGCCTGCTCTGCCAGGGCATGGTGCTGGCCGACGCCTTCTACTACAAAGACGAGAAGGGCGGCAACGTCTGGGTCAGCCCGACCGACGTCAAGGTAGAGCGTGACGAAAAGGGTCGCATCACCAAGGCCATCGACAACGAAGGTCGTGAGGTAATGCACTCCGGCATGACCAAGATGTCCAAGTCCAAGAACAACGGCATCGACCCGCAGCTGATGGTCGAGCGTTACGGCGCCGATACCGTCCGTCTGTTCATGATGTTCGCCTCTCCGGCCGAGATGACGCTGGAGTGGTCCGACTCCGGCGTAGAGGGTGCCCAGCGCTTCCTGCGTCGCCTGTGGCGCGTCACCTTCGAACACGTTTCCGGTGGCGCCGTTGCCGCGCTGGATGTGGCTGCTCTCACCAACGAGCAGAAAGCGGTACGCCGTGAACTGCACAAGACCATCGCCAAGGTGAGTGATGACGTGGGTCGCCGTCAGACCTTCAACACCGCCATCGCCGCCATCATGGAGCTGATGAACAATCTATCCAAGCTGGGCAACGACGAGCAGGACCGCGCCCTGATGCAGGAAGCGCTGGAAGCTGTGGTAGTCATGCTCTACCCCATCACTCCGCACATCGGCTTCGAGCTGTGGAAGATGCTGGGCAAGGGCGACGACATCGATCACGCAGCCTGGCCGGTGGCCGATGAAGCGGCCATGGTCGAGACCGAGAAGCTGGTAGTGGTGCAGATCAACGGCAAGATGCGCGGCAAACTGACCGTGCCGGCCGAGATCAGCCAGGCCGACGTCGAGAAGCTGGCGATGGCCGATGCCTCGGTACAGAAGTTCACCGACGGTCTGACCGTGCGCAAGGTGATCTATGTACCAGGCAAGCTGCTCAATATTGTCGCTAACTGATCGGTTGCCAACTGATGTCATACCATTTGGCGACCTTGGCTGACTGTGTGGCCACTCATGGGTAACAACGTACCGGCCCATGACAGCTCAACATTGTCGCTAACTAATTGGCTGCCAACTGATCATTGCCAATCTGTGACAGCAAACGGATGATAACGGCGGGCCCTGCGCCCGCCGCTTTCCCTTAATGCAAAGAGGATTTTCTATGGGCACCATCTTCACCCGCTGGATGGCCATCGTGCTGGCTGGTCTGCTGCTGCAAGGCTGCGGCTTTCACATGCGCGGCAACGGCATTCCGAGCGAGCTGATGACCATGAAGGTCGTGGGCGACAACAAGAGCGACTTCTACCGGATGGTTACCACCCGTCTGAAGGCCTCTGGCGTGACCCTGGCCGACAAGGAGGGCATTCCGGTGCTCACTCTGGGCGGTGTAGGCAGCACCAGTCAGGTTGCCTCGGTCAACGCGCTGGGGACGGACACCGAATATGTGCTGGGCTTTGGTACCCAGTTCACCATCTCGGTACCGGGCAAGCCGACTCAGGTCTTCCCCATCAACTTCAACCGCAGCTTCCTCAACAAACCGGATGCAGCGCTCGCCTCTTCTCGTGAGCAGGAGCAGCTCAACCGCGAGATGCAGGAGCAGGCGGCCAATCAGGTGATCCGGCAGTTGAGTCAGGTCAGCTTCTGATGCGGATTTACCCGGAACAATTTGGTGACCACCTCAAAGCAGGGCTTCGGCCCTGCTATCTCGTTTTTGGCGACGAGCCCCTGCTGCGACTGGAGGCCATCGATGCCATTCGTCAGATCGCCCGCAAGCAGGGTTTCGATGAACGCCACACCTTCGTGGTAGAACAGGGGCTGGACTGGAATCAGGTCTACGATGCCTGTCAGGCGATGAGCCTCTTCTCCGCCCGCCAGATCATCGAGCTGGAGCTGCCCGCCAAGGTGGACAAGGATCTGGCCGCCCGTATCAGCGAAATTGGCAAGCAGCTTCATCCCGACCTGCTGCTGGTGCTGAGTGGCGGTCGCCTCAACCAGACCCAGATGAAGGCGGCCTGGTTCGACAAGCTCTACCAGATTGGCACCTATGTGCCGGTCAACCATCCGGAGCCCAAGTTTTTCCCGCGCTGGATGAGCGCCCGCTTTGCGCGTTTCGGCCTCAAGGCGCTGCCGGATGCCATCAACTTCATGTGCCACTCCTACGAGGGCAACCTGCTGGCCGCCAGCCAGGAGATCGAGAAGCTGACCCTGCTCTCGCCGCCCCAGCCCATCAGCGTCACCTATCTGCAAGAGACCATTATCCGCCACGCCCACTTCACCCCGTTCCAGCTGGTCGATACCCTGCTGGAAGGCAAGGTGAACCGGGCCCAGCGCATTCTGGCCGCCCTGCGGGCCGAAGGTACCGAGCCGGGCATGCTGGCCTGGACCCTTTGCCGCGAACTGGAGCAGCTGACCGAGCTGTCGCTGGCGATGCGCAACGGCCAGCCGCTGGGTGAGCACTTCAGCCGCCTGCGCATCTGGCAGAGCCGCCAGCAGCTCATTCAGCAAGCACTAACCCGACTGCCGTTTGCCAAGTTGCAGCAACTGTGGCAGCTGATGGCCCAACTGGACGATGCCCAGCGCCGCTTCGATACCGAGCAGGCCTGGCTGATGCTGCAGACCATTGCCCTCGGCTTTCGTGATGGCCCCCCGCTGCCGCTGGTGATGGAGAGCAGCCCGTGCTGAAGGCGCCCATTGGCCTGCTGGGAGGCACGTTCGATCCTATCCATATCGGCCATCTGCGCCCGGCCATCGAGGCGCGCGATGCCCTCGGGCTAGCCGAAATGCGGCTCATCCCGAACCATATCCCGCCCCACCGCGCCAATCCGTTCTGCTCCAGCGAACAACGCCTCGCCATGGTCAAACTGGCGGCGGCGGAGAACCACCACTTTGTGGTGGATGAGCGGGAGCTGCGACGAGACAAGCCCTCTTACACCATCGATACCCTGATCGAGCTGCGTCATGAACTGCCCGATACGCCGCTCTGTTTTCTGATGGGGATGGATTCCCTGCTGAGCCTGCCAAGCTGGCACCGCTGGCAGGAGCTGCTCGACCATGCCCATCTGGTGGTGAGCGTGCGGCCGGGCTGGCAACCGGATTATCCGGCCGAGGTGGCGCAGCTGCTTGCGCGCCATCACACCGCGGATGCCAACGCGCTGCATCAGCGTCTGGCCGGTCATATCTGGCTGGCGGACAACCAGCCCATCGAACTGTCAGCCACCCGACTGCGGGCCTTGCTGGATGCGGGGCAAGACACCCGCTACCTCTTGCCCGAGTCGGTTGCGCACTATATTGATCAACAGGGGCTCTACCGCGCCAACCGCCGCTAACCCCTGTCGTAATCCCGCCCCGCCCGATGGGAAACGGGAGTGACCATGATATAATCCGCCGCCCTGACGCAAACGCTGCGCGCCGGAATACAGGAGAGACTCATTGCAAGGCCAAGAATTGCATGCCTTTATCATCGACAAGATCGATGACATGAAAGGTCGCGACATCATCACCCTCGATGTACGCGGCAAATCCAGCATTACTGACACCATGATCATCTGTTCCGGCAACTCCAGTCGTCACGTCAGCGCCATTGCCCACCATCTGGCCAGCGAGGCCCGCCACGCGGGTCTGGATCTGCTGAGCGTGGAAGGACAACTGAGCGGTGAATGGGTGCTGGTAGATATGGGCTCGGTGATCGTCCATGTGATGCAGGATGAACATCGTGACTTCTACCAACTGGAAAAGCTGTGGAGCGGTGCCGCTCAAATGAATACGCAATAAGAGCACAAGTGTAACGACCATGAAGATCCAGTTGATTGCGGTGGGCACCAAGATGCCCGCCTGGGTAGAGCATGGCTTCGAAGAGTATCGTCGCCGCTTCCCCAAAGACATGCCGTTTGAACTCGTCGAGATTGGCGCAGGCAAGCGGGGCAAAAATGCCGACATTCCGCGCATCCTGCAGAAGGAAGGGGAAGCCATGCTGGCGGCTGCGGGGCGCTCGCGCATCGTCACCCTCGACATTCCAGGCAAGCCCTGGACCACGGAGCAGCTGGCGACCCAGCTGGAGGCGTGGAAACTCGATGGCCGCGATGTAGCACTGCTGGTAGGCGGGCCGGAAGGCTTGTCCCCCGAGTGCAAGGCTGCCGCTGAACAGAGCTGGTCACTGTCACCGCTCACCCTGCCCCATCCGCTGGTGCGGGTGCTGGTGGCAGAGAGCCTCTATCGGGCCTGGAGCATCACCACCAATCATCCGTATCATAGAGAGTGAGCCATGCGTCTCTGGAGTCTCACCTCTCATATTCACCCCTATCACAGAGAGTGAACAATGCAGTTCCTGCTCTTATTGCCCCCAAGGGTCTTGAGGTAAAGGCATGCTGAAACAACGCATCGAAATGCGCGATCACAGTGCCGAGGGCAATCTGTTCTTCCGGCGCACCCTGGTAGCCTACATCGGCATCGTCGTGCTGATGCTGGTGCTGCTGGGCAATCTCTATTATCTGCAGGTCGAGTCCTACGACACCTACCAGACTCGCTCCAACTCCAACCGAATCCGCGTGGTGCCGGTGGCGCCGCCACGGGGCCTCATCTATGACACCAACGGTGTGCTGCTGGCGGAAAACCGCCCGGTCTACAGTCTGGAAATCGTGCCGGAAGAGACCAAAGATCTCGAAAAAACCGCCGACCAGCTGATCACCCTGCTGGGTCTGCCGGAAGGCACCAAGGAGAAGTTCCTCGCCGAAGTGAAGCGCCAGCGCCGCTTCAAGCCGGTCGCCCTCTACGAGAAGCTGACCGAATATCAGGTGGCCCTCTTCTCGGTCAACCAGCATAACTACCCGGGCGCCAGCATCGAGGCCTACCTCAAGCGCTACTACCCGTTTGGTGACACCCTCACCCATGCTTTGGGCTATGTGGCCAAGATCAACACCCGTGACGTGGAGCGCCTCGAGAAGGAAGAAAAACTCGCCAACTACGCGGCCACCAAGGATATCGGCAAGCAGGGGGTGGAGAAGTATTACGAAGATGAGCTGCACGGTGTGGCGGGCTATCAGGAGGTCGAGGTGAACAACCGCGGCCGGATTGTCCGCACCCTCAAGTTCCAGCCACCTATTCCGGGCAAGGATATCTACCTCAATATCGACGTCCGGATGCAGCTCAAGGCCCAGCAACTGCTGGCTGGCCAGCGCGGTGCCATCGTGATGATGGACCCGAAAACCGGCGCCATCCTGGCCCTGGAGTCGAGCCCCAGCTACGACCCCAACCTGTTCGTGACCGGTATCTCCAGCGCCAACTACTCGGCGCTCCTCAACGATCCGGCGCGGCCGCTGGTGAACCGCACCACTCAGGGCATTTATGCCCCTGCCTCCACCGTCAAGCCCATGATGTCCATCATGGGTCTCAACGAGGGGGCCATCACCCCGGGCTACCGCTATTTCGGCGGCCCGAGCTTCTCCATTCCCGGTACCACCAAGAAGTTTCGCGACTGGCGCCGCTGGGGTCATGGCTGGCTCGACGTCTATCGCGCCATCGAGGTCTCGGCAGATACCTACTTCTACGATCTCGCCTATCGGGTCGGCATCGACAAGATCCACAGCTATATGACCAAGTTCGGCTTCGGTCAGTACACCGGGGTCGATCTCTATGAAGAGACCAAGGGTGTCATGCCGTCCCGTGACTGGAAAATGGCCCGTTGGCGCCAGCCCTGGTATCAGGGTGACACCATCTCTGTCGGTATCGGTCAGGGCTACTGGAGCGCCACCCCGCTCCAACTAGCCAAGGCGATCAGCATCCTGACCCAGAATGGTCACGACGTCACCCCGCACCTGCTCAAGAGCACCGCCTCCCAGGCGGGGGTGGTCGATGCCCCCATCAACCCCAATATCGCCCTCAAGCTCAAGAACGACAGCTTCTGGAAAGTGGCGCAGGATGGGATGTGGCGAGTCAACCATGGCAGTGAAGGCAGTGGCCGTCACTCGTTTGCCAAGGCGCCTTACTCCTCAGGCGGCAAATCGGGCACAGCCCAGGTAGTCGGTTTGAAGGAAAATCAGGTTTACAACATCAAGACGGTCAAGGCGGAACATCGCGATAACGCTTTGTTCGTTGCTTATGCCCCCTTCGAGGCGCCCAAAGCGGTGGTAGCTCTGGTACTGGAAAACTCCATCGGAGGTGGCGGTGGTCGAGCTGCATCGCCCATTGCACGCCAAATGCTGGATGCCTATCTGCTGCCCCCTGATCCGCAACTGCCACCGGCACCGGAAAAGCAGTCCCAACCGAGTGAGGTCGCTCCCAATGAGTAATTCTGCCCGCCAGCAGAGCATCTGGTACAAGCTGCATATCGACTTGCCCCTGCTGCTCGGTCTGCTGGCCGTGATGACCCTCTCCATGGTGGTGCTCTACTCCGCCTCCGGTCAGGATATGGACTCCATCGTGCGCCAGCTGGTGCGCGGCGGTCTCGCCTTTGCTCTGATGATCGGCCTGGCCCAGCTGCCCCCCTCCCTCTACGCCCGCTGGTCGGTGCCGCTGTTCGCCGTGGTGGTGCTGATGCTGATTGCGGTGGACGTATTCGGCCATATCGGCAAGGGGGCCCAGCGCTGGCTCGATCTGGGCTTTATGAAGTTCCAGCCCTCCGAGGTGATGAAGCTCTCCATGCCGATCATGGTGGCCGCCTGGCTCAGTCGCCACTCGCTGCCCCCCAAGTTCAGCCATGTGGTGATCGCCCTCATCATGGTGCTGCTGCCCACCCTGCTGATCGCCGCCCAGCCTGACCTTGGCACCTCCATTCTGGTGGCCGCCTCCGGCTTCTTCGTTATCTTCCTGGCGGGGCTCAGCTGGTGGCTGATCGGCTTGGCGGTCCTGCTGATGCTGGCCTTTATGCCGGTGCTCTGGTTCTTCCTGATGCACGACTACCAGCGCCAGCGAGTGCTGATGCTGCTCGACCCGGAGAAAGACCCGCTCGGCCGCGGCTACCACATCATCCAGTCCAAGATTGCTATCGGCTCCGGCGGCGTCTTTGGCAAGGGGTGGCTGCAAGGGACCCAGTCCCAGCTGGAGTTCCTGCCCGAGCGCCATACCGACTTCATCTTCGCAGTATTCAGCGAGGAGTTCGGTCTGGTGGGGGTTGCCCTGCTGCTGGTGCTCTACCTCTACGTCATCAGCCGCTGCCTGTTTATCTCGATGCAGGCCCAGAACAGCTTCGAGCGACTGCTGGGTGGTGCCATCACCCTCACCTTCTTCGTCTATGTGTTCGTTAACATGGGCATGGTGAGCGGCATCTTGCCGGTGGTAGGGGTACCCCTGCCGCTGGTGAGCTATGGCGGCACCTCCATGGTGACCCTGATGGCCGGATTCGGTATCCTGATGTCCATCCAGACTCATAGAAGACTGCTCGCCTGATGAGACGGGTTGGATTGCTGCTCTCTCTCGCCACCACGATAGCGACCGCCGCCGTGGCGCCGGATCGGTTGGCCCTGCTCGCCGAACAGCAGCTGGTGCCGCTGGCGGAGCTGCAGGCTGCCGTCGCCCGCGCTCAGTTACGGCAGGAGGTGCTCGACACCATCAGCAAGCCGTGGGAAGCCAAACCCTGGCATCGCTACCGGCCGCTGTTCGTTACCCCGGATCGCATCCGTGACGGCCAGCAGTTCTGGCAGCAACATGCCGAGACACTGGCCCGCGCTGAGCAGACCTATCGGGTGCCCGCCTCGCTCATCGTGGCCATCATAGGGGTAGAAACCTTCTATGGTCGCCAGATGGGCCGTCATCCGGTGCTCGATAGCCTCTACACCCTGGGGTTCCACTACCCCGAGCGGGCGGACTTCTTTGCCAAGGAGTTTGCCCAGCTGGTGGTGCTGGCCAAAGAGGAAGGGTGGCAACTCGATACCCTCAAGGGCTCCTATGCCGGCGCCATGGGGATGGGGCAGTTCATGCCCTCCAGCTATCGCCACTATGCCGTCGACTTTGACGGGGATGGCAAGCGGGATCTGTTTGCCAACCCGGTCGATGCCATCGGCAGCGTGGCCAACTATTTTGCCAGCCACCAGTGGCGCTGGGGCGAATCCGTGGTGGAACCGGCCCAGATCGGGTTGATGGCAGTCGAACCTCTACTCAGGCCTGAGCCCGAGCTAACACAACAGTGGTCAGAACTGGCGGCGGCAGGGATTGAGCTCGCCACGCCGCTGGCCCCACAGACGCCGGTCAAGTTGCTGGCGTTTGCCCAAGCCGATGGACCGGAATACTGGGTCGCACGGCATAACTTTTATGTGATCACCCGTTACAATCGCAGCCCACTCTATGCGATGGCGGTGTATCAACTTAGCCAAGCCATTCAGGAAGCGTATGCATCTTCGTCACAAACTCCTCCCGCTCAGCCTGAGCTTGTTGCTGGCCGCCTGTAGCAGCCAGCCGGAACAGAGCGCCCCCGTCGAGCCGCAAGCACCGGTCAGCAAGCCACCCGTTATCGAGATCCCGCAAGCCACCGGCGCCATTCCGCGCCCCGAGCCCCTGAGTGCCAGCGGCAACCGGGACTACTGGATCGGCAAGCAGAAGCACGAGGTGTGGCGCGACATCAAACACTACAGCGAAGAGGGCACCGCCAGCTGGTTGTCGCCGGATCTGGACGGCCAGAAGACCGCCAACGGCGATGTGCTGGACAGCAAGCTGTTCAGTGCCGCCCACCGCAACCTGCCCATCCCGAGCTATGTGCGGGTCACCAATCTGGACAACGGGCTGGAGACCATAGTGCGGGTCAACGATCGCGGCCCGTTCAACAGCCCGCGCCTGATCGACCTCTCCTACGCAGCGGCCAAGCAGCTGGAGATGGTCGATAGCGGTGAGGCCCGAGTACGGCTGGAGCTGATCAGCGACACTCCGGATCAGATGGTGATCATGGAGCCAATGAAGCCCATCGAAATGACTCCGACCACTCCGGCTGCGGCCTCCAGCACGCTGTCGCAAGATGGCTTCCTGGGTGAACCAACCGCACTGGCGATGACCACTCCCGCAGCCGATCCGGCTCCCGTCAAGGCGCCCGCGGCCACACCCGCCAAAGCGGCACCGGTCAAGTCAGCTCCGGCCAAGGCCGCAGCGCCCGCCAGCAGTGGTGATGGCAAGATGATCCAGGTACTGGCCAGCGGCTCCCGGGATCGGGCAGAGGCGATGGGCAAGGTGATGACCCAGCGTTACGGCGTGCCTTACCGGATCGATGCCCATGGCGCTATTTTCCGGGTGCTGATTGGCCCGGTCGCCGTCGACCAGCAGGCAAGTGTGCTGGAAAAAGTACGTCAGGGCGGGCTGGAACAGGCCTTTATCGTGCCCTGATCGCCCCCCTTTGCTGCGGATGTGACTAACCGCTTACTCACTGTCATCACGTCGTTTTATGGCGTGATGACAGGGAGTGATGGATAAAAAACCAGTTCTGATCGCCATCTCGGGCTATAACCTGCGGGCGCATCTGGTATAGTTAGGCCCGCATTTTATCCCCATCTGGCTCGCAGGAATTTCAAGATGTCCAAATTTGCCCGTTCAGTTCTTCTGGCCTCACTGATCAGCGTAACCGCCCAGGCCAATACGCCGGTGCCGACACCGAATGCCATGCCCATGGTGGTTCCCGCCGCGCCGGAGATCTCCGCCAAGGCCCATATTCTGATCGACTACTACTCCGGTCAGGTGCTGGCCGAGCAGAACGCCGAAGAGCGTCTGCCGCCCGCCAGTCTGACCAAGATGATGACCTCCTACATCATCGGCCAGGAGCTGCTGAAGGGGAACATCAAGCGCACCGACATGGTGACCATCAGCCAGAACGCCTGGTCCAAGAACTACTCCGACTCCTCCAAGATGTTTATCGAGGTGGGCAAGCAGGTCTCCGTCGATGATCTCAACAAGGGCATCATCATCCAGTCCGGCAACGATGCCTGCGTCGCCATGGCCGAGTTCCTGGCGGGCAGCACCGACTCCTTCGCCAGCCTGATGAACAGCTGGGCCGCCAAGCTCGGTATGAACGACAGCCACTTCATGAACCCGCACGGTCTGGATGCGGAAGGTCACTACAGTACCGCTCACGACATGGCCCGTCTGGGTCAGGCGCTGATCCGCGACCTGCCGGAGGAGTACAAGATCTACTCCCAGAAATCCTTCGTGTTCAACGGCATCACCCAGCACAACCGCAACCGCCTGCTGTGGGATCAATCCCTGCAGGTGGATGGCATCAAGACCGGCCACGTCAGCCAGGTCGGCTATAACCTGGTCTCCTCTGCCACCAACAACGAAGGCATGCGCCTGATCGCCGTGGTACTGGGCGCCAGCAGCGAGGCCTCCCGCGCCGCCGAGAGCAAAAAACTGCTCACCTACGGCTTCCGCTTCTTCCAGAGCCTGACCCCGTACAAAGCAGGCACCGAGCTGGTCACCCAGAAGATCTGGATGGGCGACAAACCGGAAGTGAAACTGGGCGTCGACAAAGATGTCTCCGTGCTGGTCACCCGTGGTCAGGGTAACAACCTGAAGGCTGACTTCCAGCTCGACAGCGAGCTGAAAGCGCCGCTGGCCAAGGGGCAGCGCGTCGGTACCGTGTTCCTGAAACAGGGCGACAAAGAGATCAAGCAGGTGCCGCTGGTTGCCCTGGAAGAGGTACAGGAAGGTGGCTTGATGAGCCGTCTGTGGGACTACCTGGTACTGCTGGTCACCAGCTGGTTCAAGTAATCCAACGCACAATCCTCACCAAACAGCGGCGCCAACAGGCGCCGCTGCTGTCTGTGACCGGCAAAGGCAGTGAATAACCCTGTAAACTGCAGGTTCCGCCTTACCCTGATTTGTGGTAAAAAGCAGCACTTCCATCCTTGTCTGACCGATCCTGGCCTTGATCCCGGTCCGGGCAGCGCCCATATAGTTATGAGCCGTGCCCATATAGACTTGAAATGGCGGCCTCCACGGGCCATCGGCCACTAGCCATCCAAGATGAAGTCATCCCGGTGATGACACAAAAGGTGAGTAAATGAATACCAAGTTTGATGAACTGCTGGAGTTTCCCTGCAAATTCCCGTTCAAGGTACTCGGCGTTGCCGACCCGGCACTGCCGGAAATGGTGGTTGAAGTGCTGCAGCAGCACGCCCCCGGCACCTACAGCCCGACAGTCCAGCCCAGCTCCAAGGGCAACTACCACTCGGTCCGCGTGACCGTGACTGCCCAGAGCAAAGAGCACATCGAAGCGATGTACCACGCCCTTGGCAAGATCGAGCTGGTGAAATACGTACTGTAATTTCTCTCTCGCCCCGTTCTGCGGGGCGACTGTTTTTGGCCGCAGCACGCCGCGAGGACGCCATGTCATCCCAGATCCCCGCCCAGTCCAGCCTGATTGTCAGGCAGCTGGGTCGCCGCCCCTACCAGCCGGTATGGGACGCCATGAAAGCCTTCACCGACAACCGCACCAGCGACACCCCAGACGAGTTCTGGGTGGTCGAGCACGATCCCGTCTACACCCAGGGCCAGGCCGGCAAGGCCGAACACCTGCTCAATCCGGGCAATATCCCGGTGGTGCAGAGCGATCGCGGCGGTCAGGTGACCTATCACGGCCCGGGCCAGCTGGTGCTCTACGTACTGGTGGATGTCCGCCGCTGCAAATTCTCGGTTCGCGAGCTGGTGACCGCGCTGGAGACAGCCATCATCAATACCCTCGCCAAAAGCGATATCCAGGCTTATGCCAAGGCCGATGCCCCCGGGGTCTATGTGAAAAATGACCTTGGCATGGAGGCAAAACTGGCCTCGCTGGGTCTGCGCATCCGCAAGGGGTGCTCGTTCCACGGGCTGGCCCTCAACATCAACATGGACATGACCCCCTTCCTGCACATCAATCCGTGCGGCTATGCGGGCATGGCCATGACCCAGACCAGCGCCCTGGGCGGCCCGCAAAGCGTGGCCGAGGCGCAATCCATTCTGGTGGCCGAACTGGCCCGCCTGATTGGCTATCAAACAATAACAAACACCGAGAGTGAATCATGAGCAAACCCGTTCGTATGGAGCCGGGCGTCAAGCTGCGCGATGGCGACAAGATGGCCCTGATCCCGGTGAAATTCATGCCGGATCCCAACGAAGAACTCCTTCGCAAGCCGGACTGGATGCGGATCAAGCTGCCCCCCTCCAGCCAGAAGATCGAACACATCAAGAGCACCTTGCGCAAGAACAAGCTGCACTCGGTCTGTGAAGAGGCCTCCTGCCCCAATCTGGCGGAGTGCTTCAACCACGGCACCGCCACCTTCATGATCATGGGCGCCATCTGCACTCGTCGCTGCCCCTTCTGCGACGTGGCCCACGGCCGCCCGCTGGCACTCGATCCGGAAGAGCCGAAGAAGCTGGCGCTGACCATCAAGGAGATGAACCTCAAGTATGTGGTGATCACCTCGGTGGACCGCGACGATCTGCGCGACGGCGGTGCCCAGCACTTCGCCGACTGCATCCGCGAGATCCGCGAGCACAGCCCGCAGACCCGCATCGAGATCCTGACCCCGGACTTCCGTGGCCGGATGGAGCAGGCACTGGCGGTGTTCCGCGAGACCCCGCCGGACGTCTTCAACCACAACCTGGAAACCGCGCCGCGCATGTATCGCGTCGCCCGCCCGGGTGCCGACTACAAGTGGTCGCTGGAGCTGCTGCGCCGCATCAAGGAGATGCACCCCCACGTGCCGACCAAATCCGGTCTGATGATGGGCCTTGGCGAGACCAACGAAGAGATCGTCGAGGTGCTCAAGGATCTGCGCGCCCACGGCGTCAACATGCTGACCTTGGGTCAGTATCTGCAGCCGAGCCGCCACCACCTGCCGGTCAAGCGCTACGTGCCGCCAGCAGAGTTTGACGAGCTGAAAGATGTCGCTATGGAGCTGGGCTTTACCCACGCCGCCTGTGGTCCTTTCGTTCGCTCCTCCTACCATGCTGATCTGCAAGCCAAGGGCGAAGAGGTCAAATGATCTCGCACGACAGAGTGGCCAAGTAACCGCCACCCTCACAATGAAAAAAAGAGCGCCTATTGGCGCTCTTTTTATTGGTGTCACTGACCGTTGCTGCTTGATCTACTTCAGTAGCCGTGGTCGAAAATCCCCTGCTGATGCCAGCGTTGCAACTGGGCCAGCACCCGGGTCTCTCGCGCCGTCCACTGGGGACAGGGCCCCGCCAGCTGGGTCTTGTTGGTCTGCAGCGCCTCGTCAAGGGCAAACCAGCCGGGCACGAAGCCAAGGCGGATCTCGTAGGGTTGTGGCTGCGGGGCCACCAGCTGATCGCCAATCCGGCACAAGTAGTAGAGCGAGCGGATACAGTAGGCATCAAACCCCGGCTCGCGGGCGGCGCGATATTCACGGGTCTCGCCAAGCAGGCCCCCCACTTCCCGCAGCTCGGCACCACACTCCTCCAGCAGCTCGCGAGCGAGCGCCACATGGTGGCTCTCCCCCGCTTCAATGCCGCCCCCGGGGAACATCAGATCGCCGTTGACCCGGGAGTGGACCAGCAGCAGCTCGTCGCCACGGGGCACCACGGCGCGCACCGTGAGGCGCTCAAGCGTGCGGCCATCGGTACGTACCTCGCCATGAACGAAAGAGAGATCGAACGGATTGGGCCAGCAGCTGGCCGGGGAGAGCGTCGTCATCACTGCCTCAGGGCCGGTAGCTGCCATGCTTTAGCTGCTCGACAATCTCGGCAGCCCGCACATCGTAGCCATCCTGCTCTGTCTTGCTCAGGGTGTGGTAGATGCCAAAACGCTTGGCTGAGACCTCGGGGCTATCCTGAAACGATTCGCTCACCTTGCCCCACAGATAGGCCAGCCCATACTGTTTCTGGCCCATATAGAGGGTGCTGAGGGAGGTGAACATGCGGCTGTTGACCTTATCTCCCTCCTGATAGAGGGAGAGCCCGTGCTGCAAGGTGGCAATGGCCTTTTCCGGGTCGCTCTTGGCGTAGATACCGCCGAGCGCCAGTTGCAGCTCGGGTTCATCCAGCGCCTTGGTGCCTTCCAGAGCCATAAACTGCTGGCGAGCCAGCTCGTTGGTGTTGTTGGTCCAGTGCCAGAGCAGCAGGTAGGGATCTTGTGAATTGCGAGTCGCCGCATCGAGCTGGGCCAACTGATCCCCAGCCGCCAGCATACCCTCGACCCGTGGGCTCTTCTGCTCGCGGGCATTCTTGTACTCAATGCTGGTGGAGCGCTCGGCACATTTGAGATAGCGCTCAAGGTTACGCATCAGCTCATACTTGCGCCGATCCGTCCCCTCCTCCTTGAGATAGAAGCGACTGCGGATCACATCGGTACGCTCGTAGCGACACCAGCCATCGTCCACCAGATCCTGGCAGAGCTCGGGATGATTGCCACAGATGTTGTGGATCCGATCGTCATTGCAGCCAGCCACAGCAAGGCCGACTGAAAGCATGATGAAGGTCTGTCGCAGGGGGAAATTGGCCATGGTTCACATCTTGTTGGTAACGCGGGTTGGTAACAACTGGCGCCTTTACGGGCCACCTCCGGCTAGCAAACCGGTTACATATCCATTACAATGCGCGCGCCATATAAGGCCGCGATTGCAGAATAATATAACGAAATATACACCCCTACACTGATCTGCATTCGACGAATTTTCTATTTACACCAACAACGTGAAATAAAGGATCTGGTCAATGACCCACGAGCACTACTTGCAAGCGTGGCAGGAGAGCCAGGAGCTCGCCGAAGCCATGCAGCCCTTGATTGGTCGCCTCTACCGACAACAAGGAGTCGAGATCACCCTCTACGGCCGCCCGCTGCAAAACGCCTCCACCATCGATATCCTCAAGGCCCACCGGGTCGTCCGCCGCCACCAGGGCGCTCCCCTCCCCATCCAGAAAAGCTTCCCCCTGCTTCAGGCCATCGTTGCCCTCAAACCCACCGCCGCCGAGGTAGACCTTGGCAAGCTGGCAGTCGGCTACTGGCAGGATCATCAGGATGAGGCGGGGATCGAGGACTATCTGCAAGCGCGACTGGCACCGGCCCTTGGCCGCAGCCAGATGCCGCAGCCGACCGACGTGGTGCTCTACGGCTTTGGCCGCATTGGCCGCCTGCTGGCCCGCCTGCTGATCGAGCGCACCGGCGCCGCCAATCCGCTGCGGCTGCGTGCCATCGTGGTGCGTGGCGGTCGCGACGGGGATCTGGAGAAACGCGCCAGCCTGCTGCGCCGCGACTCGGTGCATGGCCCCTTCAACGGTTCCATCGAGGTAGATGTGGAGCGCAGCGCCATCATCGCCAACGGCACCTTCATTCAGGTGATCTACGCCAATAGCCCGGCCGACATCGACTACACCGCCTACGGCATTCACGATGCGCTGATCGTCGACAACACCGGGGTATGGCGCGATGAAGCGAGTCTCTCCGAGCACCTCAAGGCGCGCGGTGCCAGCAAGGTGCTGCTGACCGCCCCCGGCAAGGGCGAGATGAAGAACGTGGTGTTTGGGGTCAACCATGAGGTGATAGGTCCCGATGACAGGATCATCTCCGCCGCCTCCTGTACCACCAACGCCATCACCCCGGTGCTCAAGGTGATGCAGGAGCGTTACGGCATCCGCCACGGCCACGTGGAGACGGTCCACTCCTACACCAACGATCAGAACCTCATCGACAACTATCACAAAGGCGAGCGCCGCGGTCGCAGCGCAGCTCTCAATATGGTGATGACCAGCACTGGCGCCGCCAAGGCGGTGGCCAAGGCGCTGCCGGAACTCAAGGGCAAGCTGACCGGCAACGCTATCCGGGTGCCGACCCCCAATGTGTCGCTGGCGATTATCAATCTGTCGCTGGAGCAGGCAACCGATCGGGAGAGCCTCAACGCCTATCTGCAGCAGATGGCGCTAAGCTCGGCCCTTCATCGCCAGATCGACTTCAGCGCTAGTACCGAGCTGGTCTCCTCCGACATGGTAGGTTCCCGTTATGCGGGCATCGTCGACTCCCAGGCGACCATCGCCGAAGGGGATCATTGTGTGCTCTACGTATGGTATGACAACGAGTTCGGGTACAGTTGTCAGGTAGTGCGGGTGATGGAACAGATGGCTGGCGTAGTCCGCCAGGATCTACCTGCATAGACCCCGATAGGGTCTAGCTGCACAGCCCGCCAGGATCTGCCGGGCTGACCCCGAAGTTTATGGCTCAATAGTTCAAGGAGAGGCCGGATGTCGTTTCAACAGAGTGAGTTTTTACAAGCAATCAGGCAGATGCCCGAAGAGGTGTACGAGCGGCTCAAGACCGCAGTCGAGCTGGGCAAGTGGCCCGATGGCAAGCCCCTCACCGACGAGCAGAAGGCCACCTCCCTGCAAGCCGTTATGGCCTGGCAGGCGATGCATCTCGACAATCCCGAGCACATGAACATCGGTCGTGACGGCGAGATCGTGATGAAGAGCAAGAGCGAGCTCAAGCGTCAGTATCGCGACGAGGAAGAGATAGTACGGGTCGACCTCAACCACTGAACCTGACCCGGCAGGCTGCTCGCGGCGGCCACAACAGAGAGGGGAGCCATGCTGGCTCCCCTCTTTTTCCTATCGATGCCGGGTGACTCATCCCCCTCATCCCCAACCCTTCTCCCGCCAGGGGGAGAAGGGAGCAGGCTCGCACCTGCGAACAGTGAACGGGCCACCTGCCAACGCTCTTCATGGCAAGCCTCGTGGCCAACAGCACCTCGCTCTATCCCCTCTCCCGCCGGGAGAGGGTTAGGGTGAGGGCCGCATCGCTTAGGGAGTCAGCTCCCCTCGCAGCGACTGCTGCATCAGCTCGCGAATGCGGTGGGAGGGCAAGTCCTGACTCAACAGGAAGTGGAGCTTGGTGAGCGCAGCTTCGGCGGTCATGTCAAAGCCCGAGATCACCCCGGCCCGCGACAGGGCGTTGCCGGTAGCATAACCCCCCATATTGACCTTGCCGTGCAGGCACTGGCTCAGGTTGACGATGATGACGCCGCGGGCCGAGGCCTCGGAGAGCAGCGCCAGCATGGCCGGGTTCTGCGGCGCATTGCCGACCCCGAACGACAGCAGGATCAGCGCCTTCACCGGCTGTTGCAGGATGTTGGCGATCACCTCACTGGAGATACCCGGATAGAGGGTCACCACGCCGATGGGCTGGGGAGTGATGTCGTGCAGCACCAGCGGCCGAGCGGAGGGCACGCCCAGCTCGCCCGCTTCCAGCGAGATGGCGATCCCGGCATTGAGCAGCGGCGGATAGTTGGGCGAATCGAAGGCGTGGAAACCATCGGCGTGCACCTTCTTGCTACGGTTGCCGCGATAGAGCTGATTGTTGAAGAACAGCGTCACCTCGTGGATCGGGTAGTTGGCCGCGATATAGAGGGCGTTGAGCAGGTTCTGCTGACCGTCGGAGCGCAACTCGGCCAATGGGATCTGGGAGCCGGTGATGATGACCGGCTTGTGCAGATCTTCCAGCATGAAGGAGAGCGCAGAGGCGGTGAACGACATGGTGTCGGTGCCATGCAGGATCACGAAACCATCGTATTTCTCGTAGTTGTCGCGAATATCCTCGGCGATACGCTGCCAATCCGCCGGGGTCATGTCGGAGGAGTCGATGAGGGGCGCATATTCGTGGATATGGTAATCCGGCATCTCGGGGCGGTGGAACTCGGGCATCCGCGCCAGACAGTCTTCCATAAAGCCCGCCATCGGCACGTAGCCGTGATCGGAACGCTGCATCCCTATGGTGCCGCCTGTGTAGGCAATGTAGATAGACTTCTTCACACCCTCTCCTCTTGATGAAGTGAACACCGCCAAAACATGAACCATGTCGGGGTGAACCACAATGTCAACGCCCGCCAGCGCCTCTGCGTGCAGCGGAAACCGGCGAATTATAGAGACTGGCGCCCCAAATGACAGCCGTTCCATGCACCCTTTTCGGCTTTTCTGCCCTCTACCTACATAGTGTTAAATGTCACAATAAACCACTAAAACGAGCATTAATACGACAAAGATGGAATTAAACGATGCTTTTTGCTACAATCCGCCGGATTTTACTAAAATCTCATCTGGATGCCTGAGCATTTCAGGCCCGCACAAGCCCCATCTTTCCTGGGGCGGGGAGATGTTTCCCCTTCTTTGCTGGCACATAAGCCACACTGTTTTCATCCCGGCTGAATCTGTAAGTCTTTTGCTATGAAAGACACAGCCAATCAACATGGGAGTACTGAATGTTACAACTTGATTCCTACGCAACGCTGGTCGCTGCCACTCTGGTATTGCTGCTTGGCCGGGTGTTGGTTACCCGAGTCGGGCTGCTGCGTACCTTCAACATCCCCAAACCGGTAGCCGGCGGCCTGGTGGTCGCGCTGGTACTGCTACTGCTGCGCTCCACCCTGCAGATGGAGCTGCAATTTGATACCAGTCTGCAAACCCCGCTGATGCTGGCCTTCTTCGCCTCCATCGGTCTCTCCGCCGATCTCGCCAGCCTGAAACGCGGCGGCAAGGCGGTGGTTACCTTCCTGATGGTGGTCACCGGCCTGCTGCTGGTGCAGAACAGTCTGGGTGTCGGTCTGGCGACCCTGCTCGGTCTGGATCCCCACATGGGGCTGCTGGCAGGCTCCATCACTCTCTCCGGCGGCCATGGCACCGGGGCAGCCTGGAGCGCAACCTTCTCCGAGAAGTACGGCGTGCAATCCGCCGCTGAGCTCGCCATCGCCTGTGCCACCTTCGGTCTGGTGCTGGGCGGCCTGATCGGTGGCCCTGTCGCCCGCTATCTGGTGAAGAAAGTGCAGGTGCCCGGTGAGGAGCACAATCAGGATGAGGCCCCCCAGGGCTTCGAAATGCCCGACATGGAGCGCCCCCTCACCACTTTCAGCGTTATCGAAACGCTGGCATTGATCGCCATCAGCCTCAAGGGCGGCGAGCTGCTCTCCGCCTCGCTCAAAGGGGGCGCCTTCGAGCTGCCGATCTTTGTCTGCGTGCTGTTTGTCGGCGTGCTGCTGCGCAACGTCCTGACACTGCTGAACTGGCATGAGGTGAGCGATCGCGAGGTCTCCCTGCTGGGCAACGTCAGCTTGTCGCTGTTCCTCGCCATGGCGCTGATGAGCCTGAAACTGTGGGATCTGGCCAGCCTGGCCCTGCCAATCTTCATTTTGCTGGCCGCCCAGACAGTGGCAATGGCGCTCTACGCCATCTTCGTCACCTTCCGGGTGATGGGCAAAAATTACGATGCGGCCGTGCTGGCGGCAGGTCACTGCGGCTTTGGCCTGGGGGCCACCCCGACAGCCATCGCCAACATGCAGGCCATTACCCAGCGCTTCGGTCCCTCCCACCTGGCGTTTCTGGTGGTGCCCATGGTGGGCGCCTTCTTTATCGACATCATCAACGCCATGGTGATCAAGCTGTTTATGGCGATGCCATTCCTGTAATTCCCTTTCCGTCAGACGTATATGGTCAGAGCCCACCTTTCGGTGGGCTCTTTGCTTGCTCTCTACTCGCCAGCTGACGCAGGCAGAGCCGGGGCACGTATCCGCCACCAGGGTGACCCGCAAGCAACCCGAACTACCCGCACTCCCCCGAACAACAAAAAGCCCCGCACTCGACAGAGGGCGGGGCTTGTTTATCTCAGCCGGAACAGGCCGAGTGTTGCATCTTACAGGATAAAGGTCGACACCTGCTGGTTAAGGTCAGCTGCACGCCCTTTGAGGCTGTGGGCCTGATCCAGATCGCGCATGGCGGCGGCGGTGATCTCGTCACTCACATCCTTGATGGCGGTGGTGTTCTGGGTGATCTCGCCGGTCACCTGGGTCTGCTCCTCGGCGGCGGTGGCGATCTGACCCGCCATGTCGGAGATGAGGGAGATGGCGCTGGTGATCTCTTCCAGAGCGCGCACCGCCTGATCGGCATCCTGCACGCTGTTGTCCGCCAGCCCCTGACTGGTCTGCATCAGGCTCACCGCGCGGGCAGTGGTCTGTTGAAGGGTCTCGATGGTGGACTGGATCTGCTGCGTGGAGTCCTGAGTACGGCGCGACAGCACCCGCACCTCATCAGCCACCACCGCAAAACCACGACCCTGCTCACCAGCACGGGCCGCTTCAATGGCCGCGTTCAACGCCAGCAGGTTGGTCTGCTCGGCAATCCCCTGAATGGTGGAGAGAATGCTGGTGATCGCCTGCGCGTGACGGCTCAGCTCGCCGATCACCTCGGTCGCCTGCCCCACCTCTTCAGCCAGACCATTGATGGACTGGCGGGTCTTGTTGACCAGCATCTTGCCCTGCTCACTGCTCTGGGCAGATTGCTGGGCAGCGGCGGCGGTATTCTCGGCGTTGCCGGCGATCTCCATGGTAGCGCTCGCCATCTCGGTGACCGCCGTGGCGACCATGGTCACCTCCTGCTGCTGACGCTGCAGCTCGTCCACCGCGGCCTGGTTGGTCACCAGACTCCGCTCGGCATCGGCGTTCAGCTCGTTGGCCAGCTGACGGATATTGCCGATCAGCTGATGCTGGCTACCGACGAAACGGTTGAAGCTGTTGGCCAGTTGGCCCACTTCGTCGTTGGCGTCGATCTTGATGCGCTGGGTCAGATCGCCATTACCATCGGCAATACGGGCCAGTGCCTGGGAGACCTTGGTGAGCGGGCCAAGCAGCATGCTGACCAGCCAGGAGATAGCGAGGATGCTACCCACCAGCACCAGTAGCGCCATCCCCAGCTGGGTCATCAGCAGGGAGGAGAGCGGCGCTTCCAGCGCGGCCTTGTCCAGCACCAGCACCAGCTCCCAATCCGTGTCGGGGATATCAGCCGCCCACAGCAGCTTGTCGCGACCTTCGTTGTCGAAGTAGGCAGGAACCAGTTCCTTGCTCGACTTGCTCTGCTCGATCAGCGCGTTGGTCAGATCGTTGTCGATCTCGCTGGCCGGTTTCATCGCCTTGGCAGCATCCTTGTAGGCGATGATGGTGCCATCCTTGTGCATCATGATGGCGAAACCGTCGGCAGGCAGCTGCATCTTGGTCACGTCTTCCACCAGCGAGGCGATGGAGAGGTCACCACCGACAACCCCGCCAGAAACCGGCTGGGCCAGAGTGACCACCATGATGTTGTAAGCCACATCGAGATAGGGTTTGGTGACAATCAGGCCACCTTTGCTCATCGCCTCCTGATACCAGCCGCGGGAGCGCGGGTCGTAGCCATCGCGGTTGATGGAAGGATCGGAGTCATTCATCTTGCCGCTGCTCTCACCGAAATAGGTGAGCTGGAAACGGCCGGAAACTTGTGCCTGTTGCAAGGCATTGAGGGGTTCGGTACCGGCCTTGTTGCCGAGCGCCTGGATCACGTCGCGACGGGCGGCGAGCCAGTCGCTGACACGCTCGGCCTGCTGGGTACCCAACCGTTGCAACTGCTCCTGGCTGCCTTGCAGCAACAGGGATTTCTGGCTGCTATAGCTCTGCCAGGAGAGCAACAAAATCACCAACGAAAGGGCGATCACCACTGACAACAGTATCTTCTGCTTGAGTGACAGGTTTTTCATCATGTGTTCTTCTTATTGAGGTGAGGAGCGGGTTTTTCCCTAAATTGCACAACACTACACGTAGTCATTAGCGACCCGAATGGCCAAAACTGAACCTGAAAATGGGTCGGCGGGCGATATTTTCTACCGAGGTGGAGAAAAGTGCACCAGAAATTGACGACATGAGCCGCACAAGCCAAGGCAACCCTGTTTATTCCTTCCACAATTGGCTAGAATATCCCGTTTTTAAATCACATCGACCCTGAGAGTTTTCACGATGTTCGAAGTTAATCCCGTATTAAATAAACTTAAGGAGCTGTCTGAGCGGACCGAGCTTCTTAGGGGGTACCTTTGACTATGACGCCAAGAAAGAGCGTCTAGAAGAGGTCAACGCCGAGCTGGAACAGCCGGACGTATGGAATGAACCCGAGCGCGCACAGGCGCTGGGCAAAGAGCGCGTAGCGCTGGAAAACGTAGTCGGCACCATCGACACCCTGACCCAGGGCGTGGATGACGTCGAGATGCTGGTGAGCCTGGCCGTGGAAGGGGAAGACGAAGAGACCTTCAACGAAGCCATCGCCGAATCCGAACAGCTGGAAGCCAAGCTGGTGGATCTCGAGTTCCGCCGCATGTTCTCCGGCCAGCACGACGGCTCCGACTGCTATATCGATATTCAATCCGGCTCCGGTGGTACCGAAGCACAGGATTGGGCCAACATGGTACTGCGCATGTACCTGCGCTGGGGCGATGCCCACGGTTACAAGCCCGAGCTGATTGAATGCTCCGAAGGCGACGTGGCCGGTATCAAATCCGCCACCATCAAGTTCACCGGCGAATATGCGTTCGGCTGGCTGCGTACCGAAACCGGCGTACACCGTCTGGTTCGCAAGTCTCCGTTCGATTCCGGTGGCCGCCGTCACACCTCCTTCTGTTCTGTGTTCGTCTACCCCGAGATCGACGACGATATCGATATCGAGATCAACCCGGCGGATCTGCGGATCGACGTCTACCGTGCCTCCGGTGCCGGTGGTCAGCACGTTAACCGAACCGAATCCGCGGTACGTATTACCCACGTTCCGACCGGTGTCGTGGTACAGTGCCAGAACGACCGTTCCCAGCACAAAAACAAAGACCAGTGTATGAAGCAGCTGAAAGCCAAGCTCTACGAGCTGGAAATTCAGAAGCAGAACGCTGAGAAACAAGCCCTGGAAGAGACCAAGTCTGATATCGGTTGGGGCAGCCAGATCCGTTCCTATGTGCTGGATGACTCCCGTATCAAGGATCTGCGCACCGGCGTCGAAACCCGTAATACCCAATCGGTGCTCGACGGTGACTTGGACAAGTTTATCGAAGCCAGCCTGAAATCAGGTCTGTAAACAAGCAGGAATCACCATGTCTGAACAAACCATCACTCCGGAAGTCGACCAAACTCTCGAACTCAACAACGAGATGACCGAGCGTCGTTCCAAGCTGGCCGCCCTGCGCGCCCAGGGTAATCCTTTCCCCAACGACTTCCGTCGCGACAGCCTCTCTGGCGATCTGCACGCAGAGTTCGACGACAAAAGCGCCGAGGAGCTGACGAGCCTGGGTAAACGGGTGAAGATTGCCGGTCGCATCATGACCCGCCGGATCATGGGCAAGGCTTCTTTCGCCACCCTGCAGGACATGGCCGGCAAGATCCAGGTCTACGTCACCCGTGACGACCTGCCGGAAGGTTTCTACAACGAGCAGTTCAAGAAGTGGGATCTGGGCGACATCGTGGGTGTCGAAGGTACCCTGTTCAAGACCCAGACCGGTGAGCTCTCCGTTCACGTTTCCGATATCCGCCTGCTGACCAAGGCGCTGCGTCCGCTGCCCGAGAAGCACAAAGGCCTGACCGACCAGGAAGCTCGCTGCCGCCAGCGCTACCTGGATCTGATCGCCAACGAAGAGTCCCGCAAGACCTTCATGATCCGCACCCAGGTGGTTGCCGGTATCCGTAAATTCTTCAATGAAAAGCGCTTCATGGAAGTGGAAACCCCGATGATGCAAGTCATCCCGGGTGGTGCCTCCGCGCGTCCGTTCGTCACTCACCACAATGCGCTGGACATCGACATGTACCTGCGTATCGCTCCGGAGCTCTATCTGAAGCGTCTGGTGGTCGGTGGTTTCGAGCGTGTCTACGAGATCAACCGCAACTTCCGTAACGAAGGTATCTCGGTGCGTCACAACCCCGAGTTCACCATGATCGAGTTCTACATGGCCTACGCCGACTACATCGATCTGATGGACCTGACCGAAGAGCTGCTGCGCACCCTGGCGCAGGACATCCTGGGCGACACCAAGATCCGTTACGCCAAAGAGGGCGAAGAGGGCCTGACCATCGATTTCGGTCAGCCGTTCCAGCGCCTCACCATGGTCGAGTCCATCCTGAAGTTCAACCCGGATGTGACCCTAGACGATCTGACTACCCTCGAGAGCGCCAAGGCCGTTGCCAAGCGTCTGCACATCGAGCTGATGAAGGGTTGGGAGCTGGGCCACGTGATCACCGCGATCTTCGAAGAGACCGTGGAGCACATGCTGCTGCAACCGACCTTCATCACCGAGTACCCGGCTGCCGTTTCTCCGCTGGCTCGTCGCAACGACGTGAACCCGGACGTAACCGACCGCTTCGAATTCTTCATCGGTGGCCGCGAGCTGGCCAACGGCTTCTCCGAGCTGAACGATGCAGAAGACCAGGCCAAGCGCTTCCAGGATCAGGTTGATCAGAAAGAAGCAGGCGACGACGAAGCCATGTTCTACGACGCCGACTTTGTCACCGCACTGGAACACGGCCTGCCGCCGACTGCCGGTCAGGGCATCGGTATCGACCGTCTGGTAATGCTGTTCACCAACAGCCACACCATCCGTGACGTCATTCTGTTCCCGGCCCTGCGTCCGCAGAAATAAGGCCCACAGAAGTCAGCTAAATCCCTTGGGTCAATCCCGAGCGTGATAGCCAATAAACACGCCCCGCAACTGCGGGGCGTTTTTCTATCTCCTATACCGCAAAATCACTTTCAAAATTCAATAATGGAATAAAGAAGATATTTTTATTCTTTGTTGTTAGCCAACACGCCCTTTAATCTGGCCAAAAATCAGACCATGGAAGACCCGTGTGATGCAATTGAAGGATTCCCCATTCAACCTCTCCCCCCTCTCTGACGAGCAGCAACGTCAGTTGGGTCAGGTACTCTCGACCCTCAATACCCAGCAACTGGCCTGGGTGAGCGGATATCTCTACGGCCTCTCCCAGACCGGTCAGCAGAGCGTTGCAGCCAGCGCCGCCGTGGCTGCGCCCAGCGGCAGCCTGACCATTCTCTACGGCTCCCAGACCGGCAACGCCAAAGGGGTCGCCACTGCCATCAAGGCGCAGGCCGAGGCCCGCGGTCTACCGGTCACCCTAGCGTCGATGGCCGACTACAAACCCAAGCAGCTCAAGAAAGAGAGCCATCTGCTGGTGGTAGTGAGCACTTACGGGGAGGGTGAACCGCCGGAGAGCGCCGTCGATCTGTTCGAGCAGCTTAAAAAAGGCAAGATTGGCAAGCTGGACGGCCTCAAGTTCGCGGTGCTGGGGCTGGGTGACAGCTCCTACGAATTTTTCTGCCAGACCGGCAAAGATTTTGACAACTTCCTCGCCACCGCTGGAGCCGAGCGCATTTATGAACTCGCCAACCTCGATGTGGACTATCAGGATTCAGCCAAGTCGTGGGGCGAACAAGCGCTCAACGCCATTGCCACGACCCTCTCTACCGGAGCGGCCAGCAGCAGCGTGACCAGCGCGGTGCAGCAGGCGGTTGGCCACAGCCAGTACAGCAAGGAGAACCCCTTCCCTGCCCGCCTGTCGGTCAATCAGAAGATCACCGGCCGGGATTCCACCAAGGATATCCGCCATATCGAGATCAATCTGGCCGACTCCGGCCTCACCTATCAGCCGGGGGATGCCCTCGGTGTCTGGTTCGACAATGACGCCGACCTGGTGGGGGAAGTGCTGGCCCTGACCGGCCTCTCTGGTGATGAAGCCACAGCCCACGGCACCTTGCGTACCGCACTGACCGGTCACTTCGAACTGACCCGGCTGCACGGCGGCTTTATCACAGGACTCGCTGACATATCGGAGAACGCAGCGCTGAAAGACTTGGCTGGCGACAAGGCCCAGGTCAATGCACTGGTCGCCTCTGCCCAAGTGGTGGATGTACTGAAACGCTTCCCGACCGAGCTCACGGCCGAGCAGCTGGCCAGCCTGCTGCGACCCCTCACCCCGCGCCTCTACTCCATCGCCTCCGCCCAGAGCGAAGTGGAAGAGGAGGTACACCTGACCGTCGGCGTGGTGCGTTACCCGCAGGAAGATGGCACTGTGCGCTCTGGCGCCGCCTCCTCCTATCTGGCGGATCGGCTCATTGAGGATGGTGAGGTGCGGGTGTTTGTCGAGCACAACGACAACTTCCGCTTGCCGCAAAACCCCGATACCCCCGTCATCATGGTGGGCCCGGGAACCGGCATCGCCCCGTTCCGCGCCTTTATGCAGGAGCGGGAAGCTCAGGGCGCGGAAGGCAAGAACTGGCTCTTCTTCGGCAACCCCCACTTTACCCAGGATTTCCTCTATCAGGTGGAGTGGCAGCGTTATGTGAAATCGGGGCTGCTGTCGAAGATCTCGCTAGCCTTCAGCCGGGATCAGGCCAACAAGATCTATGTGCAGGACCGCCTGCGCGAGGCAGGGCTTGAGCTCTACCAGTGGCTGGAAGCAGGCGCTCACTTCTATGTGTGTGGTGACGCCAACAAGATGGCCAAGGATGTACAGGAGGCCCTGCTGGAAGTGATTGCCGAACACGGTCACAAGAGCCGTGAGGAAGCAGAAGAGTATTTGAGCGAATTGCGTCGTGCCAAACGTTATCAAAGGGATGTCTATTGATGAGCAAACAACCTCTTTCTCACCCAAAAGCGGGACCGGTCGAAGGGCCGCTGGCCGACAACGAGCGCCTCAAGCGCGAGAGTAACTTCCTGCGTGGCACCATTGAGCAAGATCTGCAGGATCCGCTCACCGGCGGCTTCAACGGCGACAACTTCCAGCTGATCCGCTTTCACGGCATGTACCAGCAGGATGACCGCGACATCCGCCCGGAGCGCGCCGCCCAGAAGCTGGAGCCGCTGCACAACGTCATGCTGCGTGCCCGCCTGCCGGGTGGGATCATCACCCCGGCCCAGTGGCAGATCATCGACAAGTTCGCCGAAGAGCACAGCCTCTACGGCAGCATCCGCCTGACCACCCGTCAGACCTTCCAGTTCCACGGGGTATTGAAGCGCGACATCAAGCTGATGCACCAGACCCTCAACAGCACCGGCATCGATTCCATCGCCACCGCCGGCGATGTGAACCGCAACGTGCTCTGCACCAGCAACCCGGTGGAGTCCGAGCTGCATCAGGAGGCCTACGAGTGGGCCAAGAAGATCTCCGAACACCTGCTACCCAAGACCCGCGCCTACGTGGAGATCTGGCTGGACGGCGAGAAGCTGGGAGGTGACGAAGAGCCGATCCTGGGTTCCAACTACCTGCCGCGCAAATTCAAGACCACTGTGGTGATCCCGCCTCACAACGACGTGGACATCCACGCCAACGATCTCAACTTCGTGGCCATTGCCGAAGGTGGCAAACTGGTTGGCTTCAACGTGCTGGTGGGCGGGGGCCTCGCCATGACCCACGGCGATACCAGCACCTATCCGCGCAAGGCGAGCGATTTTGGCTTTATTCCGCTCTCTCACGTGCTGGAGGTGGCGGCCGCCGTGGTCAGCACCCAGCGCGACTGGGGTAACCGGGTAAACCGCAAGAACGCCAAGACCAAGTACACCCTCGAGCGCGTCGGCGTCGAAGCCTTCAAGGCCGAGGTAGAGGGCCGCGCCGGCATCCAGTTCGGGCCGGTTCGTCCCTATGAGTTCACCAGCCGTGGCGATCGCTTCGGTTGGGTCGAGGGGATCGACGGCAAGCACCACCTCACCCTGTTTATCGAGAATGGCCGCCTGCTTGACTTCCCGGGCAAGCCGCTCAAAACCGGCATGCTGGAGATCGCCAAGGTGCATCAGGGGGATTTTCGCCTGACCGCCAACCAGAACCTGATCATCGCAGGGGTGCCTGCCAGCGAGAAAGCCCGCATCGAAGGGCTGGCGCGCCAATACGGCTTGCTGGATGATGGCGTGAGCGAGCAGCGCAAGCAGTCCATGGCTTGTGTGGCCCTGCCCACCTGCCCGCTGGCGATGGCCGAGGCCGAGCGCATGCTGCCAGCGTTTGTCACCGACATCGAGGGCTTGCTCACCAAACATGGGCTGGCGGATGACGCCATCATCTTCCGGGTCACCGGTTGCCCCAACGGCTGCGGCCGCGCCATGCTGGCGGAAGTAGGTCTGGTGGGCAAGGCGCCCGGCCGCTACAACCTCCATCTGGGGGGCAATCTGGAGGGGACCCGCATTCCGCGCCTCTATCAGGAGAACATCACCGAGCCGCAGATCCTGGCCGAACTGGACGCGCTGATCGGCCGCTGGGCCACCGAGCGCAATCAGGGTGAGTGCTTCGGCGACTTCGTGATCCGGGTTGGGGTAATTGCCCCCGTTATCGATTCTGCGAGGGACTTCTATGCCGCTTAATCTGCCGCTTAATGTCACTGAAGATGGCCGCCTTGACCTGCAGGCATTGCTGGCCCTCGGCCGTGAGGAGCAAGTCGAGGCACTGGTGCCCCTCAACCGGGAGCTGGATACCATGAGTGCCCCCGAGCGGGTGCGCTGGGCCCTGGCCAATCTGCCGGGGGAGCATGTGCTCTCATCCAGCTTCGGCATTCAGGCGGCACTGATGCTCCATCTGGTAAGCCGCGAGCGGGCCGACGTGCCGGTAGTGCTGACCGATACCGGTTATCTCTTCCCCGAGACCTACCGTTTCATCGACGAGCTGACCGAGCACCTCGCGCTCAACTTGAAGATCTACCGGGCCGAGCTCAGCCCTGCCTGGCAGGAGGCTCGCTTCGGTCTCCTGTGGGAGCAGGGGGTGGAGGGGATCACCCGCTACAACCAGCTCAACAAGGTGGCGCCGATGGACCGCGCCCTGCGTGAGCTGGGGGCCCAGACCTGGTTCTCCGGCCTGCGCCGGGAGCAGTCCGGCAGCCGTGGCAAGCTGCCGGTGTTGGGCATCCAGCGCGGCCGCTTCAAGTTCCTGCCGGTGATCGACTGGAGCAACAAGGATGTCTTCTACTACTTCAAGGAGTTCGACCTCCCCTACCACCCGCTGTGGGAGCAGGGTTATCTCTCGGTGGGCGATATCCACACCACCGCCAAGTGGGAGCCGGGCATGAGCGAGGAGCAGACCCGCTTCTTCGGCCTCAAGCGCGAGTGCGGTTTGCACGAGGAAAATGGCGAGAACGACGGCTCAGGCATCTAATCCCGTCTTGAAAACCCAACAGAACAACAAGGGCATCCGAAGATGCCCTTGTTGTTATTTGCCCATTAGCATTTGTCCGTCAGCGGCGCTGCCAGGTCTCGAAGCTATAGGGGTGCGGGTTCTTCTCATCGGCAGGGTGGCTCTCGCACTCAATCCGTTGCCACTGGCCATCATCAAAAGCAGGGAAACGGGTATCTCCCTCCGCCGCCAGATCGATTTGCGTCAGATAGAGGCAATCCGCACTCGGCAACATCTCGGCATAGAGATGACCACCACCGATCACCATCAACTCCTCCACCAAGCTGCCTGCCAACAGAGCCAGCGCCGCCTCGACGGAGCCCACCACCTCAATGCCCTCGACCTGATAGTCGGGATTGCGGCTGATCACCAGATTGCGCCGTCCGGGCAGCGGTCGACCAATAGATTCGAAGGTCTTGCGCCCCATCAATACCGGTTTACCGAGGGTGACACGCTTGAAGTGAGCCAGATCGGCAGGCAGATGCCAGGGCATCTGGTTGTCCTTGCCGATCACCCTGTCGTGGGCCATGGCGGCAATCATGGAAATCTTCATGGGGCCTCTCACCGTCTGTCAGATTATGGGGCGGTTACGGTACACGACCAGAGAGGGGATCGCCAAACCGAAACTGAGGGCACCGACGATAAAGAGCGCCTTGAGGCCGTTCTCCACCGCACTCTGGATCAACTCCATGGTCACGCCGTTGATATTGAGCTCTACCACCGCAATCATGGTTTTGAACGCATAACTGCCCGGGATCATCGGAATAATGGAAGCAACGCTGAACACCGGACGCGGTGCCAGCAGACGGCGCGACCAGTAGACGCAGACAAAGCCGACCGTGGTCGCCGCCGCCAGCGTCGCCCACTCGATGGGCATGCCGTAGTGGATCAGCAGGGTACGCAAGCTGTGGGCCAGCGCGCCGCCCATGGCGCAATATTTCAGCATCCGTGGTGGCACGTTGAACAGCATGGCAAACCCCACCGCCGGGATGGAGGACCAGAAGGCATCCTTGGCCAGTAGCCAGAGCAAATCCATCATACTTTCCACCCCCAGATCCCCGTGACCGACATGGCGAGAATGATGCCGGTATTGATCCGTGCACTGATGGTGAGCAGGGCAACCCCATTCCCGCTGGCCGATACAGAGTCGACAGCCTTCATACCTTCCACCCCCAGATCCCGGTGACCGACATGGCCAAAATGATACCTATGGCGGCGCTGATGGTCAGCAGGGTCGCAGTCCCCCAGCGGGCCAGCCCCATGTTGAAGTAGCCCTTCACCATGTCGGAGACCGCATTGATCAGCGGAAAGCCCGGCACCAGCAGCAGCACGCTGGCCGCCATGGCGAGATAGGGCTGGTCACCCCAGTTAAAAAAGGTGGCGCTGGAGGAGAGCAAGGTGGCAATAAAGCCGGTGGCGGCAAAGTTGATGAGCGGGCTATGGTGATGGCGGGCCATCAGTTGGCGCACCCGCATCGCCACGGCAGACGAGAAACAGGTCACCAGGAAGATGGGCCAGTCACCGCCAAACAGCAGGCTAAAGGCACCACAGGAGAGCCCCACCATGGGGACCACCAGCCAGGGGTGATAGTGAAAGGGGACGATGGCTTCGAGGCGCTGGCGCACTTCACGGGCACCGATCAGCTCTTTCTCCGCCATGATGCAGATCCGCTGGATCTCGCACACCACCTGCATGTTGATGCCATGTTCACGCACCCGCCGGGTAGTGGTAACACAGCCCCCCTGATAGAGACTGGTGAGCACGATGGCACTGGAAGAGATGGCCATTTCGACACTCTCCAGCCCCAGCGCCATCCCCAGCCGCACCGTGGTCTGCTCGATGATCCGGCTCTCCGCCCCGAACTGGGCCAACATCTGACCCACCTTGACGATAATGCGGGTGATCTCTGTCTGTTGCTCCCGCGACAACACCCGTCTTGGTGTGATACTTCTCATAATCCCTTCGAGTCGTAGCAATAAAAATTTCGGCCATATTAGCCTAACTTTTACTGTTATTCATCCACCCCTATCACAACCTGACTAATTAGTTATTACAAGAAGGAGAAAATAGATTACATCACAAATACATTACGACTAACATTAAAAACCATAACAATCAGATCGCCAGCAATTCCATTTATCATGGTCTCACCGATTTGGCTGAAATATCAACCAAAGGGGTTATTGCAGATTATTTGCGACGTCGATAGTCCGCCAGATGGATTATTTTACCACTGCCATCGCTTTCAGGCGGAGGGTCCCCCTCTTCTCTAAACTGGCTCATTTCGCTGCGCATCAAATAAAAAGATTCCCGCATCATGTTGGTAATCCGGATACAGCTATCAAGATTGTTTTTCGCCAGCCGGCGCTGACCATCAATCTTGAACTGCAACCCGCGCAGACGGCGCCGCTGATCGGGGCTCGCACGGGCCATCAACTGATCGATCTGCTGCTCCAGAATCGCATCCAGCCGGGAAGGCTCACTCGAAGCCAAATCCTTCAGGGTGTCAAAATCAGGCAACTCCATATGCCCTCCTTGGCGACTATTGCTGGCAACACACTGCGGTACCACACCATCACGTCCCAGCCATATAAACCTGTATATACGACGCAGCTAAAAAGGGTTCAATCCATCCACTGGCGACTAAACCGGACAATGGTCACTACGAGGGTGTCTATCTATTTTAATTGTGTTTGGAAACAAGCGATTGTTTTTAATTCAGGCGAGATAAAACACTTATACATTTTAGGTTGTGATTTTCTGTTTTTTATTGCAAATAAAAATCCGGGTGGCCTTATTTTGCTTCATTCGACACTTTATTCTTCCCTCACCGACCCGCGTCATCTCCTGACGGTTTAACATATCTCACTGATTATGTTATTTTAATTGCCACTTTTATCGGACATTCAAGAGCAGACCATGAGCAAGGCAAAAATCGGTATCGTCACCGTCAGCGATCGCGCCAGCGCGGGCATCTATGAAGACCTCTCCGGCAAGGCCATCATCGACACCCTGAACGCCTATCTGACCTCGGAGTGGGAACCTGTCTATCAGGTGATCCCCGATGAGCAGGATCAGATTGAAGCGACCCTGATCCGGCTGGCGGATGAGGAGCAGTGCTGTCTCATCGTCACCACAGGCGGCACCGGCCCGGCCAAGCGGGATGTCACGCCGGAAGCGACCGAGGCGGTATGTGACCGCATGATGCCGGGCTTTGGCGAGCTGATGCGGGCCGAATCCCTCAAATTTGTGCCGACCGCCATTCTTTCGCGCCAGACTGCCGGGCTGCGCGACGATACCCTGATCGTCAATCTGCCGGGCAAGCCCAAATCAATCCGCGAATGTCTGGATGCAGTCTTCCCCGCCATCCCCTACTGTATCGATTTGATGGAAGGGCCGTATCTTGAGTGCGATGAAACCGTCATCAAGCCATTTCGGCCGAAAAAATAGCGAACCCGACCATAAAAAATAATGGCGAGCCACGGCTCGCCATTATTTTTAACTCATCTGTCTGCGCAGAAAAACCGCATCAATTATTTGCGGCCGAATACTTTTACGCCCGCTTTGCTGCGCTCTGAATTACCGTACACTTCGATTTTTTTCACACAGCGACGCGAGCCCAGTGATTTCCACTCGGTCTCTTTATCACTGCTCATTTCCCGATCGAAACGAATGGTCTTGGTACGATCACCACCATAGGTCACCACCACCCGATCCAGGGTCAAATCACGCTCCGCCTTCACCTTGATATATTTGGTCTGACGGCAAACCACCAAAGGAATTGTCGCACCATGATCACCGGCTCCCAGCAAAATAGTCCGCCCCAGCGTGAACTGATCGTCACCGGCATGGCTGGCTGACGCCACCACCAGCAAGGCACCACCCAGCAAGCTGCGTGCAGAAAAACGGGAATTCCAGATAGACATCAAGGACATAACACCTCCAATAAAAAATGGAGTGTGATGATAAGGGTTAAACCATAACGGAAGCTGTATCAAAGCTGAATTTGCTGCGAATGTGCGGGGATAAACAGAGAAAACAGCGCGACTTTTCGGCGAAAAGAGAAGAGCCGCAGATAGCGGCCCTTGCAGCAAGAGAGCGCTTAGCGCTCCATGATTTGGGTCACGTCATCTTTCTTGATCATGACCTCGCGCCCTTCATGATCGTAATAGCGATACATGCCGGTGCTCTCGTCCAGCTTGGGTTTGCTCTCTGTGGTGATCATCTTGCCATCCTTGGTGCTCATGATGTATTGGGAGCTGCATGCCACCAGCCCCAGGGCGCACACCAGGATCATCATCAGTTTTTTCATTGCGGCCTCTTCTGCGATCATCCTCACCACGAGGATGTTTCTTGAAGCCTAGTTCAATCGCACGGCACGGGATGGTGCGATGAGCAAAGCGGGATCGCCGTCAATAATCAGCGACTTAGCCTCGCTGTCTGGCCGGGTGGCGAGCGCAATGAAAAAGGCCGGACATCTCTGTCCGGCCTCTTCTTTTCAGCGCAAGAGCGCAATCATGACTTGGCAGGCTGACGCTCACCGGTCACTGTCGGGTTCTTGGGATCTGAACTCCACTCGTACCAACCGCCGTCGTAGACGCTGATCCGTTTCCAGTCCATCAGCCAGGCGTAGAAGAAGGCCTCGGAGGCGCGCCAGCCGGTACCGCAGTAAAACGCAGCCTGATGGGTTGGCTCGATATTCCACTGCTCCCACATGGCGAGGATCTCGCGGGCCGGCTTCATGGTGCCGTCCGGGTTGTGGAAGTCGCTCATGCTGTTGGCATCCACCCCACCATGACCCCACTTGGCCCCCGGGATATCGCCCTTCGGCTTGATGTAGCTATAACCTGAGGTGTTGCCGACAAACTCGTCCCAGGTGCGCACGCTGACCAGTGCGCTATCGGGCTGCTTGAGCAGCTCTTTCGCCTGACCTAGCGTGGTGTAGTACTCGGGGTGAGCGGGAATGGTCACGCCAAACTCCTTCACCGGCTCATATTTGTTGGGCAGACCCGTTTCGGTGCGCAGGTGCTGGATAAACCAGGCATCCAGACCACCGTCCAGCAGGCGCACATCTTCCACCCCCGCATACATCATCAGGTGCGCGGCACGGGCAGCAGCCATGGTGTTGCGACCATAGAGGATGACGGTGGTGTCGTGACGGATGCCGTTATCCAGCAGCAGCTTCTTGAGCGCTTCGTCAGAGACCTTGTTCCACAGCGGCTCCTCTTCGAGGCTGTTGGTATCGATATAACCGGCCCCCGGGATGTGGCTGATGAGGTAGGCCTTGGGTGAACCCCAATCCACTTCAAACAGCTTCCAGTCACCCTTGGGCGCCGCGGCAACCGGCTTGCCCTCTTGCAGATCCGCCAACCAGCGCGGATAGACCAGCTGCTGCCAGCGTGCCAGCGACTCGCGCGGTGCGGCTTGCCACCCTTGCAGCTCGAACAGCTGCTTGATCCCCTGCTTGCGCAGCAGACGGGCCACCTCGGCCACTTCGCGGGACGCACCATAGAGGGCAACCGGACGATCGGCCTTCAGTCCCTTGATCTCGAGCGCCTTTGGCCACTCTTCATCGCTGTATTTCCACTCGGCAGAGAGATTCTCGGCGCCCGCCACATGGCCGCCCTGCTTCTCCCCTTCCATCGGCCACCCCTGATAGAAGTAGCTGGCGCGGGTATCCAGGATGACAGCCTGTTTGGCCTTGGCATCGGCCAGCGAGAGCGGTGGCAACTCCCCTGCCACGGCGGGCAGGGCACACCAGAGCAGTAAGGTCGCCAGCGCGGCCTGCAGGAAGCGAAGATGTCGTTTCATGGTGATTTCTCGATTCATAGTGAACAAGGTTAAAAAATGGAGCGACCCAGCCGCTCGGCCAGCAGCTCCAGCGCCGCCGTGCCCGCCAGCGAGTTACCGGCTTTGTTGAGCTCGGGCGACCAGACACAGACGCAGAGCTCGCCCGGGATCAGGGCGATGATACCGCCGCCGACACCCGATTTGCCCGGCATGCCGACCCGATAGGCAAAATCGCCCGCCTCGTCATAGAGGCCGCAGGTGGCGAGCAGGGCGTTGACCTGCTTGGTGGTACGGGCGGGCAGCAGCGGCACGCTCTCACCCAGTGGCACACCACGGTTGGCCAGATAGATGAATGCCCGCGCCAGATCGACGCAGCTCATGCGAATGGCACAGGCATTGAAGTAGCTTTGCAGCACCTTGTCCACTTCGTTTTCGAAGTTGCCATAGGCCTTCATCAGATAGGCGATGGCGGCGTTGCGGGCAGAGTGCTGATATTCGGAGCGGGCGACCACCTGATCCGCCATGATGGCCGGATTGCCGGAAAGACGGCGCACCAGCTCGAGGGTACGCTGACGCGGCGCAGTGAGGCGGGTCTCCAGCAGATCGCTCACTACCAGCGCCCCGGCATTGATAAAGGGGTTGCGGGGGATCCCCTGCTCGAACTCGAGCTGAACCAGCGAGTTGAAGGGCTGGCCAGAGGGCTCCTTGCCAACCCGGGCCCAGATCTCCTCCTCCTGATAGAGAGTGAGTGCCAGGGTCAGGCTCAGGGCCTTGGAGATACTCTGGATGGAGAAGGGTTCAAAAGCGTCACCGGCGGTGAACAGCTCCCCCTCGACGGTACAGACTGCGATACCCAGCCGATCGGCCGGTACCTGAGCCAGTGCCGGAATGTAGTCGGCCACCTTGCCTTGTCCCAGCAACGGGCGCACCTCTTCAAGGATGCTGGCCAGTAATTCGGATGACAACACCATAAGCAATAAGCGATTCCATGACTAAAACAGCGGTGGAGATCCCATCCCCACTGACAAAAATCCCGCCAGCGGCGGGATTTTTCAGTTACCCACAACAAGGCGCCAGATGCGGCAGCCTTGTATCAGGCCGGTTCACCGTACCAGAGGTCGAACAGCTCGGTAACGACCACGGCTTCCATCCCCTTGCCTTCCAGCCAGGATTTGACGGCAGCGCGGTCTTCTTCGGTACACTTGCCCAGTTGCTGGGTGCAGATCATCCCTTCCCAGGCCAGGTGACCGGAGCCGGCAAAAGCCAGTTTGCGGGGCTCGATCACTTCATCGATCATCGCATCGACTACCGCATCGATGGTCTCTTCGGCAGTGCCGACCGGGAAGTTGAAACTGATGTCGAAACCCATTTCCTGGAATTCATCGACGCGCAGTTTCTTGCGCAGGCGGCGGCTACGATTGGCCATGATAGCTCCTCAAGTTAGTTGATACGCTAGGTGTGTTGACGTGCCAGCTCAGCTGACACGCTTGAAAATCAGATCCCAAACCCCGTGCCCCAGACGATGGCCACGTTGCTCGAATTTGGTCAGCGGGCGCCAGTCAGGGCGCGGCACCCAGTTGCCGGTAGCAGAGGTGTTCTCGTAACCCTCGGCTACGCTCATCACTTCCAGCATGTGCTCGGCATAGTTTTCCCAGTCGGTCGCCATGTGGAACACGCCACCGATGGCCAGCTTCTGGCGAATGTCCTGGGCAAACGCCGGCTGGACGATGCGGCGCTTGTGGTGACGGCTCTTGTGCCAGGGGTCCGGGAAGAAGAGCTGCAGGCAGGAGAGTGAACCGTTCGGGATCATGTGCTCCAGCACCTCGACCGCATCGTGGCAGATCACCTTCAGATTGGTGACCCCCGCTTCCTGAGCGGTACCCAGACAGGCGCCCACGCCCGGGGAGTGCACTTCGATGCCGATGAAGTTCTTCTCGGGGGCATTCTTGGCCATCTCGACCAGAGAGGCGCCCATGCCAAAGCCGATCTCCAGCACCACAGGTGCTTCACGGCCAAACAGTGCGACCAGATCGAGTTGCTTTGGCTCAAAATCGATGCCCATGACCGGCCAGAGCTCTTCCAGGGCCTTCTCCTGCCCTTTGGTCAGGCGGCCTTCGCGACGGACAAAGCTGCGGATCTTGCGCATGAACTTGCCGTCTTCGTTAAATACATCTTGGGTCACAGGCATAATGGTCTCGTTATTTCATCAATCCGGGTAATACATCTGGTGTCCAATCCCGCCAGGGGATCGCTTGCGGCCCGCTATTTCATCGCACCGCAAAAACAGGGGAGCGAATTATCCCAAGATGGGCCCAAGGCGCAAGTGTTTCGAGCAACAAATATTCCAGCCAGCCGATCCCCTGCCCCCTTACTGGCATCACTACTCCGACTAACCGTCCAATATAATCCGCAGTAGAGCCAATCCAGCCCTTTTTTAGCGATTTTTGTGACAATCATTGCCTCATTTCTGAAATCTGATACAAACGGATAACCTGGCGGTCGAATGGAGCGACCGCCCACATGCCGAGAGAATTGCCTATGCAGCCGTTTTTTGCCCAGCGCTTCGAGAAGGTCGAGCCTTCCTTTATCCGTGAAATCCTCAAAGTTGCCGCCAATCCAGAGATCATCTCCTTCGCCGGCGGCCTGCCCAATCCTCACCTGTTTCCGGTCAAGGCGATCGATCAGGCTTGTCAGGATGTGCTGCGCGAACAGGGGGCTGCCGCCCTGCAATATGCGGCGACCGAAGGGTATGCGCCGCTGCGCCAGTACATTGCCGACCGCTATCTGGCACGCCACGGCATGCAGGTCAATCCGGACAACATCCTCATCACCAGCGGCTCCCAGCAGGCGCTGGATCTGCTGGGCAAGGTGCTGATCGACGAGGGGCAGGATCTCATCATCGAAGAGCCGGGCTATCTGGGCGCCATTCAGGCCTTCTCTGTCTATCAACCGAATTTCAAGCCAATCACCCTCGGCGAAGCCGGGCTGGATCTGGCAGCGCTGGATGCGCTGCTGGCAAGTGGCTCCAATGCCAAGCTGCTCTACGGCGTCCCCAACTTCCAGAACCCGAGTGGCATCTCCTACAGCCGTGCCAACCGCGAGGCGCTGGCTGAGCGACTGGTGCGCCACGAGCTCCTGATGGTGGAAGATGATCCCTACGGCGAGCTGCGCTTCGAGGGGGAACATCTGCCCCCGATTGCCAAGCTGGCGCCGAACAATACCGTGCTGCTCGGCTCCTTCTCCAAAACCGTGGTGCCCGCCTTCCGTCTGGGCTGGATGCTGGTGCCGGACTGGCTGCGCAAGAAGGTGACCATCGCCAAGCAGGCGACCGACCTGCACAGCAACGCCTTCAGCCAGCAGGTTCTGCACCGCTTCCTGACCGACAACTCCCTCGACGCTCACTTGGAGAAGATCAAGGAGGTCTATGGTCGCCAGCGTGCCGCCATGGAGGCTGCACTGGCCCGTCACTGCCCGCCCGGCGTCAGCTACACCAGACCGGAAGGGGGCATGTTCCTCTGGCTGACTCTGCCAGCCCACATCAGCGCCATGGCGCTGTTTGACGAGGCGATCAAGGAGAAAGTGGCCTTCGTACCCGGCGCCCCCTTCTACGTGCGCCCCGAGATCAAGAACACCCTGCGCCTGAGCTTCTCCTGCGTCGATGAAGCGACCATTGAAGAGGGGGTCAAACGCTTGGCCCGCGCCCTCCAGCGCATGCTCTGATCGCCCAAGCCAAACCGTATCAACAAAAAACCAGCGATCGCTGGTTTTTTATGCTCCCCATTAAACCGTTCAGCCAAATAGGGTCTTGCAAAACTGCTTCATCGGAATGGGACGGCTGTAACGATACCCTTGCAGATAGTCAACGTGGCGAGCCCGCAGGTAGTCCGCCTGCGACTGCTTCTCGACCCCCTCCGCGATCAGGATCAATTCAAGTCGCTTCGCCAGATCAATCACGTTTTCAACGATATGGCTGGAGAGTGCATCCGTGCCGATCATCTCCACAAAGCTCCGGTCAATCTTGAGTGCATCGACCTGAAACTGTTGCAGATAGGTGAGACTGGAGTGACCGGTGCCAAAGTCATCGATAGAGATCAAGACGCCCAGTTTGCGCAGTTCGGCAAACATCTGAGCGGTTGTCTCATCAGCCACCAGCAGTTCACGCTCGGTCAGCTCCAGCCCCAAATCAACGGGATTGTCTTTAAATGCGTCAAGAAACGCCTTGCAGTCAGCCAACAGGTCAAGGTCCTGAAAGTGCTTGGCGCTGATATTGAAGCAAAAATGGAACTTTGCCGGCAACTTGCGGGCATAAGGGGAGAAGTGATCGCGCACCTGCGCCATCAACAGGCTGGTCATGGGCACGATCAACCCGCTATCTTCCGCCAGCGGAATAAAGCGATCCGGCGAGATCATCCCCTGCTTGGGATGCTGCCAGCGCATCAGCACCTCACAGCCACGCCACTGCTCATCCTCACCGGAGACCACCGGCTGCAGATAGGGGATAAACTCCTCCTCGATCAACGCCCGCTTGAGCTCTTCCGCTGGTGAGCTGCTACGCCCCATCAGCCTGAAGGTGCCGAATCCAATCAGCAGCGCCAGCAACGGAGAGAGGAACAAGGTATATCTGGAGTAGCGCCATGCGTGGCTCCAGTAGTCATGCACCGTGACCCGGGTGACGACCTGATAGGGGAAATCGGCCGAAGCGAGGGCAATATAACCTTCTTCTGTCGGAGAGGGCGCCGCCCCGACCTGACCTGAGCCAAACAGTGCCCTCTGCCCCACCACCAGAGCCATCGGGGAGTTCTTGCTGGAGATCTCGAGGGTATTGCGCAGGTAGTAGCCATCTACACCGATCAGCACACTCCCCTTGTCCGTTTCATGACGCAGCACGATCAAGGGGCGATCCGGTGTGACCTCATTGCCTGGCAACAGTTGCAGCCTGCCATCCACATAACTGTCAGGATTGAAGGGGCCATCGTAGTCACCATAGAGCGAGGTGCAGTAGATGTGGCTGCCGACAGCCAGATTGGCGGAACGGACATCGGGCACCGTGGCCACCTGTTCGCGCAGCAGTTGTGCCGCCTCCTTGCACGAGTGACCTAGCATCCCCTCCACATTGATGGCCGCCTGCCGGGCATGGCCGATGGAACGATCAAACATCATACGGGCATGCTGCAACCGTGAATCGGCATCACGCTCTATCTCCGTCACCGTCTGCCAGATAACGGCAATAACCCCCAGCAGCAGGATCCCGCCCCCCATCAGCAGCGCTACCAGAATCCTCGAGTAAAGCTGGCGAAGTTTCAAACGACGAAATGGCATGGCGGCCTCTTTGATGCTCGGATGATGGGTGACAGCCTCGTTGGACAGGCGAAAAGGGTCGCCATAATAGCGATTGATCAACAAATCTCCACCCAACAAAAATCAATCAATTCAAACTATTGTTCAACAATATGTCGTAAGAAGAGGATAGAGTTAAAACCAGTCGAGTGAATAAAACATGCCAAACTCGTCCACTTGTTGCAGGAGGACGACGCCATTAGAGTAGAGCAAACGGCAGCAGGAGCGTGCAGCGATGAAGATTCTTATTACCGGAGGGACCGGCTTTATCGGCCGCAAGCTGGTTGCCCATCTCAAGGTCAATCACGAGGTCGTGGTATTGAGCAGGCAGGGGAGCCGCGCTTACTCCCTGCTCGGCCACGATATCAAGGTATTGGATAACCTCGACCGGCTTGATGACCTCAATGACGTGGATGCGGTGATCAATCTGGCCGGTGAACCCATCGCCGCCGGACGCTGGAGCGAGTCGCGCAAACAGCTGCTCTGCGATAGCCGCTGGCTGTTGACCGAGCAGCTGGTGGATCTCATCAAGCTATCCAGCACGCCGCCCAAGGTGCTGATCAACGCCTCCGCCATCGGCTGGTATGGCAGACAGGGCACCGAAACCCTCGACGAGCAGTGTCGCTCCCCCAACGACGAATTCACCCACCAGCTCTGCCAACAGTGGGAGACCCTGGCGCAGGAGGCCCAGAGCCGCCAAACCCGGGTCTGTATCGTGCGGATCGGGCTGGTGCTTGGCATGGATGGTGGCGCCCTGCCCAAAATGCTCCCCCCATACCGACTCGGACTCGGCGGCCCCATGGGATCGGGCAGCCAGATGATGAGCTGGATCCATGTGCAGGATCTGGTGCGCGCCATGCTGTTCTTGCTGGATCACGAAGAGTGCAGCGGCATCTTCAACGGCACTGCGCCCCATCCGGTCAGCAACCGGGAGTTCAGCCAGACCCTGGCTGCGACGCTACACCGCCCGCATATCTTCTTCGTCCCGGCGCCGCTGTTGCAACTGGTGATGGGGGAGGCGGCAGATCTGCTGCTGACCGGACAAAAGGTGATACCAACAAGACTGCAACAGGCCGGTTTTCACTTCAGCTATCCCGAGCTGCCGAGCGCCCTCACCAATCTTCTGCGTGAGCCCCGCTAACTCACACCCGCTCGCGGCGTCCGCTCGTCAGCGCCCCACATAGCAAGCAGCCCGGCCAATGGCCGGGCTGCTTGTTTATTGTGGCTGCACTATTGCACTCAGTGGCATCGGCTCGCACTGGCAGGATTACAACAGTCCCTGACCCAGCCCCCGCAGCCGATCGCTCAAGGTGCCAGCCAGCAGCTGACGCTGCATCCCCTGCCCCGCCAGCGTCACCAGCAGTGCCCCCAGCGTCGGCAGGCCGAGCCAGATGGCCCAGTGGAACTGCCACTGCCCCTCGAACCACCACCACTGCAGGCCAAAAGAGCAGAGCTCCACCACCATGGCGGCACAGAGCCCCGCCAGCGCACCACTGGCCACCAGCTCCCAACGCAGCATCTTTTTCAGCAGGTCGCTGCTGGCCCCCAGGGTGCGCATCAACAGCAGCTCGCGCCGACGCTGGGCCATGCTGGCCTGGGTCTGGGTCAGCAGCACCAGCAGCGCGGCCACTGTCACCAGCCCCAGCATCAGCGCCAGCGCCCTACTCACCTGCTCCGAGACCTGAGTGAGCCGCGCAATCAGGTCATCCACATCGATAAGACTCACCGTGGGGTGACGGCGGATCAACTCCACCTCGGCAGTGCGCCCCGCCTCGGGCAATCGATAACTACCAAGCCAGGTACGGGAGAAGGATGCCAGCAGATCCTCGGAGAAGATCATGTAGAAGTTGGGGCGCATGTTGTCCCACTTGATGCTGCGCAAACTGGTGACCCTGGCACCGAAGCTGCGCACCTCGATGGTAAAGGCGAGCATGTCCCCCAGCTTGATATCGAGTCGCTTGGCCAACTCGCTATCCACCGACACCTCGCCGGGCCCGGCGAGCCATTTCCCGGCCACCAGCTTGTTGTCGATGGGCAGGGTTGCCGTGGTAGTGAAGTTGAGCTCACGATCGACCCCCTCGCGGCCACTGCTGGCCCCCTCGCCCACCGCCTCACCGGCGATATGGGTCAGCCTGCCACGCACCATGGGATAGAAATCGGAAGTGGTGGCCCCGGCTGCCGCCAGCTCGCTCAGGATCCCCTCCCGCTCGTTCTCGGCCACATTGACCAGAAAACGGTTGGGCGCATCGACGGGAAGACGTGCCGAAAACTCATCCAGCAGATCGACCCGGGCCGCCCAGAGCAAGCCAAAGAGCATCAATGCCAGCGCAAAGCCCGCCAGCTGAAACAGGCCGCTGCTGCGCTCGCGCGACAGGTGGGCCAGCGCCAGCCGCAAGGCATGAGGCCCGCTCACTCTCGCTCCCAGCCGCAACATCAGCGCCGCCAGCAGGGCCAGCAGCCCCATCAGCAAGCCCATGCCACCCACCAGCCCCAGCGCCAGCCGTACATCGGCGGTAAAGCCCCAGACCAGCGCAAACAGCCCGAACAGGCCGACCGGCAGGGCCAGCCAGGGGGGAATCCCCGCCTCCAGCTCCCGGCGCAATACCCGCAGCGGCGGCACCTTCAGCAGCCGCAAGAAGGGCACAAAAGCGAGCAGCAGGGTGATAAAGAGCGCCACTGCCACGCCCAGCGCAAAGGGGCGCCAGGAGGGGGGCGGCAGATCCGGCGGCAGCAGATCCCCCAGCAGTTGCAAGGTGATCCACTGCATGGCTGTGCCCGCCACCAGACCCAGCAACGCACCAATCAGCGTCAGCGACAGCAGCAGGGTTCCCATCAGTTGCCAGAGCGAGCGACGGGATGCCCCCAGGGTCTTGAGCAGCGCCACCATATTGGTCTGGCGCTCGGCAAAGTGGCGCACCGCAATCCCCATCGCCAACGCCCCCAGCAACACCCCGCTTAGCGAGGCAAGCCGGAAGAAACGTTCGGCATTGGCCAGCGAGCGGCCCACCTGGGATTCGCTGTCATCCGGTTTGATCCACTTCTGTCCGGCCTGCAACTGCGGCAGCAGCCACTGTTCGTAACGGGCCAGCGATTCCCGTGGCCCCTTGAACAGATAGCGCCACTGCTGGCGACTGCCCGGCAACAGGGCGCCGGTCGCCTCGATATCGGCACTGTGGATCAGCGCACGCGGCGCCAGCAGGAAGGGGCTGAAGCCCTGATCCGGCTCCTCGCCAAGCAGGCCTGCCACCTTGAGCACCGTATTGCCTACCTCAAGCTCATCCCCCGTTTTGGCCTTGAGCAGCTGCATCACCCGGGCGGAGAGCCAGATCTCGCCGGGAGCCGGGGCGCGGGCAGGTTCCAGAGTGAGTTTGCCATAGAAGGGAAAACCATCGGGCACCGCCCGAATGGAGGCAAGCTGCAACGCATCACCGTGAAACAGCATGCTGTTGAAGCTGACGGTGGTCTGCACCGCCAAGCCATCCTGTTTAGCCCGGGCTAGCCAGCCATCCGGCAGGGCGGCGGCGGTGCGCAGCACCCGATCCGCTCCGATAAAGTCGCGGCCCGACGCCTTGAGTCCGGCATCGAGCCGATCCGCCACCAATGCCACACTCAAGACGCACGCCACGCTCAGGGCCAGCGCCAGCACAAACCAGCGCAGCTCGCCGCTGAAACCTTCCCGGCGCAGCAGTCGCCATCCCAATCGCCACTGCATCATCCCTTGCATCTCCCGCTTGACCCGCAGCTCACCCCGTTACACCACATCATGGGCCACCTCGCGATCCAGCCGACCCGCCGTCATGACCACTTGCCGCTGACAGCGTTCGGCAAGCTGATGGTCATGGGTCACTACCACCAGGGTGGTGCCGTGCTTGTGATTGAGTTCAAACAGCAGCTCGATCACTTTCTCACCGGTCTTGCTGTCGAGGTTGCCGGTCGGCTCGTCCGCCAGCAGCAGACTGGGACGGGTCATAAAGGCACGAGCGATGGCCACCCGCTGCTGCTCACCGCCGGAGAGCCGTGGCGGCAGATGGTTCAACCGCTCGCCAAGTCCGACCGCAGCTAGCAGCTCGCGGGCTCTTGGTTCGCAATCCCGTTCACCGCGCAGCTCGGCGGGCAGCATCACATTCTCCAGCGCCGTCATGGTCGGGAGCAGCAGGAACGACTGGAACACAAAACCGATCTGCTCGGCGCGCAACCGGGCCCGCCCCTCCTCATCCAGCTCGCCCAGGGATTTGCCGAGGATCTCGATATCCCCCTGACTCGGCAGATCGAGCCCGGCCAGCAGCCCCAGCAGGGTGGACTTGCCGGAGCCGGAGGCGCCGACCAGCGCCACCGTCTCGCCGCTATTGACTTGCAGATCGATCCCTTCAAGGATGGTGAGGCTTTCCTGGCCGAGGCGAACCGATTTGCCGAGGCCCTTGACGACAATAATGGGGGTTGAACTCATGCTCTGTATCCTTTGTTCCAATCCCTTGATGACAATCCATAGCGGGAGTTGAATTGATGGTGCGTATTCTGTTTGCCTTGTTGGTTGGCCTCGGCAGCCTGCTCTCGTCGGCTCAGGCCCAGACCCTGCTGGTGCTGGGAGACAGCCTGAGCGCCGGCTATCAGATGCAGGTTGAGCAGAGCTGGCCTGCCCTGCTCAACCAGAAATGGCAGGAGGAGGGGGGGAAACACACTCTGCTCAATGCCAGCATCAGCGGTGAAACGACCCAGGGGGCGCTGGCCCGTCTGCCCGCTCTGCTGAAGGAGCACAAGCCGGACTGGCTGCTGATCGAACTGGGGGGCAACGATGGCCTGCGTGGCTTCGCACCGACCATTACCCGCCAGAATCTGGCCAGCATGATCGCGCTCGCCAAGGAGCAGCAGACCCGTGTGGTGTTGACCCAAATCCAGCTGCCCCGCAACTACGGTGCCCGCTATCTGCGCCAGTTCGAACAGATCTTTCCCGAGTTGGCCCAGGCTAACGATCTGCCACTGCTGCCCTTCTTTATGGATGATATTGCGCTGTGCCCTGAACTTATGATGAACGATGGCATTCATCCCACCCCGGCGGCCCAGCCCCAAATCCGCGATAAAGTCGCCCGCTTTATGGAGCCGCTGCTCAGCCAATAAGCCCGCCGTCTATCACCAATATCCCATAACAAAATATCCCGCCAAAATCGGATGTTTTGAATGGTCGACGATCTCTGCGTGGCACCTTGATTCAACCAATCCATCGCCAATACCCAATAACAACACATCCCGCCGAAGCGGGATGTGTTGTTATTGATTTAGCATAACCGGCAGGCAACTTCTCAGCTTTCCAGCACCTGACGCAGCCGCTCCTGGGCCACCCCCACCAGCAAGTCGGGCTGGAACTTGGAGATAAAGCGGTCACACCCCACCTTCTTGACCATGGCTTCGTTGAAGTTGCCGCTCAGGGAGGTGTTGAGGGTGATAAAGAGGTCAGACATGCGCGGATCGCTGCGCACCTCGTGGGTCAGGCGGTAGCCGTCCATCTCCGGCATTTCGGCATCGGTGATCATCAGCAGGATCTCGTCGGTCACCTTCTTGCCAGCATCGCACCACCCCTTGAGCAGGGTCAGCGCCTGCAAACCATCCTGACACTCGATCACCTCAAGCCCAAGCTGGCCCAGGGTCTCGCGCACCAGATTGCGGGCGGTGCTGGAGTCATCGACGATCAGCACTTTGCGGCCATGCATCTCGGGCAGGATCTCCCGATCCAGCACCTCTTCGGAGATGCGGATGTCATAGGTGATGATCTCCGCCAGCACCTTCTCCACATCGATGATCTCGACGATCTGATCCACTCCATCTTCGGGAATGCGGGTGATGGCGGTGAGGTAGTTGGCACGCCCAGCGGAGCGCGGTGGCGGCAGGATATCCTTCCAGGTCATGTTGACGATATTGGCCACCTGCCCCACCAGAAAGCCCTGAATGGTGCGGTTGTACTCGGTAATGATGAGGTTGGATTCACTGTCGATGGGCATGGGGCGCATACCGATGGCGCTACGCAGGTTGATCACCGGGATCGAGGTACCGCGGATATTGGCTACCCCGCTGATATTGTGATGGGAGCCCGGCATCTTGCTCAGATGGGGCAACTTGACCACTTCCCGTACCTTGAAGACGTTGATGGCGAACATCTGACGGGTGCCGAGACGAAACATCAACAACTCGAGGCGGTTTTCACCCACCAGTTGAGTTCGTTGATCAACGGAATCCAATATACTCGCCATACGCTGATATCCATCTGATTATTAATCGACTCTATTATAGAGGCTGCCCGCCAGGAAAGGCAGGCGCATTTTCAACCAGAGCGACCAACCAGACAAAAAAAGTGAGGCCGAAGCCTCACTTATCTCATTGATTTTAAAATCAATAGCTACAGACAGACTTCCAGCTACCATCGGTTGCCTTGGGCTCGCTGCTGGTCCACCAGTTTGCTTGCCACACTACCTTGTTATGGGTAATGCGATCTCCGCCATTGGCATGATCCCCCTGTGGCCAGCTCGGATAGGCCTTGTAGGCCGCCGGATTGACGTTCTGGCTGCTGCAGCTGGTACCCGGGTTCTCGCCGCCACCCGAGCCCAGCACGGCCTCCGGCAGGGTCGGGAACTCGGCCTTGAGACCAATGGTCTGGCTGCCGCTGATGATGCGCATACCGCTCGGCACGCCAGCGGCGGGCAGGTAGTAGGTCATGGCGACTTCAATCTCGGCCCCCGGTGCCAGAGTCTGCCATCCCGGCAGGTTCATGGCGACCTTGTGGAAGTCCTTCTCATTGGCAATGCCTTCCGAGTTGTCGTTGCCACCGCTCTCCACCACTTTCAGGCCCATGCCACTCTGATCCGTGATGGTGTCAGAGGTTGAGGTGGGCACCAGAAACTCGATGCGCGCGCCGCCCGGAATGGTCTGGGTCGACTTGTTGACCAGCTTGAGTTTCGGGTTGATCGGATAGTTGGAGTCCCCTTCCTTGAAGCCGGAGAGGCTGAGCTGGATGTCGAGCTGGGCGCTCGGCGCGGCCAGATCGTTTTGCTTGGTGTTGTACGGAGTTGCCTTGGCAAACTTCTCATAAGCCAGGGTGGTCAGAGTACTGCCCATGCCGTACTCGTTCTTGGCCGGATCGAAGGCGTAATCACCCGCCATCTCCCAGAACATCACGCCACCCAGACCGCGCTTGATGATGTAGTCGAGCTTGTGGCCCATGGACTCTTCATCTTCGGTTGAGAGGAACACCTTCTTCTCTTCGTTCCACAGCCAGGGCGCGTGGGCCTTGTCATCGTAGTAACGCACATACTTGCCCTGCATCACGTGAGCCGGATTGTTGGGATCCAGACCCCAGGCAGTGCCATAACTCGGCAGCGTGGTGATGCCGAGGCTGGCTGCATGCTCCAGGTTTTTGGCATGCCACATGGGCACGGCGCCACCGCCGATCTCTTTGCCGTTCTTGTCGAGATCATGCCAGATGTTGTCGATGCCGACCGCCCCGTTGCCGCACGGAATGGTGCTGCCACCTGTGCCCGGCTGGCACTCGTTCTGGCTCGGCAGGGCTGCCTTGCCACCCAGCCCATGACTGCCACCGTTCACCCCCTGCCAACCGCGGGTGTAATAGGGCACGCCAACGTTGATCTTGCCAGCCGCCAGCGCACCGCGGAAGTAGTGGGCAGACTAGGCCGCGTTGAGGTAACCAATACCGCCAAACTGGGTCTGGGTATAGACGCCCCAATGGGAGAGCTCGGGGTCGGCATTGTTGTCGAACAGGGCAGCGTTGTGACCGACAAAGTGGTTCCAGGCGCCGTGGAAGTCATAGGTCATCAGGTTGACGTAATCGAGGTACTGGGTGACCTGGAAGTTCTCCATCCCGCGCAGCAGATAGGCAGAAGCCGGTGAGGCGATGGTCAGCATATACTTGCGGCCATCTTCGTTACCGGCGTTGTCGAGCCGCGCCCGCAAGGTCTTCATCAGCACCTCGTAATTGGCAAACAGCTTGGCCCGGCACTGGTTGGAGAGCGGGAAATCGTTGGGGTTGCCCGCATCCTTCATCGAGGTGGGGTATTCGTAGTCGATATCGACCCCATCAAAACCGTACTGGCGGATAAAGCTCACCGCCGAGTCAGCCAGGGTGTTGATACCGGCAGTATTGACCGAGCAGTCACCCTTGGTAGTGGCGGTGTAGAAGCCGCGGGTATCGGCCCAGCCGCCGACCGAGATAAGGGTCTTCACGTCTGGATACTGCTTCTTGTACTTCGACAGCAAGTTGAAGTGGCCCTTGTAGGCGAATTCAGGATCCATCTCGGCACCCGGCACGCCATCCCAGGTCATCTTGGTGGCTGCATCGTCCACCTTGATGGTGTGGCTCTGCTCATCCACCGCCGCGAAGGCGTAGTTGATGTGGGTGATCTTGTTCCATGGAATATCGCTCACCAGATAGGCGGGCAGGCCGTTCTTGCCGGTGCGCCAGGAGGTGAAGTAGCCGATGACCCGGCGGGCATGATCATCCCCCATGCACTCGTAGCCATCCGGGCGGTAGATCTGGCGGATATCGCAGGAGAGGTTGCCACCGGATGGTGGCAGCGCGGCCTCCTCGACAGTGACGTTCACTGCCGCCGACTCACCGCTCAGATTGCTCTTGTCAGTGGCCACCAGCTTGAGGGCGGCACTGCCTTTGGCATCCGGTGTCCAGTTCACCTGCCAGGGGGCAGTGGTATCTTCGCCCACCTTCTTGCCGTCGACATAGAGCTCTACTTTGGCCACATCGTTGTTGGCATCGGTGACGTTGCCGCTCACCGCCACACTGCGACCCAGCGTCACCTTGGCTCCATTGGCCGGGCTGCTGATGCTCGCCTTGGGCGCCTCTGGCGCCACCACTGCGGCGACGTTGAAGCTCGAATCCGCTTCGCTCAGTACCTTGCCATCTTTATCCAGCGCGCGAGCTTTGAGGGTATGGCCCCCCACTCCGGCGGCGCTCCAACTGGCACTCCATGGCGAGGCGCTCGCCGTGGCGACCAGCGTGCCGTCGACAAGATATTCCACCCGGGCCAAGGCCGTCACTGGGCCACTCAGGGTCACTGCCAGCGCCACGCTGGCTCCTTCGTTGAAGCTGGCACCGGCAGCCGGTGAGCTGACTGCCACGCCGAGCGCAGGAGGCGGCACCTCGCCACCATAGGGCTTCCAGGCATCAGCCCAGCCCAGACCACACCGACACCCGGCTCATAGTGATAGGGGGATGCCCCGCACCAGCCTGAATAGGGAAATTCTTTGCACTCGTAGAGGGCACCGACGTTGCTGACGATATCGCCAGCCTTGTAGGCAGTACCGGATTTATAGGCGGGATAAGCGGCCTGAGCCCAGGCGGGCGCAGCCGCAAGGGCGACCAGCATGGCAAGCCTGCTGGGTCTGAAGAGCTGTTGCATATTGTTATCTTCCTTGTTTTGTCTTGGCTTGGTCACCAAGGCAAAGAACAATCGCAACCTGCATGATGGGCGCAGACAACTGGCAATGGACCTGCCACAAAAACAACCCCTCACCCAGGGAAACCCCGCTATCTGGATCCACGATCGAGACCGGAAGCATTGCGCCCCGACATCACTGCCGGTTTGCCCTTTACCTGGGTTCCGTGAGGAACGAACCCAGTATAGGAAGGCGACAAGATCCCCTCAATCTTTATTCTCAAAGAGAATTATCCCCTGCCACAAAAGCGTCATGACCACAGGGTTAGAATTGATTGAATTATCAAAAAAATCATACTGTTACTGGGATCATAAAAACGCTTTTCCTCATCTTCCCAGATTCGTTTAATGTGCGTTGGCTCACTGGTATGACATGCCAGAAATGTGACAATGCGCGCCCTTGGTCAACGAGCCAAGGCTATGGAATCACTGGCAAAAATAAAAAAGGAACACCTATGAAAGGTACTCGTACCCTGCTGTCGCTGGCCGTGGGGCTGGCACTTGCATCCTCAGGCGCCCATGCGGCATTTGTCTGCCCGTCCGATCCGGCTCAACTCACCCCCATCCCGACCATTCAGGGCACAGGCTCCGCCAGCGCGCTGGCTACCCAGACTGTGACCGACAAGAACGGTAACGTGACCGGCAAAATCAGCCCGGGCACCTTCAACGTTCGCGGTATCGTGACGACGCTGGGCCAAAGCCTGACCAAGGGGTTCTATCTGACCGACCCGGTGGGCGATGGCAATCCGGCCACCTCTGATGGCATCTTTGTCTATCTGAACGACAAGGACTTCGCGACCAAATATAAAGACATCAAACCGGGGGCTGAACTCTGCCTCGAAGCCAAGGTCGAGGAGTATTACGGCGGCACCCAGCTCAAACCCACCTTCGAATCCAGCAAAGCCCGCCTGCAAGTCACCGCACAAGGGCTGAATGTGCCGACCAGCGTATTGCAGGTCAATGAAGGGGAGACGCTGGCGCAAGCGCTCAATCGCCACGAAGGGATGCGGGTACGTCTCGACAGCAGCAGTGACCTGCACCTGACCCGCAACTATGGCTTCGACTACAAGGTCTATCGCAACAACGTAGAGTTGGCCCACAAAACCCCGCTGATCAAACCGACCCAACTTCATGTTGCCAGCAGTGCGGACGCTGTCGCACTGGCCACCAAAAATGGCAGCAACCGTCTGGTAGTTGAGTCTGATTACAAAGCACCGGATGGCGTACTGCCCTGGTTCCCGAGCTGGGATGCCGATCAGGGTTATCTGCGCATCGGTGATCAACTGACCGGGCTGGAGGGGGTGATCGTATACAACAAAGATGCCTTCCGTCTGGTGGTACCGAGCGATATCACCCTGACTGCCGGTGCCCTGCTACGCAGCCCTGAAGAGGATCGTCAAGACGCGCCGGCTCGCCTCGCTGGCAGCGATCTGCGGATCGGCAGCTTCAACGTGCTCAACTACTTCACCAGCCACTCCAGCATTGGCGGCGCACTCAATATCCTGTGCAAGGATCAGGCGGATGCCGATAACGCCAAAGGTTGCAACCGGGGTGCCAAGAGCCAGCCCGAGTTCGAGAAGCAGCGCACCAAGATCGTCAATGCCATTACCGCAATGGATGCCGATCTGCTTGGCCTGATGGAGATGGAGAACAACGGCTTCGAGGATAACTCGGCCCTCCACAATCTGGTGACCCGCCTCAACGAACAGCAGAAGGATGCGAGCAAACACTACGCCTATGTGCGTCTGCCGGTCACTGCCCTTACCGATGGCAAGTTCTTCGGCGGAGACGCCATCATGGTGGCGATGATCTACCGTCCTGCCCTGCTCACCCCCAGCGGAGATGCCAGCGTCATCAAGCTGCCGGAGCAGCGCTACACCACTGGTGGTGTGGCCAAGACAGCCGGTCAGCGCGACTCGCTGGTTCAGACCTTCACCCTAGCCAAGAGCAAGGAGCCGTTGACGCTGGTGGTCAACCACCTCAAATCCAAGGGGTCAGGCTGCTACGAAAATGGCGATGGCAAGACAGAACCGGCCGATCTGCAGGGCAAGTGCACCGAGTTTCGGGTCTCTGCCGCCAAGGTGCTGGGTGAAGCGGTCAGCAAACTGCCGGGCCAGGTGCTGCTGGTTGGCGACTTCAACTCCTACGCCAAGGAAGATCCGATCCGGGTTCTGACCGACTACAACCCGGCCACCAGCGAGCGGAAGATCGTATCGGCCTCTCACACCTTTATCGGTGATCAGTCCTATGAACAGCTCGGTCGCGAAGTGACTCGCAGCTACGGCCTGATCGATCTCAACGTCAAATTCAACAAGGAGAAAGCCATCTCCTACAGCTACGACGGGGAGCTGGGCACCCTGGACTATGCCCTCGCCAACCCGGCGCTGGCCAGCAAGGTAGCAGGTGTCGCCGACTGGCACATCAACTCCTTCGAGAGCTCCCTGTTCGAATACGGCAGCCAGTACACCGGCACATTGCTCAAGTCTGACAACCCCTTCAGTGCCTCCGACCATGATCCCATCATCGTCGACCTGAGACTGGAGAGCGATGCCACCAAACCGGACACCTCCTCAGGCGGCGGTGCACTGGGACTCGGCCTGCTGGCCCTGTTGCCACTGGCCTGGCGACGTCGCCGTTAACCACTGGCGTATCTGAATAGTGCAAGCAAAGCCCGCGAGTCTCGCGGGCTTTTTCATTCAGGTCATTGGATTTACAAATGAAAGGCGCGGACGTATGGAGAAAATAAATGATGGAGAAAACAAAAAGGCCACCGCGGTGCGGTGGCCTTTGTATTTCTTGTAACAAGAATTTGGTGGAGCTACGCGGGATCGAACCGCGGACCTCTTGCATGCCATGCAAGCGCTCTCCCAGCTGAGCTATAACCCCGATTTGTGTGAATGACCGGCAGTCACTCTGAATTTGGTGGAGCTACGCGGGATCGAACCGCGGACCTCTTGCATGCCATGCAAGCGCTCTCCCAGCTGAGCTATAACCCCAAATTCGGCACTGAATGAATGGTTCTGGCGGCCATTCATCCTAAATGATGGTGGAGCTACGCGGGATCGAACCGCGGACCTCTTGCATGCCATGCAAGCGCTCTCCCAGCTGAGCTATAACCCCACAAAGGTCGGCCTGGGTGATACACACCACACTGCCCTGGGTATTCAGTACAACAATCAGGAATCTGGTGGAGCTACGCGGGATCGAACCGCGGACCTCTTGCATGCCATGCAAGCGCTCTCCCAGCTGAGCTATAACCCCTTTGATTCCAGATTGTTCGAGGATAATTTGGTGGAGCTACGCGGGATCGAACCGCGGACCTCTTGCATGCCATGCAAGCGCTCTCCCAGCTGAGCTATAACCCCAACTCACCTCGGCGCTGACGAAGTTATCTCCGGCAACGGAGGCGCATGATAGGCATCACCCGCTTTGCTGTCAACCCTAAAATAACCGCGACTGATTCGTTTAGTCAAAATTGCAGCAGTTCGCTGTTTTTACCAGCAAGGCGCGTGCTATCTCTCTGTTTTATGTCACAAATCGGCTCAAGCAGCTATACAGGAGAGGCCGTGCAGCAAGCCTCTTTCCCCGTGCAACGCCCCCGCTCTCAGGCCTCTTTTGCTGGCTGATCATCAGCTTCTCCCCCGTCACTTCGGGAAAGCCTTTCCATAAAGGGCATTGCATTTGAAAACCCTTTCCATGATTTTTGTAAATTTACAACACAGAAAGTTGATCTGGCTCACAAATGACCATAGGATCAAACCGTGACCCAGGTCACACATCATAACCATAAATGACAGAGCGATGAGGTAAACCATGTTTGAGAATCTGGCAGTCCTGTTCCACCTGCGCGGTGCAACTACCAAGAACGGCGTTGTAGAGAAAGATGCCTATGCCCCCTCCACCCGTGAATACTACTTCCGCTACGGCAAGTAATTGCTGAAAGCCTTTCACGGAAAATGTAATAAAAAAACAACACACATCATCACACAGCCCTTTCGAGGCGCTGTCCTGTCCGGGCCAGATGTTCCACGGCCAAACCTGAACTCCACCAAACAAGAATGGGGCCCGCAGGCCCCATCTTTTATTGCTTCGGCTTAATGCCGGATCACAGCTTGATCCAGGCATCACTCCACGCGGTTCCCTTGCCCGGCTCATAGGCCCAGGCGGCACCGGCACACCAGCCGGTGTAGGGGTGCGGTTTGCACTCGTAGCTGGCACTGCCGTTGCTGACCCGCTCGCCCGCCTTGTAGGGAGTCCCCTCTTTATAGGCCGGATAGTCAGGCGGCGTTACCCCCCCCTCCTCCCCTTTCACCAGCAGGCTATGGGTAGTGCTGCGGCTCAGATTACCTTCATCAGTGACCGTCAGTTTGATATCCAGTTTGGTATCGCTGGCCGGCTTGGGCAGGGTCAACTCCAGAGTGACCTGATCCAGAGCCGGGGCAGAGGCACCAGCTGGGATTGTCCAGGCATAAGTCAGCGGCTTGCCTTCCGGATCGCTGGAGTGCTGGCCGGAAAGGGTCACCTTGCTGCCACCTTCGGCCTGCGCCGGGCCAGTGATATTGGCCACTGGCGGCAGGTTGGTGCCACCGCCGTTATCCTCGATCACCACCTCCGGATAGAAGTGCTGAACGCAGCGACTGTAATCCCCCTCCTTGAAGGCGCTGAAGCGGGTCTGGTAGCCCACCAGCTTGCACGCATAACTCTTGCCGCCGTTGGGGTTCTCTGCCACATAGCTCCAGTCCTGCTCCCAATAGATGGGCAAGGCACCGGCGCCCTTGTCGTCAAACACCTTCATATTCTTGCAACCCAGCACTTCGTCGGATGGCACCGCCACTCCGAGGTAGTTGGCAAACTCGCGGTAGTAGTTGATGCGGTTCTGGGACTGGGCGTGCTCGACCGGGCCGCCGCACTCCACCCCGCCATTGATGATCTGGGTGGTGACCCCGAAGCCCGGCACCAGACCGTTCTGCTTGTCATGGTCATTCGGCTGCCAGGTGCCATCGATGACATGGAGCATGGAGGGCTTGGGCGGCTGCGGATAGGTATAGAAGAACACCGCACTGGCGAGGTTCAGCCAGGTGTCGGCAACCAGATCGGGGCGGTCTAGCAGGGTGCGCACCGTGCCGAACATCGCCTCGGAGAAGGGGCCATAGTTGTAGTTGTAGGAGAGCTGCTTGGCACCGCGGCCAAAGTAGCTCTTGAACTCGCCATTGTCGAACGTACCGCACGGCCACTGCTGACCCTGCCACACATCGGGACGGCACTCGGCGTTGTAACCGCCGCGCATGGTCTCATTCCATCCCATCTCGCGCACGTAGACCAGTGCCTGACGCCACTCGGCTTCCGGGCGCCAGTTTTCATGGCCACCGGTCTCCTGGGCGAAGTGGGCGAACATGGTCGCCAGGGTCTTGCGGCAGATAGCATCGGCATCGCGGCCATCGCTGTAGTCGCTGCACAGGGCCGGGAACTTGGCCGCCGCTTGCAGCAGGCCACGATAGGTGTACTCGGGGGCGCGTAGCGGGAACAGGTAGTTGAACTGGCTCTCGCTCAGCAGGCTTTCGACCCGCTTGACGTTGCCCGGGTTGTCGGCACGACCCGGCTGCACCGCCTCGACCACCAGATTGTCACGGGTAGCGATGGAGGCCTTGACCGCTTCCATCGCCGGGAAGTCGGTCAGCGCCTTCTCTTTGGCATCAAGCTCGGCCTGGCTCATATAGACAGGGGTAGTGCTGCCATCCGGTGGGGTAGGTGTCGGCGGATTGGGCTTGTCATCGCCGCCGGTGTCCGGTGGGGTCACTTCCCCTTCGCCGACAAGCTTCCACGGAGTATCCCACTCATTGGCGGCCGCCATGCCCGGAGTCTGACCCGGGTTGACCCACCACTTGGCCTCGAAAACCTGGCCGTTGTAATTGACCTGGCTACCGCCCGGATAGGATTTGTTGATGTCGTATACCTCGGCCGCCCACAGGTGGCCGCTCAGCATCATGCCGGCAAGCAGAAGGGTGATGCGGTTTTTTTTCATTATTGTTGCTCTCTATGGTTTTGTGGCAAAAAGCGGAGCCCGCCTGAACAGGCTCCGCCATCTTCATCATGGACTCAACCTAGGGGCAGCTTGCCGCCCCGACATCCAGCCAGACATCGTGCTTGCCCGGCTCGTTGCCTTGAGTCCACCACTTGGCCTTCCACTGACGGCCGTTGTGGTTGGTCAGCTCCCCGCCGTTGTAGGCAACGGTCGCGCTCCAGCCCAGCTCAACCTGACTCGCCAGCGCCCACTGATCGGCGGCGCGGCCCGGTTCATTGCCCTGAGTCCAGTACTTGGCACGCCATACCAGCTGGTTGTGACTCACCTTGTCACCGCCGTTGTAGACCTTGCTGGCCTGCCATGCGGGAACATTCGCCGCTTCCGGATCTGTGGTGTTGCAAGAGCCGTCGACCACGGGCTCCAGCGTCAGCACGATGCGCCCTTCGCTCTGATGTACCCCGTCCGAGACGCTCACACTCAGCTCATGCTGCTCGCTGGTGGTGACAACTGGCGGTAACAGACGCAGGTTGGCACTGGTCTCGCCGTCCGCCTGCCAGCCAGCTGGGAAGTGCCAGCGGTAGCTGAGTGCATCCCCCTCGGGATCGCTCGCCTCAGCAGTGATGGTCAGCCACTCACCGCCGATGCCGCCAAGCTGCGCCGGTACGGTCACCACAGGAGGCTGGTTCTCAACCACGCCCTGCTCCAGCGGCCGCCCGTTGACGGTAAAGGAGAGGGTCTGCTGCGGTGGCAACAAGCTCTGCTGTACCAGCGTCTGGCCACGGCACTGGATGGTGGCGCGACCGGGCTCGCTGGCGGTAGGCAGGTTGATGTGGAACTTGTTCATGACGCTGCTGGCCGCCCGGTGATTGGCCAGCCTGAAGCGCTGCAGACCATCGCGAGTCTCCACCTGCAACTGGCAGTCACTGCCGGACAGGGTGTTGCTGTCATCCGGGTAGGTGAAGCCGTAGGCGCCGTGCAGCGCCGGATAGATGTAGCTGGGCAGACTCCCCTGCGGGTCGTAATAGCCCACCAGGGTGGTCACCGGCACGCCGAACTGCTCGGGCTTGCGCGCAACCTTGGTATCGATGGGGGAGACCTCCACCCAGCTCTGGCCATCCGAGGTGAAGCTCTTCTTGAAGCCCCTGCTCACCAGGATATCCTTGCCGTTGATAAAGAGGTGGCTGTTGTAACCGGCCCCGTGATCGATGGTCAGACTGCGCCCCCGATTGTCCGCAGAGGCAACCGGCACCCGGATATCGCGGGTCCAGCGACCATCCCACATGGCTACCCTGACCAAGCCGTAGTCCGCCAGCAGGGCGCTTAGCCCGGCCTCGCTCAGGGCATCCATGGGGGCATCGACCTTCTCGATCCCCTCGATTGTGTGCTGATAGGGCTCCATTCTGGCCGTCGCACTGTTCCACTTGCTAAAGCCGGTGGCCGAGTTGGCATCGAACACCGCTTTGCTCTCCAGAAAACGCTGGATGATGGCGGCGGAATTGGGGGTATAGAGGGTGAAACGGTTGGCGCCAGAGAGGGGGCTGCCACCCGCCATTGCATCGTAGCCAAACTTGCGGCCATCGAACGGTGGCTGGCACTGGCCATCCAGACAGGCATCCTCATTGGTGCGGGTCGGCGAGAAGTTGGGGATGAAACGGTGTTTGTCACTGTCCCAGCCCCAGCTGGAGTTGAGCTGATCGGCACTGCGGTGAACCGAGCCACGGAAGCCATCCACATAGTGGCCAAGGCCAAAGTTATGGCCCACTTCGTGGCTGAACTCGTTGCCCAGCGAATCATCCAGCGTGACGATGCCACCGCCGCCGGAACCACCGTGCACCTGAACCCCATTGGCATACTTGCCGCGGCTGTTGTGCGCCGTCAGCTGGGCCACCACAAAGGGATGGCTCCCCTCCCCTTCACCGGCACTGCTGTTGATGCCGTAGTTGGCATTGTCGATGCCGTGGGAGATAAGCTCCTTGCCGATGCGCTGGCGCATGGTGCCGCCATGCCAACCCCCCTCGCTCGGGTCAAAATCGGTCAGCAGGGTGCCGTTGGGCAGCATCACCTCAGGCAGGGAGAGCGGCGCATACTGACTGACGATCAACCGGCTGGCCGGGATGGTCTGGAAGTATTCGCGATGGGCCTCCTTGTCATTGGCAAAGGCAAAGCGATCCCTTGGCGTGGTGAGCATGCCGATGTCGATGGTGTGCAGCAGCAGCTCGCCGGGGGCACCGACTTTGATATCACGCAGTTCACCACTGAGGTTGCCCTGCCGAACGGAGAGGCTCAGTCCGGGCTGGATCCACTCTGCGGGCAGCTCGCCACTCCAGGTATCCGGGGCATAGGTGATGCGGTTGTTCTCCAGCTCCCCCTCACGGAACCACTGCCCCTTGGCAAACTTGAACTGCAGGCTCTGGCCACGGGAGATCGTCACCTGCCGCTCGCCATAGAAGATCGTCGAGTTGTAGCCTGCGCTGGAACGCAAGCGCACCATCTTACCCTCCAGCTCCGGGCTCACGGGCAGGTAGATATCCCGAACCCAGCGGCCGTCGGCAGTCTGGATCTCCACCAGCGCGCGACCAGTCAGCCGCTCCTTGAGGAAGGCGCCGCTCTTGTCGCTCAGTTTGGCCAAATCAGCACTGCTGCTGATGATGGCAGTGCTGCCGCTCTCCGGTACGAAGCTCACTCCGCCTTCGGGAACCCCCGCGAGGTGGTAGACCGTCTCGGGCAGCGCCGACGGCGGTGACAAGGTCAGGGTGCCAAGCAGCGTGCCGCTGCCGTCGCGGGCCTCCACTGTCATGGGGGTCACCCCGTCGGCCTGGAGCGGTTGCACCAGCAGCAGGCTCTTGCGCAGGCTGGTCAGGATGGGTTGGCGATCCCCCTCCTTGGGATGGGACGGCAGGATCTGGCTCTGGGCAAACTGCACTCTGACAGCCAGACTACCCGCCAGATCGCTTTGTGGTGTCGTGTCATTAAATATCAGGGGGGCGCTGCCAGCAGACAAAGGGGCTGCCGCCAGCGTTGCCATAATGAGGCCGGCTATCGGGGTCATGTATGTAGTCATTTATTTTCTCGTGTTGATGGCTACCGGGAAGGAGGGGCATGTCGCCATGCCCCTGTCATCAAGCGGGAGGTATTACTTGCAGCTGGCGGCGCCGATATCCTGCCAGACCGCAGCCTTGCCGGGCTCATCACCGCGAGTCCAGTACTGGGCCTTCCACTGGCGACCATTGTGGTTGGTCAGGTCACCGCTGTTGTAGGCGACATTGGCATCCCACCCCAGTTGCACCTTGCTCACCAGCGTCCACTGATCGGCAGTGCGGCTCGGTTCGTTGCCCTGAGTCCAGTACTTGGCTTGCCATACCAGCTGGTTGTGGCTCACCTTGTCACCGCCGTTGTAGACCTTGCTCGCCTGCCAGGCAGGCCAGTTGGCGGCATCCGGATCGGTGGCCGAGCAACCGCCACCACCGCTGACCGGCTTGACCGTCAGACGGGTGGCGGCACTGGTATCCAGCGCGCCGTCGGAGACGGTGAGGCTCAGTTCATAGGCGGTATCGCTGGTGACGTTCGGACCGGTGACCACCAGAGTGGCACTGTTCTGACCGCTGGCGGTGAGGCTGGCAGGTACCGTCCACTGATAGGTGAGCGGATCGCCGTTCGGGTCAGATGCGGTCGCCTTGAGGGTCACCTGCTTGCCGGACTCCACGGAAGCGGTAGCCGGCAGGCTCACCAGTGGCGGCAGGTTGGGCTGCGGCGCCTTGTTGGTGACCACCACCTGATCGCGGGCAGTGAGGTTGTGGTCGTCGGTCACTGCCAGCTCGAACACCAGATTGATGTCGGCGGACACCGCATCGAGTACAACCCGGGCCTTGGCCTGAGTAGCATCCAGCAGGGCCGCCTGCGGGCCGGAGACCTGCTTCCAGCTATAGGTGAGGGCGCCATTTTCCGGGTCGTGGGACGCGGAGCCGTTCAGCGTCACCTCGGTCGGGCCGGTGACACTCAGATCGCTGCCCGCATTGGCTACCGGCGGCTTGTTGGCTGGCGGAGTGACCCCTTCACCGTGACCGAGGCCTTCATGCATGGCGTTAAGGATGTCGCCGTTGTCGGCATCGATCTCCCAGGAGAAGAGCCCGCCCAGCTTGTTGGCCAGCACGTATTGGCCTTTCGCCTTAACCGAGCGCTCGTCGTCATAGGTGATCAGCTCGCCGGTGGAGGGCTTGAACAGGGTGGCCGCTTCGGCAGTCTCGTCGTAGTTGTACTCCCAGCCCGCCCCCATATGGCTGTTGACGATGTGGCGATAATCCAGCACGCCATCTTCCCAGGTGCCCTTGATCTTGCCGGTGGCGGTGCCGGTGAAGGGATCGTTGCCCTGATATCCGCTCACCCCTTTCCAGCCGCGACCGTAGGCGGCGGCACCGATCACCAGCTTCTCGGAGTCGACCCCTTGCGCCAGCAACTGCTGCACCGCTGCATCAGTGTTGTAGCGCTTGTTGGCCGAGCCGTTGGTGGCCTGATAGAGGTTGGCCTGATGACCCAGGGAGGTATTGCTCCAGGCACCGTTGTAGTCGTAACTCATCACGAAGAGGTGGTCCATGTACTGCTGGGCAGCCTTGTAATCCACATCCTCAATCTTGTCGTAACCGGCACCGATGGCAGAGGTGAGCTGATAGGTGCGACCGGTCTCGGCCTCCAGCTCGTCGAGCATGGCGCGCAGATCCTTCATGATCAGCACATAGGTTTCACCATCTTTGGTCTTGTCCCCCAGATTGGGGTTGGCGCCATCGCCACCCGGGAACTCATAGTCGATATCGACACCGTCGAAGAACTTCCAGGTCTGCAGGAACTCTTTGACCGAGGCGACGAACACATCACGCTTGGCCTTGTCATGCATGAAGAAGAAGGGGTCGGAGAGGGTCCAGCCACCGACGGAGGGGAGGATCTTCAGGTCCGGATAGGCCTGTTTGAGGGCCATCAGATTACCGAAGTTGCCCTTGTAGGGCTCATCCCAGGCGACCAGTGACCCCTGCACTTTTTGCAGCGCGGCCCAGGGATCGTGAATGGCGACCTGGAAATCCTTGCGCCCGGCACAGGCACGTTGCAGCGCCTGGAAGCTGCCGGCAATCTCTTTGAGGCTGTCGTTGAGGCCATCACCGCCACAGATCGGGGTGAAGCCATAGAGGATATGGGTCAGGTTCTGGGCCGGCAACTTGTCCACGGTGAAGTTGCGATCATAGACCCCCCACTCCACATAGTAGGTACCGACCACCTTGCCGGACTTGTTGACATAGGGTTTGTTATTCTCCTGCAGGGCAGGCTTGAGCGGTGCGAGGTGGCTGCCATCGGTATCGGCGACCACGATCTCCTTGGCATCAGACAGGGTGCAGCCATCGCCGTTGCACAGCGCGACCTGCATCTGATAGCGGCCACCCTTGTGCACCTTGAAGGTGGCAGTACCGGCGGCGGAAGAGGGACCGGACCAGACTTCCTTGCCATCCAGCAGCACCTTGGCACTCTGGCCGATATCGCCGTTCCAGAGATTCCAGGTGACGGTCACATCGGCGCCATCCTTCACCTTGACCAGCTCGTTATAAGCGGTCGCGGACTGGCTGACTTCGACGATGGCAAACTTGGTGGGGCCCCAACCGATGGCGGGTTTGCCGGGAGCTGCCGCATAAGCGGCGGAGGAGGCGAGCAGGGTGCCGACCATCATGGCCAGCAGTGCAGGTTTTGGACTTAGCATATTGCTTTCCTTTTCGTTTCGTTATGGGAAAAACGAAAGGGCAACGCAACACGACAGGTGACACAAAAACGGCCACCCCTTGGCAAAGGCAGCCTGCATTCTACTGTGGTGGCCCCGCTATCCTAGGTCGTCTTGACCCTTAGACCGGAAGCTTTGCGTCCCGACTTTTCAATCGGTTTGCCCTTGTCACAACGTTATTTCTGGCGATAAATAATCGCCGATTGACTGTAGGGTAATTCTGATAAGTAAGCAAATCGGACCATTGCCAGCCCACCGGTTACCAACCCCGACAATTACCCACTTTCAAGAAATTAATGTTTAAAAAACAGCCGGATATGCAGACATAATCTCATCACCTCCAACCAGATACCTCACACCATTTTTTTGATCTGCATCACACCAAATTGAGAAAAATCAATGAGTAAGAACAATATGCGACAAAAGACCCATCTGTATCGCAACTAATGAATTTATAATCGCCGCTTTGCATGGCCAGCAGGTGTCTTCATGCCCAGCGAATTGCCCTCACGCACCCGGTTATCCAGATACGACAAATTTGTTCGTTTGACGATTTATGCCTTGCCACTGGCCGGGATGATCTGGCTTATCAACAGCCTCAATGGCTGGCAAAGGGCAGCGTGCGGCACAGATGCCAGCTATCGGGGAGAGCATTAATCACTAGGCAAGAGTGAGCACTTTGCAGGGACACGAGAGAAGCTGAGTGGGGAAACCGGTTGGCAGGCCCGCCAAGATTTGGCTAAGCGGGGAGAAAAACGGGGCATGACCGGCATGCCCCGCCACCATTCAATGCTTATTTACAGCTGGCGGCCCCCACATCCTGCCAGACGTCGTGTTTGCCGGGCTCATTGCCCTTGGTCCAGTACTGCGCCTTCCACTGACGGCCGTTATGGGTGGTGAGCTCGCCACCGTTGTAGGCCACATTGGCATCCCAACCCAGTTGCACCTTGCTCACCAGCAGCCACTGATCCGCGGTGCGGCTAGGCTCGTTGCCCTGGGTCCAGTACTTGGCCTGCCACACCAGCTGATTGTGGCTCACCTTGTCGCCGCTGTTATAGGTGCTTGCCGCTTTCCAGACTGGCCAGTTGGCCGCATCCGGATCGGTCGCCGTGCAACCACCGCCGCTGCTGGCCGGTTTGACCGTCAGACGGGTTGCCGCACTGGCATCCAGCCCGCCGTCGGAGACGGTGACGCTGAGGTCATAGCCCGTGTCGCTGGTGACGTTCGGGCCGGTGACCACCAGAGTGGCGCTGTTCTGACCCGTTGCGGTGATGCCTGCCGGCACGCTCCACTGATAAGTCAACGGATCACCGTTCGGATCGGAGGCGGTCGCCTTGATGGTCACCTGCTTGCCCGCCTCCACAGAGGCCATAGCAGGTACACTCACCACCGGCGCCAGATTGGCCTGCGGCGCCTTGTTGGTGACAACAACCTGATCCTTGGCACTCAACTGCTGGTCATCGGTCACTGTCAGCTCGAACACCAGATTGATGTCGGCAGTCACGGCATCCAGCACCACGCGAGCTTTGGCCTGAGTGGCATCAAGCAAGCCAACCTGCGGCCCGGAGATCTGCTTCCAGCTATAACTGAGAGCGCTATTTTCCGGATCGTGGGAGGCCGAACCATCCAGCGTCACCTCGGTCGGACCGGTCACCTTGAGGTCATTGCCGGCATTGGCCAATGGCGGCTTGTTGGCCGGTGGCGTGACGCCACTGCCGTGACCCAACCCCTCGTGCATGGCGTTGAGGATGTCGCCGTTGTCGGCATCGATCTCCCAGGAGAAGAGGCCACCGAGCTTGTTGGCCAGCACATACTGCCCCTTGGCCTTGACCGAGCGCTCGTTGTCATAGGTGATGAGATCGCCGGTCGCCGCCTTGAACAGATAGGGCGCCTCGGCCACTTCGTCGTAGCCCTTCTCCCAGCCCGCCCCCATCCGGTTGTTGACGATGTCGCGGTAATCCACCACCCCGTCCTCCCAGGTGCCTTTCACCTTGCCGGTCGCCTTGCCGGTGAAGGGGTTGTTGCCCTGATAACCGCTTACCCCGGTCCAGCCACGACCATACATGGCGGCACCGACCACCAGCTTGCCCGGTTCAACCCCCTGCGCCAGCAGCTGATTGACCGCCTTGTCGGTGGTGTACTTGGTATCGGGATCCCAGCTCGCCGCATAAAGGTTGGTCTGGTGACCGAGCTCGGTGTTGCTCCAGGCACCGTTGTAGTCGTAGGTCATCATGAAGATGTGGTCCATGTAGGGCTGGGCCGCCTTGTAGTCCACATCCTGGATCTTGTCGCCCCCCGCGCCAATGGCCGAGGTGAGCTCATACTGGCGACCGGTCTCGGCCTCCAGCTCGTCGAGCATGGCCCGCAGCTCCTTCATCAGGGCCACATAGGTGGCACCATCACTCGGGCTACCCAGTTTCGGGTTGGCCCCCTGTCCGCCCGGGTACTCCCAGTCGATGTCCACACCGTCGAAGAACTTCCAGGTCTGCAGGAACTCTTTCACCGAGCCGACAAACACGTCACGCTTGGTTTTGTCACCGAGGAAATAGAAGGGGTCGGAGAGGGTCCAACCGCCGACCGAGGGGAGGATCTTGAGGTTCGGATAGGCCTGCTTGAGCGCCATCAGAGCGCCAAAGTTGCCCTTGTAGGGCTCATCATGGGCGGTGAGGTTGCCTTGCGGCATCTGGATGGCGGCCCAGGGATCGTGCATCGCCACCTTGAAGTCGGCGCGACCGGCACACGCCCGTTGCAGCGCCTGGAAGCTCCCTTCGATCTCCTTGAGGCTGTCGTTGAGGCCATCCCCGCCGCAGATGGGGGTGAAGCCATAGAGGATATGGGTCAGGTTCTGGGCCGGGATCTTGTCAACCGTAAACTTGCGGCCATAGACCCCCCACTCCACATAGTAAGTCCCCACCACCTTGCCCGACTTGTTGGCGTAGGGCCTGTTGTACTCCTGCAGCGGCGCCTTGAGTGGCGCCAGATGGCTGCCGTCGGTATCGGCGACCACGATATCCTTGGCATCAGAGAGAGTACAGCCATCGGCGTTGCACAGCGCCACCTGCATCTGGTAGCGCCCCCCTTTCTTCACCTTGAATTTGGCGCTGCCCGCCGCGGCCGAGGGGCCGGACCACACCTCCTGACCATTGAGCAGTACCTTGGCTCTCTGGCCCAGATCGCCGCTCCAGAGGTTCCAGTTCACCTCCACATCGGCGGCATCCTTTACCTTGACCAGATTGTTGTAGGCAGTGGCCGCCTGATCGACTTCAACGATGGAAAACTTGGTGGGGCCCCATCCGATGGTCGGCTTGCCGGGCGCCGCAGCATAAGAGGACGAGGCGCAGCACAGACCGACCGCAAGGGCCAGCATGGTAGGCTTTGGACTTAGCATTTTTTATATTTCCCTATTTCGTTATATTGGCAACGAAAAGGGCTACGCCCTGACAGGTAACGCAGACGGCAGTGCGGCCTCTTGGCAAAGGTGCACAACAACCTGTGGTGGCCCCGCTATCTCAAGTACGGCTCATCCCTGGACCGGAAGCTTTGCGTCCCGATCTTGCGATCGGTTTGCCCTTCGGTTACTTCATTTGCGATGCAAAAAATCGCCTCCCGACTATAGAGTGAGCCAATCCGATCTGCCACTGTCGGCGTTCACCGACAGTGGCAAGCCAATACTGTAACTGGCGACCATTGCGCAGGAAGATGAAGAGATCTTCGCCAATAAATCTCTGTTTTCGGCATTCATCCATGACCAGGGGCCACGGGCTCATTGCGCGGTTTTGTGAGCCGGTTCACGGCTAGCAGCCCCAGCTGCGGCTAGCGCAGCAGCAGACTGTTCATCAGGGCCCGCAGTTTGAGTGGTTTGACCGGTTTGCTGATGTAGCCATACCCCCGCTCGCGGATCTGCGCCTGCAGCTCGCTCTTGCGATCGGCACTGATGATGATGCCTCCCAGATCGTCGCCACACACTCGTTGCAGGGCAGCGAGCGCCTCCAACCCGGTCTTGCCGTCGTCGAGGTGGTAGTCAGAGAGCACCAGTCTCGGCACAAACCCTTGTGCCACCAGCTCCTCGGCTTCGGCCAGATCGACGGCGCAGCGCACCTCGCAGCCCCAACGGCCGAGCAGGGTGCTCATGGCGGTCAGAATGTCCCGCTCGTTGTCGATACAGAGCACGGCTACACCTTCCAGCTGGCTGTCACGCACCACCGGCGCCGCCAGCTGATGAGCCGTGACCGGCCGGGTCGCCAGATTGAGGGTCACCGCAAAGACCGATCCCTTGCCCGGCCAGCTCTGCAAAGTGAGCTGATGACCGAGCACCTGCGAGATGCCGCGGGCGATGGCAAGCCCCAGACCCAGCCCCTGCTCCTTGGCGGTGCGGGAGTGATCGAGGCGGGAGAACTCGTCGAAGATCGCCTCCTGCTTGTCTTGCGGGATGCCGGGGCCGTTGTCCCATACCTCGATGCGGATCTTCTCCCCCATCCGACGGCAACCAAGCAGCACCCTGCCCCTCGGGTTGTAGCGAAACGCATTGGTGAGGAAGTTTTGCAGCACCCGGCGCAGCAGCCGCACATCGCTGTGCACCGCGTGCTTGCTCTCCACCACCGAGAAGTGGATCCCCCCCGCCTGCGCCAGCACGCCAAACTCCGCCTTGAGGTTGTCAAGCAGATCGCGCAGGGCAAAGTCGAGCTTCTTGGCCTTGAACTTGCCCGCTTCGAGCCGCGAGATATCGAGCAGATCGGTGATGAGATCCTCGGTCGCCCCCAGCGCATCATCGATATGGCGGGCGATGCGGGCCTGCTCGCCAGCATCGGGCAACATCTCCAGCAGGGAGGAGGTAAACAGCTTGGCCGCATTGAGGGGCTGGGTCAGATCGTGGCTGACCGCCGCCAGAAAACGGCTCTTGGATTGATTGGCCCGCTCCACCTGCTGGTTCACCAGCAGCAGCTGGCGGTTGAGTTCGGAGAGCTCACGGGTACGCTCGGCCACCCGCGCCTCCAGATGTTCGTTCGCTTCGCGCAGCACCCGCTCGGCATCGCGAAACGGCGTGATGTCGGTAAAGGTCATGACGAAACCACCGGCGGGCATGGGGTTGCCCTGCATCTCGATCACCCGCCCGTCCGGGCGCTCCCGCGCCGAGATATGGGCGCTGCCGCGCTTCATAAAGGCGACCCGCCGCGCCACGTGATCCTCGATATCACCGGGGCCACAGAGCCCCTGCTGGGCGTTGTAGCGGATGATCTCTTCAATAGGACGCCCTGCCTGAATAAGCCCCGGCGGATAGTGGAACAGCTCGATGTAACGGCGGTTCCAGGCCACCAGCCGAAGCTCCCTGTCCACCACCGAAATCCCCTGCCCGATATGCTCGATCGCCCCCTGCAGCAGGCCGCGGTTGAAGCGAAACACGTCGGAGGCTTCATCGACTATGGTGGCGATCTCCTCGAGCTGCATGTTGCGCCCCTGCAGGGCAGAGGCGAGCACCAGCCGTGCCGATGAGGTGCCAAATACCCCCGCCAGCAGCCGCTCGGTGTGGGCAATCAGCTCGGCCGAGGCCTGCATCTGCGGAGCAAGGGTGCCGCCCCGCTCACCGGCGAAACGACCAAAGGCGCGTTTGACCCGGCTTGAGCCGACAAAGCGGGCCGCCAGCATCTCCAGCTCCTTGACCGAGACCCGCGCCTGATAGAGGGCGGCGGTATCGCGGCTCGGCTTGCCGACAAAGTTGGCCGCCTGCAGCCGCTCGCTCACCGCAGGGCGCGACAGCAGCGAGCCTGCCACATAGCCGAGCAGGTTGAAGAGCAGGCTCAGGAAGATGCACCAGGCTCCGAGACTCAGCTCGCGAAACGCGGGCCAGTCCGGCGGCGCCAGCAGCTCGGCCAGCGGTGAACCGGCAAGCAGCCCGCTCTCCACCAGCAGGGTCACGAACCAGAGGCTCACCCCGAGGCTCAACCCAAGATAGACCCCCTTGCGATTGCCGTGACGCCAGTAGAGACCGAGCAGCAGGGCCGGCGCAAACTGGGCCACCGCGCCAAAGGAGAGATAGCCGATGCGCGACAGACTGGTGAGATCGCCGAGCCAGAGGTAAAGCCCCCAGGCCGCCAGCAAGATCAGCAGGATGGCGCCACGGCGCACCTGCAACAGCAGCCGTACCAGCCGCTCGTCGCGTCCCTGCCGCCAGAAGCGGCGCAGCAGCACCGGCAGCACCAGATCGTTGCTCACCATGATCGCCAGCGCGATGGTACAGACGATCACCATGCCGGTGGCAGCCGAGGTGCCGCCGAGAAACGCCAGCATCGCCATGCCATCGAACCCGAGTGCCATCGGCAGACTGATCACATAGGTGTCGGAGGCCATATCGGCCCCCACCCACTGCTTGCCCGCCAGTGCCAGCGGCCAGATAAAGAGCCCCATCACGAACAGGTAGAGCGGGAAGATCCAGCGCGCCCAGTGCAGATCCTGCCCCTGATTGTTCTCCACCACAGTCACATGAAACTGGCGCGGCAGGCAGATAACGGCGCACATCGCCAACACCGTGTAGATGGCAAGCTCCAGCAGGTTACCGGGGCTCACCGCCACCACCTGCGCAAAAAAGTCGCGGGTCACCTGTTCGTGAGCTTCGCCCGGTTTGCTCAGGATCAGCCAGAGGGCAAAGCCCCCCACCGCGATAAAGGCCAGCAATTTGACCACTGACTCGAAGGCAATGGCCACCACCATCCCCCTGTGGTGCTCGGTGGCATCGAGATGGCGGGTGCCGAACAGGATGCTGAACAGCGCCAGCAGCAGAGTGACCCCGAGCGCCAGCTCACTGGTATTGCTGGTCGGGCTGATGCCGCCGCTGTTGACCATCAGCAGATCCAGCCCGGTGACGATGGCTTTAAGCTGCAACACCAGATAGGGGAGGATCCCCATGATGGCGATAAGGGCGATCACCATGGCGAGCCGCTGGGATTTGCCGTAACGGGCGGCGATAAAGTCGGCGATGGAGGTGATGTGCTCGCGCTTGGCCACCAGAATAAGGCGGGCCAGCAGCCGCCAGCCAAACAGAAAGACCAGCATGGGGCCAAGGTAGATGGGCACCGGCGACCAGGGCGATTCACTCGCCTGCCCCACGGTGCCGAAGAAGGTCCAGGAGGTGCAGTAGACCGCCAGCGACAGGCTGTAGAGCAGCGGTTGCCCCTTGAGACGGTGCCGTTTGTGCTTGTCTGCCACGAAGGCGATCAGAAACAGCAGCCCCAGATAGGTGAGCGACAATCCGATCAGCAGCCATCCCTGGTGCATCGATAACTCCTTGTCCATGTTGAGTTTTTGTATACAGCCTCGCCAGTCTAGAGAGGCAGCAGCCAAAAGTCATCCCCTTCGGAGAGATTGAAATTATCGTTTTTCAATAAGTTTTATCTTGACTGTATATCGTAAAACAATAAATATTGCCGATGTGAATATTGATAAACGATAAACTTTACCTTTCAGATAAAACCATCACAGTGAGGAATGAGATGATCTCCAACAAACTCGAACGCTCGAGCATGCTGATCGAATGGCTGCTACTGCTGGCACTGCTGGCGACTCCTTTGATCACCTTGCTGGAGGTGTGGACCCCCTTCGGTGGCGCCGATTTGCTTCAGGAGAAGCTCAACACCATCTTGAGCCGCCCCGGCATCAATCCTGCCGACTATACCCTTCACTTCTCCACCCGGCTGCTCGGCACCCTGGTGCAGCTGTTGCCGGATCTGGTCTTTATGATGATGCTCTGGCAACTGCGCCAGCTGTTTCGTGGCTACCGCGCCGGTCTGCTCTTCACCTTCGAGCAGATCCGCCGCTATCGGCAGATCGGACTGCTGCTCTGTACAACCTTCCTGGTCGAATTGATCCTGACCCCCTTGCTGGATACGGTGCTCACCATGAGAGGCCCGGAAGTACTCGGTACCATAGCGCTGAGTACCTCCGATTTCCGGGTACTGCTGGCGGGACTGATCGTATTGGCGCTGGCACTGGTCATGCGCGAGGCCAAACTGCTGGCCGATGAACAGCAACTGACGGTGTGAGGAACGTATGCCCATTATCATCCGCCTCGATGCCCTGCTGGCAGAGCGCAAAATGACCGCCCGCGAGCTGGCCCAGCGCATCGACATCACCGAGGCCAACCTCTCGATCCTCAAGAATGGCCACGCCAAGGCGGTGCGCTTCTCCACCCTGGAGGCCATCTGCCGTGAACTCAATTGCCAGCCCGGCGATCTGCTGGGCTACGAGCAGGAGCGCTAACCTTCTTATGAGTCGTCATATCACCCTGTTTGCCCTGTGGCTGCTGCCGCTGTGGGCCTGCGCTGGCAATGACGCGAACGGCCCCCGCTACCTTATCGAGCAGGGCGCCAGCGCCAATGTGCTGCAAGTGCTCCTCACCATGCAGGGCAAACCTCCCTTTACCCTGCTCCCCGCTCGTCAGTTGCCGGGCAGTGCCACGCCGGTTTCCCCCGCGCTGGTCTGCCTTGCAGACAACCAGCCGGTTGCCCTCAACCAGCCCTTCTCCTGCAAAGAGGTTGGCTGGCAAATCACGCTCACACCCGCTCCGGCACTGGGTGCAGATGCCTCGGCCCAACAGTCGCTTTTGTTCGCACCCAATCAGTGGCTATTGACCGAGTGGGGTAACTTTGTGCGCCAGATGGGAAGTCGCCAAGGAAGGGTTTGTCTGCCGGATGGCAGCTGCCAACCACTGCCGGACGTCAACCAGCCACCGCTGATCCTGCCATTTGGTCTGCAAACTGTGCCCGTCACCAAGCCGGATCCGCGGCTGGTGCTGAGCCATGACGAGACCGCCAACCAGCTCGATCTGCCGGCCTTGCAGCAACAACTGAATGAGATCATCGACTATCTGGCCTTTCAGCTCGACGTGGCCCCGCCCACTCACCCGTGGCAACTGGTGTGGCTGGGGCGAGATGTGGCGACCCGCTCCCTTGGCGGCGCAGCCGGGGATCCGGTGTTTGTCGCCAACTACCCCACCGAGGCTGGAAAACCAACGCCACAGGCCCCCTTGCGCCTGCTGCGCACCTCGGCCCACGAGGCGGTACATATCCTCAGCGCTCGCCGCGCAACTCCACAGCCCACCTGGATCAACGAGAGCCTCGCCGAATACCTTGCCATCAAAGCGCTGCGCCGCTTTCGGCTGCATCAGGTCACGGCGGTCAACGAGCTGGCCGAGCGGGGCAAACAGCTGCCCCATAGCGAGAGTGGTCTCTATCGGGCGGCTCGCGAGGTGCTGGCGGGCGATCGCTCCTACTACCCGCTCTTTTACGTCAAGGGGAGCGCCTTCTGGGAAGCGCTGGAGCGGGAGTTGCAACACAATGACGTGACGCTGGCGCAACTGCTGCCCCAACTGGGCTGGCTGCCGGATGGCCGCTTTGATGCTGCATCCAATGAGCTGCTTGCCGGCACCATCGGCTCGGATACCTGGCGCCGCCTCAGCCGCCTCAGCCGCCTCTATCTTGGCGAGCAGCAGTAACGCCGCAAACCGCAGCAACGAAAAAGGGAGAGCCGTGGCTCTCCCTTTTGTTAGGTGATGATTCAAATAAACAAATATCAGGCTGGAGCCCTCTCCTGCGCAGAGGGGCGCAGCCGCAGGAAGAAGACCGGCAAGACCACCAGCACCATCAGGAAGAAGATGCCGCCGCCGAGAGGCTCGAACAGCACGCCGCAAAGTGCCATCAGGGCCGCCACCGTCATGCCGAGGCCAAGGGCCGCATAGAGCGCCTGAGTCGGGATCAACTGCTCGGCCGGTAGCTGACGGGTCATAAAGCGCACCGCCCCCAGATGGCTCATACCGAACGTCACCGAGTGGAGCAACTGCCCCAGTACCAGCACCCACAACTCGGTCGAGGCACCCAGCAATACCCAGCGCACCACACAACCGATGGCACCGGCGATAAAGAGACTCTGGGCGCCAAAGCGTTGCAGGAAACGCTTGTCGGCGGCAAACATACAGATCTCCGCCACCACTCCGAGCGCCCAGAGATAGCCGATGATGGTGCCGCTATATCCTTGTGCCTTCCAGTAGATGGCGCTGAAACCGTAATAAGCGGCGTGGCTCCCCTGCAGCAGCGCTGTCAGCAACAGGAAGCGGCGCACCGACGCGCTGCGCAGGGTTGCCAGCAAGGACGCCTTGGCCCGCTCGCCCTGACTATCCTGTGGCGCCGGATAAAGCGGCAGCCAGCTGAGCAGCAGCATCAGCACCAGCCCCGCCACCATGGTGTGCAAAATCCAGTCACTACCGAAGTTGCCCACCAACGCCCCCACCAAGGTCGAGGCGACAATAAAGGCAAAGGAGCCGCACAGCCGCACCTTGCCGTAATCGAGGTGCGCCTGCACCACCATGCGGGTCGCCAGCGCCTCCCCCACTGGCATCAGGGTCGGATAGATAAAGTTCGCCAGCAGGGTCAAGCTCACCAGCCACCAGAGGTTATGACTGAGGTAGAAACCGAGAAAGGCCAGCAGACTGAGCAGAGAGAGCAACCGGGTAACCGGCAGCAGATGGCCCGCCCCCTTGATCTGCCCCATCACCATCAGGTTGCCAGCAAAGCGGATCGCCATCCCCGCCCCCAGCAGGAGACCAATCATCTCGGCGCTGACGCCCCCCCCCTCCAGCCAGAGCGACCAGAACGGCAAGTAAGCGCCGTAGACAAAATAGAAGGCGCCGAAAAAGAGCGCTAACCAGGAGAACGCGGGCATAGATCCTCTGCAACCGGATGACGGGAGCAGAATGATAACCCATCCTCCCCCGCAGATCCCGATGGAAACCCTGCGCAGAAAACGAAAAAACTTCAATAAAATTGAACTATTACCGAAGAGGTGGGGTCTACCTGGTAACACCTCCTCCTGGTTAGTGTTGCAATCCTTCCACCCGCCCATGGCGGGTTTCTTTTTTAGGCAAACATTTGCTCTGCTCCATCATCACAACATGGCTGCGACAAAAAAGGGGCCGAAGCCCCTTTGATCATCTGCGTCTGTTGTTTGCTCTTTAGAATACGTATTTGACCCGTGCACTCAGGTTGCGGCCCGGTTCGGTCATCATGCTGTTATCGGAGCCCTCGGCACGACCGGCGATGCGCTCGTAGCTGGTGTACTCCTTGTCAAACAGGTTGAAGACCCCGACGTTGAGCTGCAGGTCGGTCATCGGGTTGAACTGGGCGTACATATCTACCACACCCCAACCGGCGCTCTTCACGTAATCGTTGCCTTTGCTGTCTTTACGGACTTTGTCCATGTCGTCAGCAAAGCGCAGCGCGGTGTTGAAGTTCCATTGGGACTGTTCCAGACGCACACCGACGGAGCCGTTGAGCGGGCTCAGGCTGTTGATGTAGTTGCCATCCCCATCCTTGCCTTCGATGTAGGCGAGGTTGCCCCATACATTGACGATGTCGTTAAGCCAGTAATCCGCCTTGGCTTCGACCCCTTTGGTGGTCGCCTTGCTCAGGTTCTGGTACTGGTAGACGGCTGTGCGCCCCTCTTTGCCCACTTCCACCATCTCGATGAAGTCTTCGAACTTGTTGTAGAAGCTGGCTACTTCATAGCTGAAGCCGTTGCTGCTGCCACGCACACCGAGATCGATGCCGTCGCTGCTCTCCGGATTGAGGTTCGGGTTGGGCTCGATGCGATAGCCGTACGCCTGATGGTTCAGGGTGGAGAAGGCGCTGTCATACATGGGGGCCTTGAAACCGTGGCTGTACTGGGCGAACAGGTTGGCCGCCTCGTGGGCCTTGAACACCAGACCCAGCTTGGGTGACAACTCCCCTTCGGAGAACTTGTGCAGCTTGTCGCCTGTGTAGGCCGGATCGTTGTCCGGGGTCATCCGGTAGTAGTCATAACGGGCCCCCGGGGTCAGTACCCAGCGCTCGCCAAACTTGATCTCGTCAAAGGCCCACAGGGCGCTGCGCTCGCTGGTGGTAGCCGGGAAACTCAGCTCGTTGTAGCCGACAAAATCACCGGGAGTCGTCGGCCCCTTGTAACGGGTACGTTCGTTGTCGGTGTGCTCGTATTCAGCCCCCCAGGCCAGGCGGTGGTTGGCGACCGCCTTGTGGAACTGCAGCTGGGCGCCGATGTTCTTCTGATCGAACACGTTGTGATCCAGCGAGTTTTTGGTCACATAGGGGTTACCGGGGCTGACCGGATACTTGGATGAGGCGTACTGATCCAGCGTCTGCTTGGTGCGGGCGAAGTAAACCTTGCTATCCATCCGATCAGCCCAGCCTTGATTCAGCGCGATGCCGTGATCCAGCACCACAGAGAGGTTGTCGGTCTGCTTGTCGGTGATGGGCTGATCAAAGACGCGGGCAGTACCGGTACCGACCTTGTTGAGCTTGACCGCATCCGGCTCCTCGCCATCGGTCAGGTAGTCGACGGTCAGCTTGAGGAACTGCTCATCGGAGAGGTTCCACTTGCTCTTGAGCAGCAGGGCGTGGGTACCGATATCGAAGTCGTTCTTGGTGGAGTCGAAATTCTGGGTCACACCGCCATCGCGCCAGGTGTAGCGCAGCAGGTTCTCCACTTCACCAGTGCGCAGGGCGCCGGTAAAGCCCGCCATCTTCTGGTGGCTGCTGGAGGCGTAACCGCTGGTCACGTCCAGATAACTATCCTTGCCCTTGAGGAAATCGCTGGCATCCTTGGTGGTGATGGCAATCACGCCACCCAGCGCATCGGAGCCGTAGGCCGCAGAAGCGGGCCCCTTGGCCACTTCTACCTGCTTGATCATGTCGGTATCGAAGTAGCTCTGACCGACACCGCCCTTGCTGTAGGCATCGTTCTGGCGCACACCGTCGCGCACCACCTTGACCCGGTTTTCACCCATGCCGCGGATGATGAAGGTCTGGGCATCACCCTGACCGCCGAGCACAGTCACACCGGGTTCGTAGCGGAACAGGTCGGCGACATTGGTGACAACCTGCTCTTCAATCTGCTTGGCGGTGATCACCGAGATGGGGCCGGAGACATCTTCCAGTTTTTGCTCCATCCGTGAGCCGCTGACGACCACGACTTCATCCGCCTTCTGGGTGGCAGCAAAGACCTGGGAAGAGAGACCGGCTGCCACGGCGAGGGCAACCAGAGAGAGTGCGTTATGATGGGTCACAGCGAATCCTTATTGAGAACTGTTATCAAACAGGCCGCATATTACCCGGCTCTCGACAAAGATCAACAAGAAACGAAATCATTCTCATTTGTTTTGAACCAAATTGGTTTTACACTGTCGCCCTGTGTTGCCCTTATTCTCTATTAGCCCCCCGAGATGCACCGGCATCCGGGTATATCAGCCGTGAGATCCCATGATTAGACGACTTCCCCTGCTCGCCCTGCCGCTGCTACTGGCAGCCTGTGCCACCCCCACCCAACCGACCCAGTCATCACAGTTGCAGACGCTCTATGACTACCGGCTAAGCAGCGAGGGAGACGCAGACCTGACGCTGAAGCAAGCAATCGCGCGCATTGCCGACGCCGACATCATTCTGGTGGGTGAGCTGCACAGCCATCCCGCCGTGCATCTGTTGCAATCGCGCCTGCTGAGCGGGCTTTACACCGCTGGCCAGCAGCACGGGCGGCCATTGGCCCTCTCCATGGAGCAGTTCAGCCGCGCCGATCAGAAGACGTTGGATGCCTATCTGGCGAATCAGATTGGTGAAGCGGCCTTGATCCGCGAAGGCAACGCCTGGCCCAACTATCCGAGCGACTACCGCCCGCTGGTAGAGTTTGCCAAGGCTCACCGGATGCCGGTGATCGCCGCCAACGCCCCCAAGCCGCTGGTGAGCTGTGTCGGTCAGGAGGGGGCTGAGTGGCTCGACAAACTGCCAGCCACACGTCGCAGCCAGCTGGCCCGCCAGCTGACGCTGGGGGATGACCCCTATCGCCAGAAATTTATGGCCTCCATGCACCACGGCGATGCCGACAGCAACGCCCGCCGCTTCGCCGCCCAGACCAGTTGGGATGACACCATGGCCGAGAGCATGGTGGATTATCTCGCCAAGCACCCGGGCCAGCAGATCATGCATATCGCCGGCAATTTCCACGTCGAGGGGGGGCTTGGGCTCGCCAGTCGCATCGCCAGCCGCAATCCTGCCCTCAAGGTGGCGCTGGTCGTGCCCCGCACAGATGAGACCTCTGTTGCAGATCCCGCAGCCGATGTGCAGGTAACCATCATGCCGCTGCCTAAGCGCTGGCAAAACAGTGACGAGATGAAGCAAGATATGGGCGCGCTGCATCAATCCCGCAGTCGTGACTGCAGCCAGTGGCTGCAACCCTAATCTTCAAGGAAACGGCGGGTAAAATATGGATGTGTTACTGATCATCGATGTGCAGCAAGGCTTGTTCAACGAGCCCCGTTACCGCCAGGAGCAGGTGCTGGCCAATATCAACCGGGCTGCGGCCCATGTCAGGCAGCAACAGGGACGGGTCATCTATATCCAGCATGACTCGCCCCCCGGCACCGAACTGGAACCGGGCACCCCGGGTTGGCAGTTGCACAGTGCGCTGCAACCGGCCAAGGGAGATAGCCGGGTGCGCAAGACGGCCTGTGACAGCTTTCTCGACACAGAGCTCGCCTTCCTGCTGGCCGAGCAGCCGGTCGATCGACTGATCCTCTGTGGCTGCGCCACCGATTTTTGCGTCGATACCACGGTGCGCAGTGCGGCCTCCCATGGGTACGAGGTGCTGGTATTGAGCGATGGTCACACCACCGCCGATCGCCCCCACCTGAGCGCGGCCCAGATCACCGAGCACCATCACTGGATGTGGCGCCACCTCAGCCTGCCGGAGGGACGCAGTGTGACCCTGCTCACCACCGACGAGCTGCTGGCAGTAACACCCGCCCTGCAGCCGTGCTAATCTGCGAGCCTCGCTTCGTTTCTCACTGGAGTCTGTTGTGCGCCTGTTGTCTGCCACCCTGTTGTTGATTGTTCCCCTGCTGTCGGCCTGCTCCAGCTTGCCCGGACAGAAGTATGACGGGCCGGAACCCCTGTTTCTGACCCACATCAACGAGGAGGGGAGCAAGCGGTTCACCTTTGAAGCCGCACCCAACGACACCTTGCCGCGCGGCCTCTCGGCGGCCCAGAGCCAGCGGCTGCTGGAACAGCGAGAGGCGTTGCAGGAGAACCTGCTGACCGAGACCCTGGCGACCAAGCAGTATTGCCGCCAGGGCTACATCGTACTGAGCCAGACCTCCTGGAAGGTGCGGGGAGAGTGCAACGAAACGGCCACCGATGCCGATCGTCGCGCTTTTCCCAACAAGGCCAGCTGGCAGGATTGAACTGGCGGATGAGATAACGCAATAAAAACGGGCAGCCCAGTGGCTGCCCGTTTTGTTATGACGGCTGTCGTGGTCGACAGGGATCGTCAGACCGGCGCATCGGCCGGGCTGGTGAGCTCGGCACCGTTGTCGATGCGCTTGTGCCCTTCCACCAGATGGACGAAATCCACCAGCTCGTCACCGGAGACCGCGAACGCTTGGCCGAAGCCCTTGACGAACAGCCCCTGTTCCGGCTTGAGGCGGAACAGTTTGAAATCCTTGAGGTTGGAGAGACCCTTGATGATCTCGCCAAAACGCCCCTCCAGCGCTGCAACCGCCTTGCTCCAGCGAGCGTCGTCACGGGCAACGACTTCAGCCACCGCATCGAAGGTCAAGCGCTTGCGGGCAAACAGCTCGCGGGCACCGCTCTCATCCTCGATCAGCATCAGGGATACCCGGGGCACCTGTTGCAGGTTGCGGGCGTGGCGGGCGATCTCGGAGATCAGCACATAGTAGCCATCTTCCTGCAGCACAAACGGGGCATAGCTGGCGTTGGGATTGCCTTCACCATCGACGGTGGCGAGCTGCAGGGTGCGGCAGCTGTCGCGAAACTCGCGGATCTCCGGTTGCAGGCGGTTTTGCAGACGCTCCTGACGTTCACTCATGCTTTGACTTCCTCTTGAGAGTTGTGGCGCAGCGCCATAAAACGGGTGACCTGATCGGCCAGCAGCTGGCGTTTCTCGTCGCGACCCAGATAGACCTTGAAAATGCAGCGGCCGGAGTGACCGAAGAACTGGAAGGAGTGCCCCTCCTTGCCCATGAACAGCTTGCTGACCAGCGCAATCCCCGCCACGTTGTCGAGCTTGAGGTGACCATGCAGCTCACCGTCGCGGCCCATCAGGTTGTAGTAACCGCGTGCGTCCTTGCCTTTCGGGAAGGGGGCTTTTACCTCGAAGATGGAACCTTCTGATTCGACGATGGTGGTCACCGGGCCCCAGTCGGCCAGATCTTCCAGCAGACCTTGTGCGCGATCGGCGGGCAGCAGGGTCACCAGCTCGGCGGGCAGATGGCGAACCACCTCCCATTCACTGATGGCAAGCTGGGCCGCCAGGGTGGACGGATGAGCGCCGGGATCCTGCTCCAGCAGCGCGTGAATGCGTTGTGCAATGCTCATGTTTTCTCCCTCTGCGGGACCATCTTGTCCCGCTGTTTATCATGGCGGCTACTCTAATAAAGCACCGAAACCAATGCAATTGATAATTGCTATCATTATCAGTGCATTTTTTCCAAAGCCTTGATATTCTCGGCGGCACACCCGTTTCATTCACCCCTTCGGAGGTTAGCATGGGCCGTCGTCTTGCCCTCGCCATCACCCTGCTCTGCAGTTCACTCTCTCCCTTCTCTGCCGTTGCCGCCGACGGCCAGAAAGAGCGTATCGTCAGTATCGGCCCGGCCACCACAGAACTCATTCTGGCCCTTGGCGGTGAATCGAGCCTGATCGCCACCGATGTCAGCAGTCCCTTGCCAAAAGGGTTGCCCAAGGTGGGTTATCACCGGGCGCTGGCCGCCGAAGGGATCCTGAGCATCTCCCCCACCCGACTGGTGGGCAGCGACGAGATGGGGCCGGCCCCGACCCTGGATCAGCTGCGCCGTGCCGGGGTCAAGGTGGAGGTGCTGGATACCGCGCCGACTCTCGCCAACCTCAACCAGCGTATCGACACCCTCGCCAGCCTGCTGGGCGATAAAGCCGCTGGCGATCGCCTGAAGGCAGAGATCCAGGCCCAAACCGCTCAGCTGGCGGCGCAAGCCAAACAGAACAAACCGCTCAAGGTCGCCTTCCTGCTGCTGCACAAGGGGCAACCCACCAGCATCGCCGGGGGGGACACCACAGCCAGCGCGCTGATCTCGCTGGCAGGCGGCATCAATCCGGTCGCCGAGTTGCGCAACTACAAGCCGGTATCCGCAGAATCCCTCATCGAGATGCAGCCCGATCTGGTGCTGGTCAGCGGTCGTGACTGGCAGCAATATGCCGATCCGGCCAAGGTGCTGGCGGAAGTGCCCGCCCTGGCCGCCACCCCGGCTGGCAAGCGTAACGCCATTCACGCCATCGACGGCCACGCCCTGCAAGGGGGCCTGAGCCTCAACTCCCTGCAACAGGCGAACCAGATCGCCCAGTGGATCAAGCAGGGGTCATGATGCGCTTGCCCCTCTCCTGGCTGCTGGCCTTCACCACGGCTGCACTGGCACTGTTGCTGCTCGGTTCGCTGGCAACCGGCCCCATGACCCTCACCCTGGGCGAGAGTCTGCGGGCGCTGTTTGCCGGGCAGGAGAGCGGGATTGAGTCACACAAGCTGCTGATCGTGCAGGAAATTCGCCTGCCGAGAACCCTGCTCTGCATCGCAGTGGGGGGGATCCTCGGGCTCTGTGGCGCCGTGATGCAGGGGCTGTTTCGCAACCCCCTGGCTGACCCCGGCATCATAGGTGTCTCCGGCGGTGCGGCGCTCGGCGCGGCGCTCGCCATCGTGCTGCTGGCCCCCCTCGGCCAGCAGCTGCAAGCCACCATCGGGGTTGGTCTGCTGCCGCTGCTCGCCTTTCTCGGCGGCGCGCTCACCACCACCCTAGTTTATCTGCTCGGCACCCGTGAGGGCGGCACCTCGGTCACCGTCATGCTGCTGGCCGGGGTCGCCATCACGGCGCTCTCCGGTGCAGTGATCGGCCTGCTCACCTATCTGGCGGACGATCAGATGCTCCGCAATCTGAGCCTGTGGCAGATGGGCACGCTGGCGGCAGGCAAACCGGCCGATGTGGCGCTGGCCCTGCTCACCCTGGCGGCCCTGCTGTGGCTCTTTATGCGCGATGCCAATCCCCTCAACGCCCTGCTGCTGGGTGAAGGAGAGGCTCGTCATCTGGGAGTCAATGTGCAATCCCTCAAGCGCCGCCTGATTCTGCTCACCGCCGCAGGCGTCGGGGTGGCGGTAGCGGTATCGGGGATGATCGGCTTCGTCGGGCTGGTAGTGCCCCATCTGGTGCGCCTGCTGGCAGGCCCCAACCACGTCAGGTTGCTGCCTCTCTCGGCCCTGCTTGGCGCCGCCCTGCTGCTGGCAGCCGATATGCTGGCACGCACCCTGCTGGCCCCGGCCGAGCTGCCGGTGGGCATCATCACCGCCCTGCTCGGCGCCCCCTTCTTCATCTGGCTGCTGGTAAAAGGCCGCCGCGCCCTGTGATACGGACTGTTATGCAACCACTCTCATCCTCACTCTCCGCCCCCCTGTTGAGCTGCAGCCGACTCAGCCTGCGCCGTGGCCAGCGCCAGATCCTGGATGGGCTCAATCTCGACCTCGAGAGCGGTACCCTCACCGCGCTGCTCGGCCCCAACGGGGCGGGCAAGAGCTCACTGCTCAAGTGTCTGACCGGCGAGCTGGAATATGAGGGTTCCATCACCCTGTTTGGCGCAGATCGCCAGCAGTGGGACAGCAGCCAGCTGGCCCACCGACTCGGGGTATTGCCGCAAAGCTCCTCACTCAACTTCCCCTTTCTCTGCGAGGAAGTGGTCGCCATGGGGCGCTTGCCCCACAGTGAACCGGCGGCGCGGCGTGACGAAATTGTGGCGGCGGCCATGAACCATGCCGGGGTCGAGCATCTTGCCAAGCGGCTCTATCCGGGGCTCTCCGGCGGCGAGCGGCAGCGGGTGCAGTTTGCCCGGGTGCTGGCGCAGATCTGGCAGGCCCCCTCTCCGACCGAGCAGGCCGAGCAACCCCGCTTGCTGCTGCTCGACGAACCCACCTCGGCGCTGGATCTGAAATACCAGCATCAGCTGCTCACCATGGCGCGCGCCCTGGCCAGCCGCAATACAGCTGTGCTGGTGGTGCTGCACGACCTCAATCTGGCGGCGCGCTATGCCGACCGGCTGGTGATGCTGGAGCGGGGCAAGCTGATGGCCGATGGCACGCCTGCCGAAGTGCTCACCCCCGAGCTGATCGCCCGGCTCTATGACTATCCGGCACAGGTGATCCACCACCCCGAGAGCGGCCTGCCGATGGTGGTGTGACAAATTCAGAGTGCGGTAACGGCTGGAAGCGCGCTATTCATCCCGGAAACTGCAGCATATAAACCGGTTTTTCACACCCCATATCGCCCTGCTAACATTCATCATCGCCAGATATGTGGTGTGAATATCCTCACACTTTGCTCAGGCAAAATCCCCGCAGCATCGCCGTCTACTTATAATGGCGCCGCCTCACAGAAGGCATAACTCATTGATGCTACGGAATAATTACAATGAAAAATATCAACAAGACCCTACTGGCCGCTGCCATCTCCCTCGGGATGCTGGCTGGCTGCAACAGCGACAACGACTCAAAGGCAGCTGATCCCATGGTTCGTTTTGCCACCTTCAACCTCTCTTTTGACCGCACTGCCGCCGGTATGCTGACCGGTGAGCTGGCCTTGACCCGCACCGAGCAGGATGCCCTGCTGGCGCGCCTCGCCGAAGGGAGCCTGAGCGGCGCCACGGAAACCAAAGCCAAGAACGTGCAGCAGATCCGCAACGTGGCGGAGATCATCCAGCGCACCCGTCCGGATGTGTTCCTGCTCAACGAGTTCGACAACGACGGCAAAGGCGAGAGCACCGCCGATCTGAAAGCCTTCAACGACAACTATCTGGCCCACGCCCAGCACGCAGAGGTGACGGCCATCAGCTATCCGGTGATGCAGAACTTCGCCACCAACACCGGCCTGATGAGCGGTTATGACCTCAATTTGGATGGCAAGGTCAACAGCGGCCCCGACGATGCCTGGGGCTTTGGCAACTACCACGGCCAGTACGCCTTTGCGGTGATGTCCAAATACCCCATCGACACCAAGCAGATCCGCACCTTCCAGAACTTCAAGTGGAAGGATATGCCGGGCGAGCAGAACCCCATCATCGATGACTGCAACAATCCCAAGGTCAAGATCCCGGCCAGCCGCCAGTGTGGTGATGCCTGGTATTCAGACGCAGCCTGGCAGCAGTACCCGCTCTCCTCCAAGAACCACGCCGATGTGCCGGTACGGATCAAGACCGAGAAAGGGGAAGAGGTGATCCACTTCCTGATCTCCCACCCGACCCCGCCGATCTTTGCCAACGCGGCGCGTCACACCGTCAAGCACAACCGCGCCGAGATCGCCTTCTGGAACGATTACGTCAAGGGTCTCAACTACATGACCGATGACAAGGGCACCAAGGGTGGGCTGGCCCAAAACGCCAAGTTCGTTATCGCGGGTGATCTCAACGCCGATCCGCTCACCGGTGACGGTGACCTGACCGCCATTCAGGATCTGCTAAACAACCCGCTGATGAATCAGGCCATCACCAATGGCACCCTGATCCCGGTCAGCGAAGGGGGCCCGGAGTGTGTCAGCAAGGGGGCCGACTGCAAACGCAACCTCAATCGCCCCAACCCGGAACGCATCACCAACTCCAGCGTGCTGCAGCTGGATCACGTCATCCCCTCCGCCAACCTCAACGCGGTCAAAAGCGGCGTCTTCTGGCCTGCCAGCTTCGAGGCCGGTTATCACCTGGTCTATGATGCGAAACTCGGCATCGCCAAAGGGGTCAGCTCGGATCACCGCATGGTGTGGGTCGATCTCAAACTCGACTAACTCTGCCATGACCCCGCTGCGGCGGGGTCTTTTATTGGCGATGGGTGGCGAGCTGACCACTGCTCGTTAATCCACCGCTTGGCATTGAGTTATCCATCCATAACTCATCCATAGCCGTTGAATAGGCCCTCCGATCACAGAACCGCCACGCCAATGGTGGTAGCATGCCCGCTCTTGCCATCCGGCCGCACGGCGGATCCGGTGGCCCTCCCTCCTCCGCTTTCACTTTTTGAGGAACGATTTGATGGAACTGCTTCTGCTTAGCAATGGTAAAGCCAACGAATTTCCGGGTCTGCTCGGCTGGGCCCGCGACCGGGTGCAGAGCCTGCTGGCTCGCAAACAGGTCAAGCGCATTCTGCTCATCCCCTACGCGGTGATCCGCAGCGACTGGGATGCCCGCGCCAATGATCTCACCGAGAGCCTCGGGATCGAGACCATCAGCATTCACCACTTCGATGATCCGGTCGATGCCATCAATCAGGCCGACGCCATCTTTATCAGCGGCGGCAACACCTGGCGCCTGAATCAGCTGCTGCACGAAAATGGCCTGATCGTGCCGATCCAGCGTGCTGTGCGCGAACGTGGCGTCCCCTATGTGGGCTGGAGCGCTGGTTGCAACGTGGCGACCCCGAGCATCCGCACCACCAACGACATGCCGGTCTGCAACGCCGCCGTGCTGCCAGCGCTGGGCCTGTTCCCGCTGCAAATCAACCCGCACTATCTGGATGCCAGCATCAGCGGACACATGGGCGAGACCCGCGACGAGCGTCTGGCTGAGTTCTGCGCCATCAACCCGAGCGAATATGTGGTGGCCCTGCGTGAAGCGAGTCTGCTGCAAATCACCGGAGAAAACGGCAGCGAGCGTCTGGAGTACTGGAGCGCCCGCGCGCAGGACTTCAAGATCTTCAAACATGGCCAGGAGCCGCAAGCCCTTATGGACGCGAGCCCACTGGCCGAGCTGACCCCCTTCAAGGTCGGCTGAGCCACGCAGAGCGCCCTGCCACTTGCCAGCGGATAGCTCGCGAAACCGTAAAAACAAAAGAGGGATGGCTTGGCGCCATCCCTCTTTTTTATCGTCATCTTTCAGCTGGTTGTTGTCTGATTACTCACCCTGCAGGGTCACCAGCACCTTGCGGGCGCCACCATCGACGCGATGTTCGCCAAGCCAGATCCCCTGCCAGGTGCCGAGCGCCAGCTGACCATCGCGGATCGGCAGTTGCAGGTTCACCCCGAGCAGGGAGGATTTGATGTGGGCGGGCATGTCGTCCGGCCCCTCACAGGTGTGGCGATAGTAGGGGGCATCTTCCGGCGCCAACCGGTGCAGATGGGCCTCCATATCGCTGCGCACGCTGGGGTCGCAATTCTCGTTGAGGGTGAGCGAGGCGGAGGTATGTTGCAGCAGCAGGTGCGCCATGCCAATCCGGTAATCCGCCAGCATCGGCAGCTTGGCCACCAGCTCGTCCGTCACCAGATGAAAGCCCCGCGAACGGGGCTTCAGAGTCAGCAGGCACTGCTGCCACATCAGACGTACTCCATAAAGACACGGGAGGTGAGCTTGGTGATGAGCTCGTACGGAATGGTGCCAATCTCATCGGCCACCCGCTCCACCGGCAACCCCTCGCCCCACAGTACCGCCTCGTCGCCGGGTTTGTCGGTCGCGCCCGGGCCCAGATCGACGGTGCTCATATCCATGGAGACACGCCCCACCAGCGGCACGATGCGGCCGTTGATCAGCACGGAAGTGCCATTGGGCGCCATGCGCGGATAACCGTCACCGTAGCCGATGGCGATCACCCCGAGCCGGGTATCGCGATCCGACACCCAGTTGGCGCCGTAGCCCACCGGCTCGCCCGCCTTGTGATCCCGCACCGCAATCAGCTGGGTCTTCAAGGTCATCACCGGCTGCAGGTCGTAATCGGCCGCTACCGTGTTGGGGAACGGGGAGACGCCATAGAGGATGACGCCGGGGCGCACCCAGTCGCAGTGGGAGTCCGGCCAGGCCAGAATGCCCGCCGAGTTGGCCATGGCTCGCTCACCCAGGAGCGGCGCGGTCAACTTGCTGAACAAGTCGATCTGCTCGCGGGTGGTGGGCTGCTCCAGCTCATCGGAACGGCTGAAGTGAGTCATGATGTTGAACGGCTGCACCACGTTCTTGCACTTGCCGAGGCGCTCGATAAAGGCGGGCATCTCGTCAGCCCGCACCCCGAGCCGGTGCATGCCGGTGTCGAGCTTGAGCCAGGCCACCACGGGGGCTGGCAGCTCGGCCTGCTCCAGCGCTTCGAGCTGCTCCCAGGTGTGAACCGCCGTCTGCAGATTGTTGGCCGCCAGCACCGGCAGGTCGTCGGCGGAGAAGAAGCCCTCCAGCAGCACGATGGGCTTGACCACGGCGCAGGAGCGCAGCATCAGCGCCTCTTCGATACGGGCCACCGCATAGGCATCCGCATCCACCAGGGTGCGGGCGACCGGCAGCAGTCCGTGGCCATAGGCGTTGGCCTTGACCACAGCGATGATCTTGCAAGCGGGAGCGTGGCGCTTGACCACGGCGAGGTTGTGGCGCAAGGCCGCAGTGTTGATTTGGGCAGTAGCCGCTTTCATGGTTTTCCCTTACGAGGGCACAAATGGTCTCCCCCTCATCGGGCAGAAGACCGCCACTCACTTATCGTCGTCGAAGGCCGGACCGGCATAATTGTCGAACCGGGAAAACAGGCTCTGAGCGGCAGCCAATGACTGGCTATCGGTCAGGGCAGTCGTGGTAATGGCTAATCCGCCATCACCTTGGGTTTACATCAATAGTCGTCATCAAACGCCGGACCGGCGTAGTTGTCGAACCGGGAGAACTGACCCTGGAAGGTGAGGCGCACCCGACCGATAGGGCCGTTACGCTGCTTGCCGATAATGATCTCGGCAATCCCCTTGTCCGGGCTGTCATCGTGATAAACCTCATCACGATAGATAAACATGATCAAATCCGCATCCTGCTCGATGGAGCCCGATTCACGAAGGTCCGAGTTGACCGGGCGCTTGTCGGCCCGCTGTTCCAGGCTTCGGTTCAACTGGGAGAGCGCCACCACCGGGCACTGCAGCTCTTTCGCCAAGGCCTTGAGAGAGCGGGAGATCTCGCCGATCTCCAGGGTACGGTTATCGGAGAGCGCCGGCACCCGCATCAGCTGCAGGTAGTCCACCATGATCATGGATAGGCCACCGTGCTCGCGTGCCACCCGACGGGCACGGGAGCGCACATCGGTCGGGGTGAGGCCGGAGGCGTCATCGATATACATCTTGCCCTTTTCCAGCAGCAATCCCATGGTGGAGGAGAGGCGTGCCCAATCCTCGTCGTCGAGCTGACCGGTACGCACCTTGGTCTGATCGATGCGACCGACCGAGGCGAGCATACGCATGATGATCTGCTCGGAGGGCATCTCCAGCGAGAAGATAAGCACCGGCTTGTCGGCGGTGAGGGCCGCATGCTCGCACAGGTTCATGGCAAAGGTGGTCTTGCCCATGGAGGGACGGGCCGCCACGATGATCAAGTCCGAACGCTGCAAACCGGCGGTCATCTTGTCGAGATCGTTGTAACCGCTCGATACCCCGGTCACCCCGTTGTGGGGGGTCTTGAACAGCTCTTCAATCTTGTCGACAGTCTGCTCGAGGATCAGCTTCAGGGGCTGGGGCCCCTCGTTGGCGCTAGTGCGCTGCTCGGCAATCTTGAATACCTTGCTCTCGGCAAGATCCAGCAGATCGCCGGAGGTACGGCCCTGTGGCTCGTAGCCTGCTTCGACTATCTCGTTGGCGACCGAGATCATCTCCCGCACCACCGCCCGCTCGCGCACGATTTCGGCGTAGGCGTTGATGTTGGCGGCACTCGGGGTGTTCTTGGCGATCTCCACCAGATAGGCGAAGCCGCCCGCCTCTTCCAGCTGTTCGGAGCGCTCCAGCTCCTCCTGCAGGGTGATGAGGTCAATGGGGTTGCCCGCGTTGGAGAGGCGGGTCATGGCCTGGAAGATCAACCGGTGCGGACGGCTGTAGAAATCCTGATCGATCACCCGTTCGGCAACCCGATCCCAGGCATCGTTATCCAGCATCAGGCCGCCCAGTACGGACTGTTCGGCCTCAAAAGAGTGGGGAGGAACTTTCAGCTGTTGTGTCTTGGCGTCTTTTTTCGCCGTCACTTGCTCTGCCATACACATAAAAACCGCAGCGGGAAGGGGACGGGAATTTTACAAAAGAAAGCCAACTACGGCGAGCCCTATCTGGCGGCTCATACCATCATAAAGGGCCAAACCAGAGTCTGCTCTACCTTGACCATTTTGATTTTGCTTCGCATTTTGCGCTCCTTGCGACTCAATCTTCTGCTTTTCATCCGGTTTACTCCTCTTGTTTGACGCCGCATCGCGGCTACCTCGTTCATGAATAATTCATGCCAGAGGTGATATTGATGAATACAAGCTGCGACACAATTAGGGACAGGCAGCCTGCCATGCGCCTTGCTGAGCTTGCCAAAGCGGAGCATGCCCCACCCACAGACGAGAGTGAAAAGAGTCAAAATGAAAAAGATGCTGACCCTGTTTGCCGTGATCCTGGCCATTGGCCTGGGGGCACCTCACGCCGAAGCCAAGAAATTTGGCGGCGGCAAATCCTTTGGTAAAAGTTACAAAACTGCGCCGGCCCAGCCTGCGGCCAAACCGGTCGACAACAAGAATCCAACACTGAATGCCCAGACTCCGCCGAAAAAGAGCGGCATGATGGGTGGCCTGCTGGGCGGCCTGCTGGCTGGCGGCCTGTTTGCCTACCTGCTGGGCAGCGGTGCCTTTGAAGGTCTGCAAGGAATGGACTTCCTGCTGATCGCCCTGCTGGCGCTGGGGGCAGTCTTCCTGATCCGTACCCTGCGCAAGGGCAAGGTCGCTACGCCAGAACCACAACAGGCGGCCTATGCGGGCTATCAGCCACCGCAATCCGCTGCCCCGCAGCAGTTTGAGCAGAGCAACAGCGCACCGCAAGCCACCGGCTTTGCCGACAGCGACGTGCCGTTCCGCCTGCCGCCAGGCTTTGACATGAACAGCTTCCTGGCCGGTGCCCGCGATCACTATCGCACCCTGCAAGAGGCGTGGAACAAGAACGATCTGGAAAAGGTGCGCGAGTACGTCAGCCCCGAGCTGTTTGAGCAGCTCAAAGCCGAGCGCGCCGAACTGACTGGCGACCAGCACACAGAAGTAATGTATGTGGATACCCAGCTGGTACGCGCCGACTACGGCAGCGACTGGGCTCAGGTGAGCGTGCGCTTCAGCGGCCGCTACATGGACCGTCAGGAGCAGGTCGAAGAAGACATCAAAGAGGTGTGGCACCTCGAACGCGATCTGGCCAAGAACAATGCCCCCTGGCATATCGTTGGTATCGAGCAGCTGTAAGGTTTAGATTGTCACTACGCAAGAGGCGGCCCATGGGCCGCCTCTTTTCATTTCATCCCCTCACCTGACCAGATACGGGCGAGAGCTATCGTCATTGATACCGCTCCCCAAACAACGACAAAGGGCAGCCACCGGCTGCCCTTTGGGAGCACATCTGGGGGCTATGCGCCCCGCTGACGAATCAATTACACCCTTCGGTAGAGGCAGAGTTCAGATAGCTCACCTCATTACCTGGCTGATAATCGGCCACGTTGATGGTCTTCTTGATCTCGATGTACTCCTTCAGCACGGCAGCATCGACCAACCCGGCGTTGATGGTATCGATCTTCGGATAGCCGTCACCACCGGAGGCGCTGAAGCTCGGGATCGCGAAGCTGTAGGTTGCTGCCGGATCAAACGCCTTGCCACCGATACTGGTGATATTGACACTCTTGGCCTGACAATCCACCGCCATGTTGATACCGCCAAACTGGGCATAACCACCGGTATTGCGGGTCTTGCTTGCCACCTGGCCCAGATAGGTCGCCAGATCGCTTCCCTTCATGACAGCCTTGTTGACTGTGTTGCCAAACGGGTGTACCAGCAGCACGCTGCGGTAGGTGATATCACCGGCCGGGATGCTGTCACGGACGCCGCCAGAGTTGACGATACCAAAGTCGACACCCAGCTTGCTGCTGGTCGCCGTGGTGATGAGGCGACCCAGGTTGGTCTGCTTGTTGCGAACCGAGTTGCGATCACCAACCAGCAAGCCATCTGCCGAGCCAATGACGACATTCAGCTCTTGCTGACCTTTCTCCTGGTAACCCAGCAGGGTGTTATACAGCTCGGGATCCTTGGTGATCTCGTCCTGTACGAACTGCATCTTGGCCGGGTCCTTGGTTACGGCGCCGTTGGCATCGATCGCTTCTCCCTTGGCGTTGCGCTTGATCAGGTTGACCGGGATCAGGTCATAGCTGGTCAGGGTCAATTTGCCATTCTGGTACTCAAACTGGGCACGGCCCACATACTTGCCCCACTCGTGGGCCTGCATGATCCAGGTGCCGTTTTGCTGGTCCGGTTGGCAGTTATCACCCGGTTTGAAATTGGCGTACTTGTTGGTGGTACCCGGTTCCATACAGACCGGATTCTGGGAGTGGCCACCAATGATGGCATCCAGAGTCCCTGCCGGCAGTGCACGAGCCATCTCTACATCGCCCGGCGCATTGCTGCCGTGCTGACCATTCTCGTAATGGCCCATGTGAGTGATGGCGAAGACCAGATTGGCCTCCTTGTTGCTGCGTATCTGCTGGCCCAGTTTGGCCGCCTCGCTGGTCGGATCGCGGAACTCCAGGGTCTGCACGTTGTTGGGGTCAACCAGCTGGGCGGTATCTTCGGTGGTCAGGCCCAGTACGGCGACCTTGAGACCGCTCTCCAGCTTGAACACCTTGTAGGGGTCAAAGTAGTGTTTGCCGCTGGCCTTGTCATAGATGTTGGCCGAGAGCATGGGGAACTGGGCCCACTTGCGCTGCTTCTCCAGTACGCTGAGGGGATTGTCGAATTCATGGTTGCCCACCGCCATGGCATCGTAGCGAATGTTGTTCATCGCCATGAAGTCAGGCTCGGCGTCCTGCAGATCGGACTCCGGCACCCCGGTATTCACATCACCACCGGAAAGAACCAGTACGTCACTGCCAGCAGCCTTGGCATCGGCACGCAGCTGCTCGACCAGAGTCTTCTGGGCAGCCATACCATACTCATTTTCAGCGTTGTGCCAGAAACGGCCGTGGGTATCGTTGGTGTGCAGGATGGTCAGTTTGCAGACATTTTCGGTGCAGGGTGCAACGGTGTCATTGCTCGAGGTATTACAGCCAGTCAGTGCAGCAAGCACGGCCAGTGCCACGCCACCTTTGATAAAGTTATTATTCATTTCCATATCACCTTGATTGTTTTGTTATTTATCAACCCTGTCCAGCGGGTCGGGCGCCAATATAACAAACAACAGATGACCGTTTTTCATCGATGACTCACAAATTCTGCTAATTGTGATCTTCGGCCCAACATCCGGCTTCCTGCTGATTTATCAGGTTTTTTGTTGAGCAGTCACTCACTTGCTCCCCTCCCGCACCAAGGAGGCGCCACCCGGACGCGCCTTTATGGCATACTCCCCAGCCAGCCATGCCCGAGGAGATGATTTGATGGCCAAGTACGACAAGATTTCCCCCGAGACCCAGCAGGAGGCGATGAAAATTGCCCGTGCCAACCAGAAGCCGGGGCAGACCAAGGAACAGACCCAACTTATCGCACAAGGGATCCAGAAAGGCATCGACGAATACAAGAAACAGATGAAGGCGCGGGCCCGCGAAGCGAGCCGCCAGAAAAAATTGCAGGCCAAAGCCAGGCAGCCACAGGGCGCGCCCCAAATCGAAGAACAAGACGATCAGCTGGAGCTGGTTGAAGTAAGCCATCAGCATCCCCTGCCCTGGATCTTGCTGGTGCTGAGCTGGCTGGGATTTGCAGCAGCCTGGTTCTGGTTGCATTAAGACGCGCTAGCAAACCTTTATCCGGGATCCTCTTCACAGCCCGGGCCCGGGCTGCTGGTGATTACCTGCGAAGAGTGGTTAAATCCCGCGCCTCTTGCACCGGACAACCGGTTTTTTGACGATCAGTTTTCAGGAAAGATGTTATGAACCCCGCTCCGCTCTATCTGCTGGCCCCTTTTGTTCTGTTCCTTGTGACCATGCTGCTCTATCGCATTTCGCCGCTGCGGGCGGTCGCCGCCGGTGGGGTACGCTGGTTTATCCTGCCGGCCTTCACCGTGTTTATTTTGCTGATCATCATCAATGGTGCCGCCGATCCCGCCCTGCGCGATCCGGCGTTCCACTGGTTGATGCCGGGCCTTGGCTTTGCCCTGAGCCTGTTTCCGGCCCTGCCCAAGGCGCTGGTGCCACGGCTCGCCATCAAAGAGGGGGCCTTTGCCGCCCTCGGTCTGATGCTGATGAGCCTGGCTATGGTCTACTGAGCAACCGGCCACAGCCATTAACATGACTCAAGGGGCGCTCTGTGACGGGCGCCCCTTGTACAAACAATGGCCTGCAGGCATCTTGGTGACAGGATAACCAGCAAGGAGGCCAAATGGACAATCCGCCCGATTTCATGGCGCTGTGGGATTATCAGGATCCCGCCGCCAGCGCATTGCGTTTTCACACCCTTCTTCCCAAAGCGCGCACCGCCGCCGACCTGCAACTCGAACTGGAGTTGCTGACCCAAATTGCCCGCACCCACTCGCTGCAGCGCCAGTTTGCCGAAGCCCATCAGCTGCTCGACGAGATAGAGCCCCGCCTCACCGACACAACCCCCAGAGCGCGGATCCGGGCCCTGCTGGAACGGGGCCGCACCTTTAACTCGGCGGGCGACAAAGCCAGTGCCAAACCGCTGTTTGAACAAGCCTGGCAATGGGGGCTCAAGGAGAAAGAAACCTATCTCGCCATCGACGCCGCTCACATGATCGCCATCGCCGCACCACTGGAAGAGCAGAGCCGCTGGCATCAACTGGCGATGGAGCTGGCGGAACGCAGCAGTGACGAGAAGGTGCGTGGCTGGCTGGCCCCCCTTTACAACAATCAGGGCTGGACCCTGTTCGAATTGGGCCGCTTTGATGAGGCGAAAATCCAGCAGCAGAAGTGTCTGGCCTGGCATCTACAACATAACCAGCCGGCCAAGGCGTTTATCGCTCGCTGGAGTCTGGCTCGCCTGACCCGGGCCCAGGGTCAGCACCAGCAGGCGCTGGCAGAGCTGCACCAGCTCAAGGCCGATATGGCCGAGGCTGGCGAACCAGAGGATGGTTATCTGTTCGAGGAGCTGGGGGAGAATGCCTTGGTACTCGACGATCCGCTGGCCGCGGAATACTTCTCCCGCGCCTGGTTTCTGTTGTCGCAGGACCGCTGGTTCAGCGCCAACGAGGGGGAGCGACTGGCCCGCCTCAAGCGCCTCGCCAAACTCTGATCCCCAAAATAGCAAGGGCGGCACACTAGCCGCCCTTTCTGCTGGCAAAATGGTTCAGGCCCGATTGGACTCTTCCCACCCCTGCTTTTTACGGTAAATGGTGGAGGGGCTGATCTCGAGCAGGGCCGCCGCCTTGGGAATATTGCCATCACAGCTGGCGATGGCCTGTTCGATCACCTCTTTCTCCACCAGCCAGAGCGGACGAATTGGCCCGTTGGCCACCCCGGTGGTGGCCGGAGCCGATGTCACCGCTGCCGCAATCGCAGCCGGCAGCTGGGGGCGAACCCCATTGAGCGGTGGCGGCAGAATATCCGGGCTCACCAACTCCTTATCATTGAGCACCACGATATTGCGCACCACGTTCTGCAGCTCGCGTACGTTGCCAGGCCAAGGGTAGTCGAGCAGCACTCGCGCCGCCTCGACATCGAAATCCTTGAAGCGTTTGTTCTCCTCCTTGGCGTAGCTCTGCAACAGGGTACGCGCCAGCAGCAGTATATCCTCACCCCGCTCCCGCAGCGGCGGCAGGGTGAGGGGAATGACGTGGAGCCGATAGTAGAGATCCTCGCGAAAACGGCCCGCTTTCACCTCCACCAGCGGATCCCGGTTGGTGGCGCAGATAAAGCGCACATCCACCGTCTCGAGCTTGCCGCTGCCGACTCGCTGCACTGTGCCGGTCTGGATAAAGCGCAGCAGCTTGCTCTGCAGATCCAGGTCCATCTCGCAGATCTCGTCGAGAAACAGGGTACCGCCATCAGCCAGACTGGCCGCCCCTTTGCGATCCCCCTGGGCACCGGTAAAAGAGCCCTTCACATGACCAAAGATCTCGCTCTCCATCAAATCGTGGGGAATGGCGGCGCAGTTGAGGGCAATAAAGGGCTGTTCGCTGCGGGGACTGCACTGGTGAATCGCCTCGGCACACACCTCTTTGCCGGTGCCGCTCTCGCCAGTGATAAAGACGGTCGCCTTGCTGGGCGCAGCGCTCTCGATGATGCGATAGACCGCCAGCATCGACATGGAGGCACCGATAAAACCGAAGAAGGAGCTGCGCTCGAAGTTCTCCCGATAGTGGGCAACCAGCGAGCTCAACTGCTGGTGTTTCAAGGCATTGCGAACGGTGGCGCAGAGCCGCTTGCTGTCAAACGGCTTGGTCAGAAAATCGAAGGCTCCGAGGCGCATCGCCTCCACTGCCACATCCACCGAACCATGGGCGGTGATCACTACCACAGAGCAGGGCAACTGCTGTTCGGTGATCATTTGCAGAATATCCATACCGGACATATCCGGCAGCTCCAGATCCAGCAGCACCACGGGGGGAGGACTTGCCAGCAACTGCGCCAACGCTTGCTGACCACAGTCGGCCAGCACCACCTCATACCCCTCCTGGCGCAGGTACTGTTCATAGACCACCGCCAGACTACGTGTATCTTCCACCAGCAGGACACGCGATTTATTTTCAGCCACTGGACTCATCCTTGTATTTGATTCTGCGATCTATTTTGCCTTATTTTCGCGCGCAAACCCAACGCCAAGACAGCTCTGTTATCCCGCGATTGCAGGGAATACACAAGTAAAAACGGCTCCTTAAGGAGCCGTTTTTCACTACAAGAAAAGATTACTTCTTGGCATCGTCTGCAGTCGGCTTCTCGATAGCCAGCAGCTCAACGTCAAACACCAGTACGGCATTCGCCGGGATGGAGCCTGCACCGTGCTCGCCATAGGCCAGCTTGGACGGCAGGAAGAACTTGAACTTGGAGCCAACCGGCATCAGCTGCACACCTTCGGTCCAACCCGGGATAACCTGGTTGAGCGGGAAGGTAGCCGGCTCGCCGCGATCGACGGAGCTGTCGAACTTGGTGCCGTCGGTCAGGGTACCGGTGTAGTGCACCTTGACGATGTCGGTAGATTTCGGCTTGGCGCCAGTGCCCATCTTCTCGACCACGTACTGCAGGCCGGATTCAGTGCTCTTCACACCCTCTTTCTTGGCGTTGGCAGCCAGAAACTCTTCGCCCTTCTTCAGATTCTCAACGGCGTCTTTCTCGGCCTTGGCCTTGGTCAGCTCGTTGATCTTGGCGTCGTAATCCTGCAGCACCTTCTGGATCTCTTCATCAGTCATCTTGGCTTCTTTGCCCAGACCGTCAGTCACCCCTTTCAGGATCACGGCGTTGTCCAGTTTGATGCCCAGTTCCTGCTGACGCTCCAGGGTATTGGCGATGTAACGACCCATGGAGAGGCCAATTGCGTAGCCAGATTGCTCTTCAAAGCTCTTGGCTTCGGCCTTGGTCGCCTCTGCCGGCTTGCTGGCTTCTGCCTTCACTTCGGCGGTATTGGCCGCAGCAGGCTTCTCGTCTTTTTGGCAAGCAGTCAAACCGACGGCAACGGCCGCCGCCAACAGGGACACCTTCAGAAATTTGTTCATCAGTTTCTCCAAACTCCAAATACCGCTCTCGGTTCCATCGTGAAATGAGAGGTTTATCGTGATAAGCGCCTTATACTAACGCCGTGATCGCAGGTAACAAAAGCGTGAGACCGCAAAAATGATAAAAAGTGCCATTTATCTGGTGAGCCTCTGTTTAATGCTCACCGGTTGCGAGCAAAGCTCCCAACCCAACCAGCAAATGACCCTCGCCAGCACGGGTCTGCTGACCGCAGATCTCTCCAGTGATGGCAAGCAGGCCATCGTCTCCAGCATCAGCCAGGGCATCATCGTCTGGGATCTGGAACAGAACCGTCAACGCTGGCGCTGGAAGCAATCCGACTCTGCGGAAGACCTGGTATTCATTACCCGCTTTTCCGAAGGCAACAGCCATGCCGTCACCGCCACCCCAGACACCTTTGCTACCTGGCGGCTGAACGACGGGCAATCACAAGGCTACTACTCACTTCCTGAATCCAGGCTGAGGGACATCGCGCTCTCTGCCGACGGTCGTTATGTGCTGATCGGGCGAGAAGATGGCAAGGCCGAGTGGCTCGATACCCGAAGCGGTCGTCGTCTGCAGTTTCTGGGGCACACCGAACAGGTCAATACGGTCGATCTCTCCGCTAACGGTCGCTACGCCCTGACCGGAGGCAACGACTACAGCGCCTATCTGTGGGATACCCGTAGCGGGCAGGTGATCTGGCGCTTCAACCATGGTGGCCGGGTGATCATGGCCAGACTGGAGCCGAGCGGCCGCTACGCCTTCACCGCCGACAGCAGCCGGGCCAGCATCTGGGATCTGAAAACCGGCAAGGAGGTGAGTCAGCTGAAATATGATCACCGCTTCGAGGTCTACACCAGCGCCCGCTTTGCCAACGATGGCAAGTGGCTGATCACCGGCGCCCCTTCCCGTCAGCTCTCCCTGTGGCAAGTGAGCGATGGTGCCCTGCTGCAGAGCTGGCGCGTCTCGCCGCAACCCAAGGTGAAACCGCCCAGCGCAGTGGTCTACGGCGTCGCTTTGCGCGACAATAGCCACCTTGTCAGTGCCAGCTCCAGTGGTCTGGCCGAAATCTGGACAATCAAGTAAGGACCCGAAGGCCCATGAGTCAGCAACTTAACGATCGCATCGAAACCCTGGAAACCCGTCTCGCCTATGCGGAGTACACCATAGAGCAGCTCAACGACGAGGTAACCACCCAGGGCCGTGAACTCGATCGGCTCAAATACCAGATCCAGCTGCTGATCGACAAACTGCAAAGCGTACAACCCAGCCAGATTGCCAGCATGGCCGAAGAGACCCCGCCGCCGCACTACTGATCCGGCGCCATCTCTGGTCAGGCAACATGGTTCGGCATCACTGTCAGCCAATAAAAAACCCGCGAGTATCGCGGGTTTTTTATCATCGGCATGGCCGTGATCAGTGGTGATGGCCTTTGCCACCACAACCGCTGCCACCGCAGCAGCCGCCGTGACCATGGTCGTCACCGTGGTCGTGACCATGATCGTGACCGTGGCCAGCACCACCGCAGCAACCGCCGTGGCCGTGATCCTCATCGTGGTCGTGACCATGACCGCCACAGCAGCCGCCGTGATCGTGGTCATGACCGTGATCGTGACCGCAACCACCGGCACCGTGAACGTGGCCGTGAGACAGCTCTTCGGCAGTGGCGGCGCGCACGTCCTTGATCTCGACCTTGAAGCCCAGAGTCACGCCAGCCAGCGGATGGTTGCCATCTACCTTGACGAACTCTTCGGACACTTCAACCACGGTCACCGGACGGTGACCATCGTCGGTTTCAGCCACAAAAGTATCCCCTTCGGAGACTTCCATGCCGTCGAACAGCTCGCCCGGTACTTCTTGTACCAGTGTCTCGTCATATTCGCCGTAGGCCTGGCTCGGTGCCAGAGTCACTTCGAAGGCTTCACCTACCGCGCGACCTTCCAGCTCGGCTTCCAGGCCTGAGACCAGGTAACGGGTGCCGTGCAGATAGACCAGCGGCTCTTTGCCGACAGTGCTGTCGATGACTTCACCGTGCTCGTCGGTGACTGTGTATTCCAGCGTAACCACGCTCAGAGGAGCTACTTTCATGTCAGGATCCTGCGGATAGAAAAAAACGGGCTCAGAATACCCTAAAAAGCGGGCCGCGCATATGGCGTGCGGCGCCACGGAGTGACGAAAAAAACGGCAGCAGCGTCAGCGAGAAGGCCCGCATTCCACCCGCCGTTGCCTTATCAGGGGCGAAACACCCCGATCACCTCTTCCGCCTCGCGAGTCTGCTTGTCGACCTCGGCAGGCGTTTGTACCTGGGTATCGCCACAGGCGACGCAGGTCACCTTCTCGACTCCATGCTCCAGATACAGCATCATGTTGTCCAACTTGCCGCACGCCGGGCAAACCGCACCGGCAATGAAGCGTTTTTTACGTCTGGTTTCCATATTTGTTACCTCCAGGCAGCATCATATCAGGGTTTTTACATGCATCACGCCATCGAGTATCACCATTTTTCCTGCCAGGGCCTGCACGCCGGCAACCGCAAACGAACTCCGGTCGGGCAGCTGTTGCGGATCACCCGGGGCGCCGCGTTGCTGAGACTGGGTCAACATGAGCTGTTGCTGCCGGCTGGCAGCAGCTTCTGGCTCTGCGCCGATGCCCTTGCGGCCTTCAGCCCCCTCAGCGGTTGCGAGTACGATCAGCTGAATGTCTCTTTGCGCGTGGCTCAGCCGCAGCAGGCAGGCTGGCTGCAGACCCCCCCGCTGCTCGATGCCCTGCTCGACTCGCTGGCCCGGTGGCAACGTCCGAAAGAGTGGCAAGGGGCCTACGGTCAGCGACTGCAGGTGATCCTGGATGAGCTGCAACAGTGTGCCATCAGCCAGCAGGGTCACGGTGAGCTGCAAGCCTGCTGGCAAGCGCTGGCCAATGGCCAACCGGAGTCTCTGCAACTGTGGGCACAACAAGTCGATGCGCCAGTGGAAGGGTCTGCATTGCAACAACAGTGGCAACTGCTGCAGGCGCTCAGATTGCTCAAGGGCGGCAGCAAACCCGCGCAGGTGGCCAGCAAGCTGGGTTATGCCGATGAGACCGCATTGCAAGCGGCCTGCCAGCAGTGGGGCGTTGGCGAGGATGGTGATCAATAACCGGACGCCGGTGTGAGTGCGCGAACGAAATTGGCTGAATGAGTCCAGTTTTTTGCCAGATGGTCGTTAACAAGGAAGGGCCATTCCCCCCGTAATCCTTTATGCTAGAGGCCTGAAGTGACTGCCAACGTTTCGACCAACAGGACATCTGCCATGACGAGCAAAGCCAATCAATCCCAGGGCATGTTGCTGTTTCACCTTTCAGCCAAACAATCCTTTGCCATCGGTACTCTCAAAGTGAAGGAGATAGTGCCCTACACCCAGCTGACGGCAATGCCCCACTCGCACCCGACCGTGTTGGGGGCCGCCAATATGCGCGGCTCCACTATTCCGGTGATCGACATGGCGATGGCGGTAGGCTATCGCCCCATCAGCAAGGAGGAGATGCCCCACTGCTTCATCATCATTACCGACTGCCGCCGTACCCTGGTGGGCTTTCTGGTACGGGGCATCGACAAGATCACCGAGTGCAACTGGCGCGATATCGAATCGCCCCCCGCCTCCCTCGGCCACAATGTGTTCGTAACCGGCGTGACCCGGGTCAATGACCAGCTGATCCAGCTGCTGGATGTGGAGCTGATCCTCTCCCGGGTCTATCCGGATGATCCGAGCCACCTCTATCCGGTACTGACCGATGTGCAGCGGGAACGGATCAAGCCGATGCGGATCCTGCTGGTTGATGACTCTTCGGTCGCCCGCCGTCAGCTGATGGCCGCCCTCGACTACATCAATATCCCCTATGAAGTCTGCACCAATGGCAAGGATGCACTGACCCTGATGCAGACGCGGGCGAGCCAGAAGACCCCAATCGACATTCTGGTGAGCGATATCGAGATGCCGGGGCTTGATGGCTACGAGCTGGCCTTCGAGGTACAGAGCGACAGCAAACTGGCGGGGGCCTACATCATCTTGCACACTTCGCTCTCCAGCGAGATCAGCGTGGAGCGGGCCCATCAGGTGGGTGCTCATGAGGCGCTGACCAAGTTCGAGGCCAATGAGCTGATCCAGGCCATGCTGCGCGGCGCCGAACATCACGATCGCCTGCTGAAATAAGCCAATGACTGGCGGGAGGAACACGCCTCCCGTCCTCCTTATCTTCGACCCAGACCGACTGACCCCATGCTGACCGAGAGCCACTTCCACGCCCCCTGGTGGGCCCGCAATTCTCATCTGCAGACCATATTGCCCAAATGGCTGCGCCGCACCCCTGCCCGATTTGTGGCGGAGCGGTTTGAACTGCAGGATGGGGACTTTGTCGACCTCGCCTGGAGCGGGGAAGTCAGCCTTGATGAACGGCCGCTGATAGTGGTGTTTCACGGGCTGGAGGGGAGCATTCACTCCCACTATGCCAAGGGATTGTTCGCCCATCTGCAGCAAGAGGGCAGAGAGGCTGTGCTGATGCACTTTCGCGGTTGCAGCGGCGAGCCCAATCGCCATCTTCAGGCCTATCACTCCGGCGCCATCGGTGATGCGCAGGAGCTGATTGCCGAGCTGAGCCAGCGCTTCCCGGGCAAACCGCTGATCGCCATCGGCTTTTCACTGGGTGGTAATATGCTGATCAATCTGCTGGCGCGGGGCTGTCCTGCGGCATTGAAAGCGGCGGTGGTGGTCTCGGCCCCGCTGCAACTGGCGAGCTGCGCCGAGCGGGTCAATCAGGGCTTCTCGAAGGTCTATCAGAACTATCTGCTGCGCACCATGCGCCGCAATTTGCTCAGCAAGATCCGCCAGCAGCAGAAAGCGAGTGAACGCTGGCAACCTCGACAAGTGGAACAGATTGCTACCCTGCGCGATTTTGACGAGCTGGTCACCGCGCCACTGCACGGCTTTCACAGTGCCAACCACTACTACCAGAGCTGCTCGGGGCTACCGCTGCTGGCTCAAATCCCCATCCCTACCCTTATCCTGCACGCCGCCGACGATCCCTTTATGTCACACGCGGTCATTCCCCGGCCGGAGCAACTCTCGCCCACGGTGCGCTATGAGTTGAGCCAGCGCGGCGGCCATGTCGGCTTTTTGCACGGCACGCCCTGGCGGCCGCGGTTTTGGCTGGATGAGCGGATCAGCCGCTGGATTGCCGAACAGAGTCACTCTGTAACACAGAACTGATTGCGTCCCGACTCCTTGGCCCGATAGAGCGCCTGATCGGCCCGCTCCAGCAACTGGCTCGCCTCTTCGCCGGAGACATTGCTGGCAATCCCCTGACTCACCGTCACCCAGGGGGCAACATCGGACGCCAGATGCTCCAGCTGCAGGCTGGCCAGGCCATCTTGCAGCCGCTGCGCCACGCTGGCCGCCGCCTGACGGTCGGTATTGGGCAGCAGCAGCACAAACTCCTCTCCGCCATAGCGGGCCACCAGATCAGATGGCGTGCGAACCGCACGGTTGAGCGCTTGTGCCACCTCCTTGAGGCACATATCCCCCACCTGATGGCCGTAGTGGTCGTTGAAGCGCTTGAAATAGTCCACATCGATCAGGATGAGCGATAGCGGAGCGCCGCTCTCCTGGCTATGGGCTAACGCGCGATCCAACTCGATATTGAAATGCCGCCGGTTGGCGACACCGGTCAGAGGATCTTGCTTGGCGAGCTGATCAAGTTTGCGTAGCAGCGTCAGATTTTCATGCTCCCGCATGATCGCCAACTCAAACCAGCGGTGCAGCATGCGGCGGCCGACCTCCAGCGCAATCACGCCAAACAACACGCCAAGCAGGTAGATCTGGGGAAAATCGACGCGTAAAAAGAGTTCCAACCCCACACCCACCGTCATCGGGCCCAAGAGATAGCCATAAAAAACCTTGCGATCGGGATAAAATGCAATGAGCGCAGCCAGCAGGTTGAGCCGCATGATCCCGTTGGCATAACTGACCCCTCCCCGCAGCTCCACCTGACCAATCGTGTAGATGTGCAGCGTCCAGAGTCCGCCCCATAGCACCATCACCAGCGCAGCCATCCGTAACCAGAGGCGATCCTGCAGATGGTCACAAAACAGGCTGACAACAGGTAGCAGCAATAGCACCACCATGACCAGGGCCAGCTCACTCTGAAAGCGCCAGGGCAAGCTGTCATCACTGGCGAGCCCGACCTGGCTGTAAACCTCGTAGCGTATCGAAAGAAACAATACCACCAGACAGTTCAACAACCAGAACCACACCATGCCTCGGGCAATCGCCTCTCGACGTGCGCTGTCCAGATGCTCTGTCAGGGTTAACGGCGCGCTGCGCTGCGCTTCAGACAACATCTCTCAGACTCCGGTGAAAAGGTAAAAAGTGATTGCATTCGCGGGATTCAACACAACAATAGCCTGACGATCACCTCTTTTGCTGTGAGACCTTTAAATGATCATTCCCTGGCAAGAACTGGACGGCGACACCCTGACCAACCTGATCGAACACTTTGTGTTGCAGGAAGGAACCGAATATGGAGAGCAGGATGTACCGCTTGGCGTCAAAGTCGATGCAGTGAGAGAACAATTACAGCAAGGCAAAGCTGTCATCGTCTATAGCGAGCTGCACGAATCGGTGAATATCGTGATGAAAGACCGCTTCATCGAGCAGTCTTGACCCAACCGCAATCCGGACCTTATAACGGAATTCCCAAGGAAGAGAGAATCCCATGTCGGCCAAGCACCCCATTATTGCCGTTACCGGTTCGTCCGGAGCCGGCACCTCCACCTCCACCAACGCCTTTCGCTCCATGTTCCATCAACTGGGATATACCGCGGCTGTGGTGGAAGGTGACAGTTTTCACCGCTACACCCGACCGGAAATGGATGTAGCGATCCGCAAGGCGCGCGAACAGGGGCGTCATATCAGCTATTTTGGCCCTGAGGCCAATGACTTCGGCCTGCTGGAGAGCTTTTTTCAGGGCTATGGGCAGGATGGCAATGGCCAGTATCGCCGCTACCTGCACAGCTTTGACGAGGCAGTGCCCTTCAACCAGATGCCCGGTACCTTCACACCCTGGCAGCATCTGCCCAGCAATACCGATCTGCTGTTTTATGAAGGGCTGCACGGCGGCGTGGTCACCGAGGATCACAATGTGGCGCGCCACGTGGATTTTCTGATCGGCGTAGTGCCCATCGTCAATCTGGAGTGGATCCAGAAGCTGATCCGCGATACCTCGGAGCGAGGGCATTCCCGCGAGGCAGTGACCGACTCCATCGTTCGCTCCATGGATGACTACATCAACTTCATCACCCCGCAGTTCTCGCGCACCCATATCAACTTCCAGCGAGTACCGACGGTGGATACCTCCAACCCCTTCAGCGCCAAGGTGATCCCGAGTCTGGACGAGAGTATGCTGGTGATCCGGTTTCGCGGTATCAAGCAGGTGGATTTCCCCTACCTGCTGTCGATGATCGATGGCTCATTCATGTCGCGGATGAACACCATAGTGGTGCCGGGTGGCAAGATGGGCTTTGCGATGGAGCTGATCCTGCGCCCGCTCATCCAGCAATTGATCGAAACCGGCAAAATAACCTGATTCAAAGGAGTTCACGATGCGGCTTGCTTATCTCTCTGTGGCACTGCTCGCCCTGCTTGGCGGTTGCAGCAGCGGGCCAGCGGCCCCCACGCTAGAGTCCGGTACCATGCTGGTTCGCCCGATGGGCAACTGGACCTATGGTGCAACCCCGCGCTACGCCCTGGCCGAACAGTATCAATTTGCCGGTGAGTTGGCGGAAGGGTGGCTGGAGCCAATGCAGCAGGCGGTAAGCCGGGAGCTCAATGGCAAGGGGTGGCAGAGTGCACCGCTCGACGAGGCGGATCTGTGGGTCGCCATCGGCGTCGCAGGCGGCAAGGATATGAGTGACGGCGAGATTTTCGCCCGTCTTGGCATGACGCCCGGGGTATATGCCTCGGCCAACCAGCGCAAAGGGTCGCTGGCCATCGTGCTGCTCGATCGCAAAACCCAGAAAGCGGTCTGGAGCAGCATCATCCAGCTGACCAGCGACGTGAGCATTGCAGACACCCAACGTCAGGCGCTTAGCCAACAGCTCGCGGCCGAGCTGCTCAATCGCGTCCCCACCAACTAGCGCTTGTTTAGTGATAACGGATGGATAGAAAAACGGCTTGCTTCCCGGCAAGCCGTTTTTTGTGGTCTCAACCTCTTGACCCAATCCGGCCTAGGCCAGACTCGGACATAAAGCTGCACGCCTTCAGATATCTGTGGCCACTTATTTAAGCGTACAGGTCAGCAGCGTCACCCCTTTCTGGGTGAGGAGAGCCTGTTTGTCCTGATTCCAGAAGGTGGTGACACTGTCGGAATATTTGGCGCCAGATTCAGACTCAACACGCGCCAGCTTGTGATAAACCCCGGCATAGGGGAACTGCACCATGTCAGCCTGGGCATCATAGGTAACGGCCAGCATCTCTTCGCCACACTGGTATTGGCTGTATTGATACTGGGTAGGTTGTGGGCTACTGCACGCCGCCAGGCCCAAAAGGGGAAGCAGAGCGATCAATTTTTTCATTGCACTTTCCTTATGTAATGGCTTTATGTCATGGCCTTGTGCAGTGGCCTTACGTAACGGCCTTATGCCAGGGTACCAACGAAACTATCGTTATCAAGCTTCAACAATTTGATAACTATGGGTAATTTGTACCGCTTTTTCCAACATCAGGGAAACAGAACAGTATTTTTCCATCGACAGATCGACCGCTCTGGCCACCTGTTTCTCTGCCAATCCCTTGCCCGTCACCACGAAGTGCAGATTAATCTTCTCGAAAACCCGGGGCACGCTATCGACCCGTTCGCCACTGACATCAACATGGCATGCGGTCACCGACTGGCGCGCTTTTTCGAGGATGGAGACCACATCAATGGAGCTGCAGCCACCGACCGCCAGCAGGATCATCTCCATCGGGCTGGCCCCCTCACCGGGGTTGGCACCATCCAGGATCACCTTGTGACCGGATTCACTCTCACCCACAAACTTCATCCCTTCCACCCAGCTGACCTTGGCTTTCATCTCGCACTCTCTCCTGTTAATCATAATGATGGATCCCTAGCATAACCCAGTCGCTTATCTCTGCCGAACAGGGGGAGTTGGGATGGAAATAGATCAAAATCAACATCTCCGACCTCTATCTTCCCTAGAATGGCCGAAGCGGCGCAGCAGGCATTACTCAAAGGGCTCTGTCAAAAGCCCGCAAAGCCTTGTCAGCACAGGCAAAGGCTCTTATCCTACTGCGACCAATACAAGGAATGGCAAGATTGGCAGCTTGCCCGGACGCACAAGTCCATAAAAAGACACTACAGAGGAATTCTCATGGTCATTGGCAAACCGCAAAGCGATCCCACCCTGGAATGGTTCTTGTCGCACTGCCACATTCATAAGTATCCCGCCAAGAGCACCCTGATCCATGCGGGTGAAAAAGCGGAGACCCTCTACTACATCGTCAAGGGCACTGTGGCCGTCTTGATCAAGGACGATGAGGGCAAAGAGATGATCCTCTCCTATCTGAACCAGGGTGATTTCCTGGGCGAGATGGGGATGTTCGAGGAGAACGAGAACCCCGAGCGCTCCGCCTGGGTTCGCGCCAAAGGCTCTTGCGAAGTGGCAGAGATATCCTACAAGAAGTTCCGCCAGCTGATCCAGGTCAACCCGGACATTCTGATGCGTCTCTCTGGCCAGATGGCCAAGCGCCTGCAACACACCAGCCAGAAAGTGGGTAACCTCGCCTTCCTGGATGTGACCGGCCGGATCGCCCAGACCCTGCTCAACCTGGCCAAACAGCCGGATGCCATGACCCACCCGGATGGCATGCAGATCAAGATCACCCGTCAGGAGATCGGCCAGATCGTCGGCTGCTCTCGTGAAACCGTGGGCCGCATCCTGAAGATGCTGGAAGAGCAGGAGCTCATCTCTGCTCACGGCAAGACCATTGTGGTATTTGGCACTCGCTGATGACCCGTCCGCAGGCCTGACTGAGGCCTTGGGATAAAA